>NZ_JAATEP010000100.1:0-22452 GCF_012034275.1 Nonomuraea composti | reverse complement strand
GCCTGTGGCGGATGCTGTACGAAACCACCGCCCGGGCCGCCGAGATCCTCGCGCTGAAGGTCGAAGACTTGGACCTGGAGCACCGGCGTGCCCCGGTCCGCTCCAAGGGCGGCACCACCGAGTGGGTCCTCTGGGACAGCGGCACCGCCCACCTCCTGCCCCGGCTGCTCCGCCTCCCGGACGGCAGCACGCGCACCCACGGCCCGCTGTTCCTGTCCGAACGCCGCCCCGTCCCCGCCCGCCGCCCCACCAGCCGACATCTGCCCGCACACCGGCCGAGCCCGCCTCGGCTACGACCGCGCCCGCGTCCTGCTGGACAAGCACGCCGGCCTCGACCTTCACCAGCTGCGCCACAGCGCCGCCACCCACCTCGGCGAGGCCGAGGTCCCGCTGCAGCTCATCATGAGCAAGACCCGGCACAAGAACCCTCGCACCGCCATGCGCTACGTCAAACCCGGCGCTGAAGCCATCGTCAAGGCCACCGAGGTTCTCGCGCCCCCGCTGCCGCACTCACTGATCCATCAGGTGCCCGTGAGGCAGGCCGACATGGCCATGAGCTAGCGACCTCTGTAAACACAGCCCGTGGGCATGATTACAGAGCGCTACTTTGGGGCTGGTCGCACCGACCCTTGCGGGGCCCCATGTTCACACAGTGGCCCTCGCAGCGTGCGCGCGTCCAGCTCGGCCTGCCCTTGTAAGCACCGCGGTAACGTCTGAATGCGCGGCTACACCAGGCCAGTAGAGCAGCCACATCGCCACCGCTGCCGTCGGCTCTGGAGCTACTCTAGAACTTTATGGGTTAACGGCGGCAGTGCCGCGTACAGCGCCGACCTGCTGGTCTATGTCCACAATCGGCTAAGTCTGGTTACTGGCAGGGCGAGCCGCTCACCTGCCGAGTCGATTCCCGTAGTTGGCTGGGGAGCGCCAGGCGGCACAGACCCTGGCGAAGAGGGGTCCGGCTTGCCGCGCGGACATCATCTCCAGGAGGGCTCCACATGTCGTCCACACTGCTGGCAGTGCACAAACATCTGCCTCCGTATCGATACGCTCAACAGGAACTGGCCGAGCTCTTCGTGGCCGGCGTGCAGGCCGAGGGGCCGCGCCGCGAGCTGATCAACCAGGTGTTCACCTCCACCACCGTGCAGTCGCGTCATCTGGCGATCCCTCCTGCCGAGTACGCGAGGTTGACCACGCTGGGCAAGGTCAGCGACCGGCACCACCAGGTGGCGGGCGACCTGGCGGCACAAGCCCTGCGGGCGGCCCTGGGGCGCGCCGGCGTGGAGCCGCGTGACGTCGACATGTTCATCACGAACACCTCTACCGGCATCGCCGTGCCCACGATCGACATCGAGCTGGCAGTCCGGCTCGGCATGCGCCGCGACGTGCAGCGGATGCCGCTGTTCGGGACCGGCTGCGGAGGCGGCGGGCTGGGACTGGCGCGGTTGAACGACTATCTGCGTGCCTGGCCCGATCACACAGCGGTCCTGCTCTCGGTCGAACTGCCGTCGATGAACTGGCACCCGCAGCCCCTGACCTTCGAGTACATCCTCGGCACCGCGTTGTTCGGCGATGCGGTGGCCGTGGTCGTCGCCTGCGGGCCGCAGGCGCCCGCCGCCCGGTCCGGCTACCATCCGCGCATCCAGGCGACCCGCCATCATGTCTCTCCAGGTACGACACATCTGGCCGGGTGGCGGCTGGAGGACCGGGGCATAGAAGTGATCCTGCACCGTGACCTCGCCGACGGGTTCGCCGAGCCGCTGGAGGGCGATGTGCGAGGGTTCCTTGATGACCATGGCCTGACCGCAGGCGACATCACCGCGTGGCCCTGTCATCCGGGCGGGCCGAAGATCCTCGACAACGTCGCCAAGGTGCTCGGTCTGCCCACCGACGCCCTGGATCTCAGCCGCGCCCACCTGCGCGACTGCGGGAACTGCGTCTCGGCCTCGGTGCTGCACATCCTGGCCGACACCATCGAGGCCGGGCCGCCCAGGGACAGCCCGGGGCTGCTGCTGTCCCTGGGGCCCGGCCTGTACAGCGAAATGGTGCTGTTGCGCTGGTAGCCCGTGCCGGGTCAGGAAGGCCGGCTCTCCTTGAGGTCCTGGCGGGAAGGCAGACGCGCGCAGACGAACTGGGCGAGGTCGTCGACCGTGGTGCTGGCGCGCAGCAACTCGGTCGGTGAGATCTCCACCGAGTACAGGTTGCGGGCGCGCACCGACAGCTCGGCGGCCATCAGTGAGTCCAGGCCGTAGTCCTGCAGCGGCTTAGACCGGTCGAGCAGGCCGGGATCGGTGTGCAACACCTTGGCCAGCGCCTGGATGAGGGTGCCGGCCACGTGGGGCACGACCTGTTCAAGCGGCATCGTAGCGAGTTCTCGCAGTTTGTCGTGTCCGCCGGGTTGGCCGTCACCCTCGTGATCGGCCGGTATCAGCAGACTGAACCGGGTGGCCGCGTCGGCGGTGGCGAGCACGCCACGCACGCGTCCCCAATGACTGCGGCTGACCGCGCAGACCGACGCCCCCGTGGCCGCCAGGTGCTCGCCCGCGGCCAGCGCCTCGGCCGAGGGAATCGGCAGCAGGCCGATGCCGGTCACGAAGTGCGAGATGTCGTTGCGTGCGATGTAGCCCACATCGCCGATGTGCCCCCAGGCCAGGGCGATGCCGCTCTCCTGGCGGGCCCGGCGCTGCCGTACCAGGGCCTCGAGGAACAGGTTGGCCGCCGCATACGGTGACTGCCGGGCATTTCCCATGACCGCGCTCACTGTGCTGTACATGATGAACTGCGCGATGTCGTGGCTGCGGGCGATCTCGTCGAGCACGAGCCCTCCGGCGATCTTGGGCAGCAGAACGGCGTTGATGCGCTCATCGCTCAGTTCGGTCAGCGCGTCATCGTCGAGGTGCATGGCCGCGTGCACGATGCCGGCCGGCGCGTGGCCGCCGACGTGTATGGCCTGTATCACCTTGGCCATGGCGGCCGGGTCGGCGACGTCGGCGGCGTAGGCCTGGGCGCGGACGCCACGTTCGGCCAACTCGGCCAGCAGCGCGGACGCCTCGGGCGCGGCCGGCCCGCGGCGGGAAACCAGCGCCAGGTGGCGAGCGCCGCGCTCGGCGAGCCGGCGGGCGGTGGCCGCGCCGAATCCGCTGAGGCCACCGCTCACCAGGTAGGTGCCCTCAGCGTCCAGGACCGGGGCAGTGGCGCGGGCCTCGATCGCCAGGGGTTCGTCCTGTTCGTCGAAGGAGACGACGATCTTGCCGATGTGCCTGGAGTGGCGCATCGCGGAGAACGCTTCGGCGACCCGGGCGGCCGGATACAGCGTGTAGGGCAGCGGGCGGTGCACCCCCTGCCGGATGGCGGCGAACACCTCGGCGAACAGGTGCTGCGGCATCCGGGTGACGTCGACGCCGCAGAAGGTGATGTCGCCGTGGAAGGGGTTCATCGGCAGTGAGCCGCCGCCGAGGATGTCCCGCTTGCCCAGCTCGATGAACCGGCCACCGGGCCGCAGCAGCTCCAGGCTGCGGACCATGGCTTCGCCGCTGAGGGAGTTCACGACCACGTCCACGCCGCCGAGCCTTTCGACGTGTTCGACGAACGTCAGGTCCCGCGAGTTAAACACGTGCTCGACGCCCAGCGCGCGCAGCAGGTCCCGCTTGGCCTCGGTGCCCGCCGTGGCGATCACCTGCGCGCCGACGTGCCGCGCGTATCGCAGGGTCGCCAGCCCGACTCCGCCGGCGCCGCCGTGCACCAGCACGCTCTCGCCGGGACGCAGTCGCGCACGGTGGGCCAGCGCGTAGTGCACGGTCGCCGCGAGCACCGGCAGGGTGGCGGCCTCGGCGAAGCTCATCTCGTCGGGGATCTTGCCAGTGACGGCGGCAGCGGTTGTGGTGTGGGAGGCCAGCGCCGCGGGCGCCATCGCGCACACGCGGTCGCCGACGGCCAGGTGCTCGACTCCGTCTCCCACGGCGGTGACGATGCCCGCGCATTCCAGCCCGGTCCCGGCCGCGGAGAGGGTGCCCTCGATCGCCTCGCCCGGCAGCAGGTTCGTGGCGATGAGCACGTCGCGGTAGTTGAGCCCGCTGGCGCGCACGGCCAGCGTGACCATGCCTGGCCCGGGGGCGGCTGCGGCTCGGTCTGCGCCCAGGCCAGCCGGTAGCTCCGGCCTGGCTGGCGCACCTTGAGCGCGAAGTGGGCGCAGCCCGGTGCGAGCGGCGTGTGGGCCACCTCGCGAGGAACGAAACGGCCGGAAGGCGTCAGCGCGACCTCGGGCTCGGTCGCCGGCATCAGCAGCTCGGCCGCCAGACGCCGCGCGTCCGCCGTGGTGCTCTTACCGCGGTGCAGGCTGAGACGGCGTGCACCCAGCTCTGGACGCTCGCTCGCCAGGGAGCGAGCCGCTCCCCAGACGGCGGCGTCCAGCGGCACGAGCGGCTCTTCCGGCGCGGGCAGCGCGCCGGAAGGGCGCGTCACCAGCACCAGCCTCTGCGCGTGCTCGTTGCCCTGCTGATCGCAGGCCTGGCTGACGGCGCGCAGGAGCGCCAGCCGATCCGTGGTGCGGCGCACCGCGTCGGCAACCGCGCGGTCAGACCCGTCGTCAGCACCGAACAGCAGCACGGTCACAGTGTCGCCGACCGCCGAGATCGGCCAGGCGGCGGCGTCCCGGCCGGCGCGCACGAGGCGGACGTCGTCGGCGCCGGCCGAGGTGAGCTGTGCGGCCAGTTCGTGGGCCAACGCCCGCTCACCGTCGTCCTCGGTGGCGAGGATCCACCGCGTGGCGGCGGGAGCCTGGGGGCGGATCAGGCTCCGGCCCAGGATCGGCAGGGGGCCGGTTGGCGACGATCACGGACAGGCCGTTGCCGTCGCGACGCCGGTCGTGACCAAACTGGATGACCTCGGCGAATCCGCACTCGCGCAGCAGAGGCGGCCATTGCTCCTGACTGAGCAGCATGGTCGCGGGACGCACGTCAGTGTCGGTGTGCCGCCAGGAGGAGTCGAGCGTGCCGAAGTAGCCGCTCATCACGCGGGCGTCGTGCATCTCGCTGAGGAGCAGGTACCCGCCGGGGGCCAGCAGGTCACGCGCGTGCCGCAGCGCGAGGGCCAGGTCCTCCGCGGCGTGCAGCGCGTTCGCGGCCACCACCAGGTCGTAACCGCCTGCGGTGAAGCCCTGTTCGGCCGGGTCGGCGTCCATGTCGAGCTGGCGGTAGTCGATGAAGTCGTAGGCCGCGAAGCGGTCACGCGCCGCGGCGAAGAAGTAGGGCGAGATGTCGGTGAAGGTGTAACGAGTGCGATCGGCCGGCAACAGCGGGACAAGGGCCGCGCTCAGCCCGCCGGTCCCGGCCCCCACTTCCAGGATCCGCAGGGGCCGGTCGTGCGGCCAGGCGGTCACGATCTGGCGCATGAGCGCCCGGGCGACCCGGTGCAGGAACTGGGCGCCCGGCGCGAGGTCGTAGAACTGCTTCAACAGCTCCCCGCCGCCGCCCTGGCTCAGCAACTCGTGCTGATCGCGCTCGCCGCGCAGCACCGCAGGCAGGTACCTGCCGGTCCGCGCCGCGAGTCCCGCTTCGGCCACGACGGCGGGATGCTCGTCCAGGAGGTCACGGGTCTTCTCGTCGGGACGCGCCCGGCTGGTGACCAGCCGCCACTGTCCTTGCGGCAGCTCTTCGGCCAGGCCGGCGCCGGCCAGCCACGGCAGCGTGACCTCGACCAGGCGCCGATGCCGGGGCAGCAGGCCGGCGGCGATCAGGGTCTCGATCGTGAACGGTGCATCCGGTCGCGGCAGCAGGCATGCGAAGGCCCAGGCGAATCGGTGCAACAGGACCTCGACGGTCGCGTTCCACGCTTCGGCGTACCGCGGATCGTTGTACTGCCGGCGCAGCATCTCGATGTCCTCGCCCGCCAGTTCGGCGAGCCTGGCCGGTTCGGGCAGGGGCGTCACCGGCGCCGCCCGGCCTTCGTGCGGCGCCGCCCGAAGGACGGTCTGCGAGGGAATCAGGGGTGTGTGCTCGCGGCTGAATCGTCGCAGTCGCGCTTGCAGCACCTGGACGCTGACCGTCCCGTCCTCGTCGAAGACCGTGATGTCCACGCACGCCTCGTCGGCCAGACGGTCGCGCAGGCGCACCCGGACCCATCCGCGGGCGGCCGGGGTGCGCCACAGACGCACGGCGCCGTAGAACGCCGGGACGAAGCAGTCGCCGTGACCGGCCAGGTCGCCCAGCAGCGGGCCCACGGCCTGGAAGGCGCCGTCCAGCAGCGCCGGATGGACCGTGTACCGTTCGTCCGCGGCGGTGTGCCGGTAACCGGCCAGCACCTCCTGCTCACTGGCCCACACCTCGTGCAGCACCCGGAACGACGGCCCGTAATCCAGGCCCACCCGGCTGAAGCTCCGGTAGAGCTCGTCGGCGTCCAGGCGGCGGCACCGGGCGCGCAGCTCGTGCTCGTCGACGGGCTCGGGCCGCGGGTGCGCCGGGGTGCGGATCCGGCCCTGGGCGTAGTGCCGCGCCGTGCCGTCGGCTCCTTGCGCACCGGTGATCAGTACGGTGCCGTCCTGCGGCACGACAGAGGTCTGAACGCGCGTGTCCCCGTCGAGCACCAGCGGCCGGATCAGCCGCAGCCGGCTCAGCTCGGCCGGCCCGTCCAGCACGCGCTGCCCGGCGGCCAGCAGCATCTCGATGTAGGCGGTGCCGGGCAGGACCGCGGATCCGGCGAGCGTGTGGTCGGCCAGCCACGGCAGCAGGGCAGGTTCGACGCTCGCCTGCCAGGTCGGCGTCGCGGCGGGCATGCGCTCGCCGAGCAGGGGGTGTTCAACATGGCCGTCACCGCCGCTGCGCGCCCAGGTCTGCGGGGTGCCTTGCCAGTGCCGGCGGCGCTGCCAGGGGTAGGCCGGCAGGTTGGCCACCCGGCCCGGCCGCGGGAACCAGGCCGACCAGTCGATCTTGGCGCCGGCGGCGATCAATGTCGTCGTAGCCTGATCCAGGTCCTGCTCTGCGGCCCCGCCACGGCGCAAAGTGGCGACAACCGGGATCTGTCGTCCGGCCTGTTCCGCCAGGCGCCGCAGATAGCCGCCCAGGACCGCGGCCGGGCCAATCTCCGCGAACACGTCCACGCCGTCGGCCAGCAGCCGTTGTACGGCCGGGCCGAACAGCACCGGCCGGCGCAGATTGCGCCACCAGTAGTCCTCATCCAGCTCTGCATCGCCGACCGGTTCGCCGGTCACCGTCGAGATCAACGGCCGGGCCGGGCGCCGGGAGGTGAGCCCGGCCAGGCCGCTGATCAGCAGGTCCGCGGCGGGGTCCATCGCCGCGCTGTGGAAGGCGTAATCCAGCTCCAGCATGCGGAAGAAGACCTCACCGGCGGACAGATCGTCACCCAGGCGCTTGAGCTGTCCTTCAGGCCCGGCCAAGGTGACGTCCTGGTCGGTGTTGACGCCGGCCACCTCCACGCCCGGGTACCGGCTCAGCAGTTGTTCCGCCTCGGCCCGCGGCAGCCCGACCGCGGCCATCCGGCCGCTGCCCGCGGTCGGCGCCTGGGCCCGGCACCGTTCGGCCATCACCCATGCCGCGTCCTGCAGCGACAGCGCGCCCGCCGCCCAGGCCGCGGCCACCTCGCCCGCGCTGTGTCCCACCACCGCCGCCGGGACGATCCCCCGGGCCGCGAGCATCTCGGTCACGCCGACCTGCACTGCGAACAGCAGCGGCTGGGCCACCTCGGTCACCGACAACCGCCACTGCGCGGGCGGCAGGGTCAGCTCCTGCGCCACGGACCAGTCCAGATGCGCAGCGAGAGCGGCGTCGGCGCGCTCGACCGCCTGCCGAAACACCTCGTCGGCCGCGTACAGGTCGGCGCCCATGCCCGCCCATTGCGCGCCGTTGCCGCAGAACACGAACGCCACCCGGCCGCCACTGTGCGCCGGCACGGTCACGGCCGCAGGAGCGGCTCTGAGTCGCTCGGCCGCCTGCCGCGGGTCGTCGGCCAGTACGGCCAGCCGGTGCGGGTGCCGGGCCCGCCGGGTGCACGAGGTGAAGGCCAGGCTATAGAAGTCCGTGCCGGTGGATGCGTCGAGTCGCTCGGCGAGCCGGGCGGCCGCGTCGCCGAGCGCCTGCGGTGAGCGGGCCGAGACGGTGACCGGCAGGCGGCTGTGCCTGCCGGGCGCGGCGGCGAGCGGCGACGCCGATGGGGCGGGGGCCACGATGACGTGGGCGTTGGCGCCGCCGAACCCGAAGGAGTTGACCCCGGCAAAAGCCCGCTCCTGCATCGTCACCTGGCGCGCCTGGGTCACCGGCGCCAGGTTGAGGCCGGTGAAATCGATCTCCGGGTTGAGCGGCTCGCTGTGCAGGTTCGCCGGGATACGGCCGTGCCGCAGCACCAGCAGCGCCTTCAGCAGGCCCGCCATGCCTGAAGCCGACTCCAGGTGGCCCAGGTTCGTTTTCACCGAGCCGATCGGCAGCGTGGTGTCGCGGCGCGTTCCCAGGGCGCGGCCGAGTGCCTGGCACTCCACCGGGTCGCCGGTCGGAGTGCCAGTGCCGTGCGCCTCCACGTACACCAGCTCGGCCGGATCCACTCCGGCCCGCGCGTACACCTGGCGCAGCAGATCCTCCTGCGCCTGCGCGCTGGGGCGGGCCACGCCGGGGGTGCGCCCGTCGCAGTTACTGCCCCAGCCCACCAAGACGCCGTGCACCCGATCACCGTCGGCCACTGCGTCGGTGAGCCGCTTGAGCACCACGAGGGCGCCACCTTCGGCACGGACGAATCCGTCGGCCTCCGCCGAGAACGCCGCGCACCGGCCGCGTGCCGACAACATCGACGCCTGCGAGAACCCGATGTAATTGAAGGGTGCGAGCAGCAGGTTCACGCCGCCGGCCAGCACCACCGGGCTGCCGCCCGAGCACAGTTGCGCGCAGGCCCGCTCCAACGCCACCAGGGAGGAGGAGCAGGCGGTGTCGATGGCCATGCTGGGGCCGCGCAGGTCGAAGGCGTGCGAGAGCCGGTTTGCCGCCAGGGACGTCGCCGAACCTGACATCGTGTACGGGTTGGCGGCTTCGGGCTGCATTGACTGCAGCAGGGCGTAGGAGCGGTCGCTGATGCCGATGAACGCGCCGGTGGTCGATCCTGCCAGGTCGGCCGGGTCGATGCCCGCGTCGTCCAGCGCCTCGGCCGCCATCTCCAGCAGCAGCCGATGCTGCGGATCGATCTGCGCGGCCTCCCTCGGTGAGATGCCGAAATAGTCGGCGTCGAACCCCGCGATGTCGTCGAGAAACCCGCCTGCGGCGGTGTAGCTCTTCCCTGGGCGGGGTTTGGCCTCGTCGACGAACCGACGGGCCTCGAAGCGCTCCTCAGGTACCTGGCCGACCAGATCGTGACCGGCCTGCAGCGCGGCCCACAACTGGTCGAGACTGGCGAGGCCGCCCGGCAGGCGGCACCCGACTCCGACGATCGCCACCGCTTCCTGGCCGAATCCATTCACGCTCATGGACGCCCCGTCCGCCATGCGAGGTTTTCACTCGCTCACCGTGAGTAACCACCAGGAAGGACGCTAGTCCGGCAGTGATCACAAGTCGAGGTTGACGGCGAGCGGCGTGGCTTCCCAACCTCGCCCGGCGGGCTCGCTGCTGGATCAGCGTTCCCCGCACCTCCGATGGGCGCCACAGTGCCGCCACCCACTTCGGCGACGCCGAAATCCCGCTGCAGCTCATCGTGGGCAAGACACGGCACAAGAACCCCCGCACCGCCATGCGATACGTCAAACCCGGCGCTGAAGCCATCGTCAAGGCCACCGAGGTCCTCGCGCCCCGCCGCCGTACCCATTGAGCAGTTGAGTGCTGACCAGCCGGAGCTCAGGAGTTTCCGGCCGTTACGGACGCCGCGGCGCACTGCCGACGCCCACTTCACGAGTCGGCTGAAAGACCAGCTCAAACCCGGTATGGCGGCTCACCGCACATTTCTTAGCGGCACCCCGTGTACGCGGTGGTGGCGGCGGCCGGGCTGACCATCTGCAGCACGCCGTAGGAGGTGTCGCAGACGCCGATCAACACCCCGGTGTCGGAGCCGGTCAGCGAGGCCGGGTCGATCGCGGCGTCGTCGACGGCTTCGACGGCTTCGACGGCCATCTCCAGCAGCAGCCGGTGCTGGGGCTCCATCTGCTCGGCCTCCTTGGGTGCGATACCGAAGTAGGCGGCCACGTCCGGCAGGAACCCGCCCGCCGCGGTGTAGCTCTTGCCGCTGAGCCGTCCGCTCTCGTCGACGAATCGATCGACGTCGAACCGGCCCGGCGGATACGTCCCACCAGATCCTGTCCCGCTCCAGCACCCGCCACAGACCATCAAGATCGTTGATGCCTCCCGGCAGGCGTCACCCGACGCCCACGATCGCGCTCGCGCCATCCGGGTACCTCTGATCTGCGCTCGTCATCGCCCGGCCTTTCCACTCAGCACAGGCAGAAGACCGCACCTCCCACCCATGTGTAACTGTACGAATTCTTTGGTGACTATACGTAGCATCGGGGGGTGATCCCTACTCAACCACGCCCCGACGAGATGTCGATGACGAGCACGTGCGGCACTTCGGCTGCGGCGGTGAGCCGAACCGGATCGGTGATCGCGGGGATCGCGGCCGCTTGCGGGCGGCACCCAAGGCGGGTGCTCACCGTGTGGACCGCGATGGCCCTGGCCGCGCTGGCGCTGCTGCCAGGTCTGCTGAGCACCCTCGGCGCACCCTCCTTGGCCGTGAGCGGATCGCCATCAGCACGCGCCGCGCAAACGCTGGCCCGCGGCTTCCCGCAATGGGGGGACGAGCAGGTGCTGGTGGCCTTCGACTCCCGCACGCTGCGCGCCGACCAGCCCGCCTACCAGCACGCCCAGGCCGAAGCGCTGCGCGCCTTCGCCCGAGCGCCCGGGGTCACCCCCGCCCTGCACCTCCTGCCGGCGGTCCCCGGCCAAGACCCCCGGCACGCCTACGCAATCGCCGGCTTGTCCGGCGACGACAACGTACGCCAGCATCGCCTGCCCGGCCAGCGCGCCGCCCTGGAGACTGCCGCGCGCCAGGCCTCCAGCGGCCGCGTGAGCGCGGCGCTGGTCGGCGTCACGCCGGTGTTCGCCGACATCAAACAGGCCGACCTGGACGACCTGCGCACCGCGGAGATGATCGCGGCCCCCCTGACCTTGATCGTCCTCGTCCTGGGGCTCGGCACGCTCGGCGCCGCCGCCATCCCCTTGCTGATCGCCTCAGTCGTCATCGTGACCAGCGCGGGTGTGCTCGCGCTGGCTGGAACGGCGATGAGTGCCAACACCCTTACCCTGACCGTGGCGGCCACGGTCGGCCTCGGGCTCGGCCTGGACTACGCCCTGCTCATCCTGCTGCGCTACCGGCAGGCCCGCCGCGGTGGCGCCCGCCCGCAGGAGGCTGTCACCCTCGCGCTGGCCACCGCCGGTGTGACCGTGACCTGGTGCGGGATCGCGGTGGTCGCCATCTGCGGTTGCGGGTTGTTGCTGGTGCGCTCCGCGCTGACCCGCGCCCTGATCGCTCCCGCGGCTGTGGCGGCCGTCATCGCGGTCGCCGCCGCGCTGACCCTGCTGCCAGCCGTCCTGCTCGTCGCCGACCGCTGGATCGAGCGCGGCAAGCTGCCCCGACCGAAACGCCTCCGCCTCGATCCGGCACACCTGCGAGAACGCTGGACCGGTCACCTGATGCGGCACCCCTGGCCCTACGTCGTCGGCGTCACCGCCGTGCTGCTGCTCGCCGCCGCGCCCGCGACCGGCATCCGGCTCGGCATCGACTACGACCGGCCCGCCATCGCCCACACCGCCTCAGGTCAAACCCTGGCCCAGATAGAACGCGACGGCCTGGCCAGCCTCATCACCATCCCGCTCCCGCGCCCGGCCGGAGCCGCACCCGCCCGCACCGACCAGCTCATCGACGCGCTGCGAGCCGACCCCTCCATCTCGGCCGTCAACGCCATCGACAACGGCCGCGACCTCACCCTGATCACCGCATTCGGCCGCGATGCCGCCGACAACCCGGCCGCCGCCCACCTGATGACCCGCATCCGCGGATACCTCGGCCAGGCCGTTGCCGGCCAGCAGCCGCTCGTCGGCGGTCCCGCCGCCGTCGCCGCCGACCTGCTCGAGGCGAGTGTGATGCAGCTCGGCCAGGTTGTCGCCCTAGTGGTGGCCTGCACGCTCGCGTTCCTGCTCCTGCTGTTTCGCAGCGTACTCATCCCGCTCAAGGCCGCCGCCATGAACCTGCTGGCCACAACCGCCGCGTTCGGCCTGCTCACCGTAGCCTTTCAGCACAGCGGAAACGGTACCGTCATCGCCCTGCTGCCCCTGCTGTGCTGCACCGTCGTGTTCAGCCTGTCCCTGGACTACGAGGTCTTCCTCGTCCACCGCATCGCCGAGCACTACCGCGCCACAGGCGACAACGCCACGGCCATCGCACGCGGGATGCGAGACACCGCCCGCACCATCGCCCTGGCCGCCGCCGTTCTCGTCGTCACCTTCGCCAGCCTGCTGGCCGGCCACCGGCAGGAGGTCCGCCAGATCGGCTTCGCCGGCGCGGCCGCCATCGCCCTCGACGCCACCTTGATCCGTCTCATCCTGGCTCCCGCCCTGATGCGGCTCCTCGGGCACCGCAACTGGTGGTTCCCCGCCCTTCCGGGTCTGCTGCGACGGCCCTGCTCGCTGTCGAAGGCCGACGGCGATCCCGACCAAGCCAGGACCAGCCAGACCAACCCGATCACCTGAGCGCAGGCCGAAGACCGCACCACCCGCGCCGCATCGTCGGACCCGATACGTGCAGCAGCTTCCACCTGCGCCGCCGAGGCGCGGGCCGAGCGGGCGGGGGTATGTCACCCGTCTCCCAGCCACCGATCACAGAAAGGGACGGACATCAGCCGTCGCCCTGGCCTTACCTGCGCGGAAGGGGTCTTCATGAACATGGTTGCCTCTGGCCGTTGGCCATCACCGCACCCTGGCGCCTGGACCCTCCACCTACGCCCCCCGTCCCGACTTCGGCTCGGTGACGCGTCCTCGGCCGGCTACGCCGCCGAGGCGTCCCACCGGTGAGAAGACTCCGGCGCCTGGTCGATCACCTGGGCTGGATCGAGGTCGCCCCTGGGCCGCAGGTACTTCACGAAGTGCCGGTGGCGGTGTCCCTCCTTGGCCGTATCGACCAGCACTTCCACCACCAGCTCCGGCTGGACCTGGGTATAGGGGAGGGGGTCACGCTGGCCTTAGGGGCTGCCGGCCCAGCCCGGCGGCAACGCGTTCGGCCATGGATGCTTGCCCGTCGCAGGGGTGAGCAGGGGCGCGAGCTCGGTGGCAGCTTGCGCGCTGAGCTGGCTTGTACGTCCCACGACACGTAACCGTCCCTTCTCGTCGTGGCGGCCCAGGATCAGCCCGCTCGGGCGCGCATGAGCAGCCGGACCAGCTTTCCGCCGGCGACGAGGGACTCCAGTTCGCGGGCGTACAGGAACAGGCGGTCCCCGATGTCGTCCTGCGGGCGGGCGGTCTTGCCCGTCGTGCGTTCGGCTGCTCGAGCGGCACGGGAGCGCTTCTTGGGCGGGGCGGGCGTGGCCATCGGGTGCTGGCGGGCCAGATGTTCGTCGACCTCGCGCAGGCCGGTCACCGGGACGGCCGGTGCCCACGGCCACTCCACCACGCCCGGGTCCTGCTGGACGGCCTCGGCCGGGCTGGTGCCCGCGACCACGGCGTTGACCACCGCGGTGACGGCGGCCGCGTACCGGGCGGTCGCCTGCCTGCGTAGATCGGCCAGTTCGGCAGTTTGCTCTTCCAATGTTGCCCGGTATCGGCCGGCGGCCCGCTGCACCGCGGTGTCGTAGGCGGTAGAGGCGTTGTTCCTGGCGGTGGCGATCCGCGCCAGGGGGCCGCGTCCTTGCACCGCCGCCACCGTGCGGCTGAGCGGGAGGTCGTCGAGCCGGGAGAGATCGGCGTGGATCTCTTTCAGTAGGGCCGCTGGTGGCCAGGTCGCCTCCCGCAACCGCTGCAGTTCTTCGTCGACCTCCGGCGGCCATACCGGACCGCCGTCCGGGCCAGGCGCGTCGACGCCCGGATACAGCCGCGCGTACTCCTGCCAGTGGGCGACATAGTGGGCGCGGCCGGCGTCGGTGAGCCGCAGCAGCCAGGGCCCCGCATAGCCGAACGCGCTGCCATCGGCGTGAGCCGGAACCTGCTCCACGAACGGCTCCGGCTCGCGCTGGGTGAGGCGCGTCCACGCGCCGTCGGCACGCTCGCGGTGAAGCCCTTGCGGCCCGGCTTCGTGGACCTCGGCCAGCATCCCCCACAGCGCCTGCGACAGCAGCCCCCGGCGCGGCGCCATCGGCCGGTCCGGGTCCAGGCCACCGGCCCGGCACACCGCCCGCCCGAACGTGGTCAGCTGCACCTCCAGCCGGTAGCCGAGCAGCGCAGGCGTGCTCCGGGTTTCGATCATCTCTCGCTGCTCCAACGCCTCCAGCGTCGATCCCGCGCCCGGGTCACGAACTCCCTCGTTCTGCAACGCCCGTTGAAGCTTTCCGAGGCCGGCCAGGCTGTTGCCCACGGTCCCGTAGTCCAGCCACCGCCACACGCTGGCCGGCAGCGACTCCTCTCGCCGTCCCCACGCGCCCTTCCAGAACTTCTCGGCGGCCTGGTCCGCCGCGTAGAACACAGCCATGTAGGTGCGCTGACGAGGGTTCAGCGCATCCCACGCCGCCACGGCGCGCTTGGATGGGGGCATGAGGGGACGGTACCCGACCGACGGGATCTTCCAGAGCGAGGACGAGGGTGCCGTTCTCTCCGCCACCATGGGCGGTGAGGCCGCGAGGGGCTGCTCAGCTCTTGCAGCGCCCGCGCAGGCGGCGCTGAGCCGAGATCGGCAAGAGCCCGGTAGCAACGCACCCGGCCATGGTGGCGGAGGGCAGCGCCGGCATGTGCGCGGGGCAAAGCGAACGGTTGCCTCGCGCGAGCCGTGACCGCCTGCGCTGCTGGACGATGGCTACCGGCATCTGGGGTGTTCGCGTCCGGGAACGCTGCGGCCGGGACGCTTCAGATGAAGGTCACGGCACCAGGCGTGGCGGGGCTTGTGGCATGCCGTGTTCTTGCCGGAGGCCAGGCGCTGGTGGCGGCGGCGGTCACGGTACCACTCCAGACGATCACCCGACTCTTGTGGGAAGACCGTCTGGATGACCGCGACGCCGAGGACGAGGGTGGTGACCCACCAGGGCGCTCCGGTCAACGCGGTGGCCACACCGCCGATGCCGGCCAGGGCCGGGGACGCGACCAGCAAGGTTGCGGGCTGCATGCGAACTCCTTGTGCCGGGCGTACGAGCGCGTACGCGGGGATCTGGGGTGCCCGGCTGGTTGCTCGCGGGCCTGCATCCAGTTCAGCGCACAGGGACGGAGGCGTAGTAACGGTGGATGTCACACGCCGTCGTTCGAGTGGTCGAACGCGTCGTCCCATACGGTCCGCATGACCAGCTCCAAGATCAAGCGGCTGTGCTTGAACGCCCTGCCGGCGAGGTACTGCACAAGGTCGGGGCGGTGTCCTGTGGTCAGGGCGTCGGCTACCGAGCCGCCCGGCCAGTACCACCACGGCCGGGTGACGGTGAAGGTGAGCCGTCGACCCCAGACGTTTCGGGCGTCCCGAGCGATGCGGCCGAACTGGCGCGCGTTGCCACGCGCCAGTTTCAGTCTGCGTCGCAGCTCGGGTTCGGAGCTGGGAATCGATCTGATGATGTCGGTCATGGTGCGCAGGGTCGCGGCGCGGGCGTCTGTCATCGCGCGCTGCTTCGCCGCGGCGTCGCAGAGCCCGAACTTGTGCGCCTTGTCGACCGAAAGGGGCAGTCTCATATCGAACTCGGCATATTCGTCTCCGATCCAGAAGGACTCCTCGCCATCGCTCCAGCTGATCAGAAGGGCCTCGATGAACGCGAGGCGCTGGTCCGGGCGGACCTTGGAAGCGGCGCGGACGACCGGCTCGATGCCGGGGACCGGCGCACAACCCGGACGGCCTGGAGCCGGGATTAGGGGCCACATCACGTGCCGTTCCTGATACGGGACGGCGAGGAGCCGCCCTTCGGCCACCCACTGCGCGTAGGGTTCGGGTATCGGCGCGGCAGCCTGGCGGCCGTGCCAGTGTGCGGGCAGTCGCGTGGTCCAGCCCGGAGGCCGGATTGTCCGCTCAGCCGGATGATCTACCGATGCGTTGATCAGCCAGTCCGCGAAGTCCTGGGTTTCGACGAAGCGTTCGGCTCGCCATACCGCGGTGGCGCCGCGCCCAACGCCACCCGCCTCGATCACTCCGGTGCGGTAGAGGCTCTGTTTCGTTCCGCCATCACGCAGCTCCTCCGGGACGCTTCTCCATTGCTGTCCTCGCTGCTCGTAGAGCGTCTGCTCGTTCTGGACGGCGTTGGGGCCGGTCAGTAAGTCACGGGCGATGTTCGCTACCCGATGACGCCTTTATGTGTGATCTCGATCGGCCACCTGTGCCTGCCCACCGACGCCGACGGACGTCCGGTCCCTCCGAGCCGCCGATCACGTCCAGGACGTCCACGACCGGCTCGGGTCCCACCTGCGCACGCGACATCCGCGACCTCGACGGACTCCACCCTCGCGTTCAGAACGTGGTCCTCAACACCGCCGGAGCTCTGACGAGAGGGCCCCGAGGGGGCGGCGACGGAGCGGGTCGTTGGCACGCGGTTACAGGACGACGGGGTAGGCAGGCCCCACGATGCGGCAGCGAGTGCTCCAGTGCGGGCGAAGCATGATCGCGCCATCCGGATCGGGGTTGGCGGGTCCTGCTCCGATGTCGTGGCCGACAGCGGCCACCGGCCAAAAGTCGCCGTCGCCGGTCATGACCCAGGCGGCGACGGGTGTGATGTAGGACGGCTGGTCGCCGGACGGCTCGGCGTGGATGTTCCAGCCTGGAGCTGCGGGGATGACCGCGACAGTGCGGTGCGTTTCGACGAGCTTTTGGAAGCCGGGAACGCGCCGGGCTGGGATGAGCCGGCCGGATGTGTGCGCGACCATCGCGGCTCCTCTGCTGCTCCAGCGCTCGACCGGTAGCACGGTGAGGCCGCCCGGAGCGTCATTGTCGATGATCTCCGCGCCCCATCCAGTCGGGCTCCATCGCATCGGTGACTCCTCCTCGCGTGTCGGGATATGGGCTCATCGCAGGTGCGGCGGCTTCGGCCCCGGGGGCCAAGGCTGGGACTCGTCAGCTCGTCCTGGCTTCATCCACCGGCTCGTCGGCGGATCACCCGGAACCGGGCAGGGGCCAATGCGCCTGCCAGCGGGCTGAGCCGCTTCCACCCGGGCAGGTGGGCCGTGTCGTCCCACACGGACACGACACGTTGCAGCAGGCCCTCGTCTGCGGCGATGTCCTGGCCGTTCAGCAGCACGATCTGGCGCTCATCCGTCGCGGCGAACGCGTTCGTGAGATCCATCTCCTGGTGGGTGCGAGCTGCGACGGCTTCCCGGATCTGGGCGGCCTGCAGGGCCGCCTCGGGCCCGCACACCAGCAGCGGAACGTAGGCGGCAGGCGGCCACACGGACACCAGGGTGTCTCCCAGGAGGATGGGCAGCCGGACCTGGGCCGGCCGCTCCAGATACTCCTGGCACGTGCCCATCCAGTCAGCGGCGATGTGGCGGCGCTGCTCAGGGGGCCACCGCAGCGTGCAGCTGTCGTCGTCCCAGCCGAGGAGCTCAAAGGCCCAGAGCTGCTCCTCAGCCGGGGGGCCAGGCGCGGTGTGGCAGATGGCGCCGGTCTCGCCGAGGATCGTCAGTACGGTGTCGTGGCCGAAGCTTCGGCGATCCAGCCAGCGCTCGATTCTTCTGCGGCGCCTGCGCCGCAGGGACGCCTTGCGGAAGCACGGATAGGGACGTTCATGGCGATCGGTCGGCTGGTACTCGACGTAGTCGAAGTGGCGGCCGCTGGAGAAGAGTGCCCGCTGGATCGCCGCGGCCACCTGACCGGTGGCGGCGTTGAGTGGCCGGCCAGTGTGGTCACCGAACTGTCCGGCGATCACGACCGGCGCACGATGGGACAGGACTGGGGGCGGTTCGTAGACGCGAAGATGGGCGACCGTCCCGTACGGACCCCCGAAGGGCAGGACAGCGTCACGCGCCAGCCGCCACACCTCGCTCATCCCTAGCCCCGCCCTCGTCGGCATCACCGCTGCGTGTTCATCTTCAGGCAGGTGGGCCCGCGAGCGCCGTCCATTCCGCGATCCGGCGCCTATCCGGCCAGTCACAGTGTGCTGACGCGGCGGCAGGTGTGACGCTCTCCCGAGGCCCGCGGGTGGTTCTTCCTGGAGCCCTTGCTCATGCGGTGACAACCGGCCGCCCGCGAAACCGCAGGTCGAGCCGGAGCGACCGCCGCGAAGCTGCGGACCAGGACCTGAGGGTGCGATGAGCGACGGCATACTGTGTCAACGCGGATGGGCATGCCGTCACCAGCCGCGCCGATGGCGACGAACCCGGATCGGCACGAGGCTGTCAGAGGCACCATGGGCCGAGGACATCAGCCAGGGAGATGAACCAGCTGGAGATCCGGGTTCAGGCGGCAGACGTGCGTGGCGGGTTCCCGGGCGAAACAATGGTCGTGCGGGTACGGTCATGGGCGTGCACGCGCGCGCTGAGCGGATCGCCCTGTTCCTTTCCGTACGGTATGTGCCGTACGCCACCGATGGCGCCCCTGACCGTGAGACGCTGATGGTCTTCGGCCGTGGCGACTGCCTGGCGAAATCGGCTTGCCTGATCAGCGGGTTTCGCGCGCTTGGCTATCAGGCGGGGCGGGTCCGGCGGCTGGACCACTTGCCCGATCAGCCGGCCGAGGTGTGGACGCTGGTCTCCCGCGAGGAAGATGATCACACCGCAGCTGAAGTGCTCCTCGAGGGCCAGTGGCGACCGGTCGATGCGACGCATGATCCGGGCCTGGCCGCAGCCGGCCTGGTATCGGCGCGGTGGGACGGCCTGACCGACACGGCGCATGAACCGAAAGGTCCGTTGTGGAGACCCGGCGACGGGCCTGAGCCGCAGCCAACCGCCGGTGTCGACGAGCCCGACGATGCAGGCGGCGATCTTCAGGGGGCGTTCGGCCGCTGGCTGCGAGCCGTGCGGTCCGATCACGCGCAGGCGGGGCCTGGTGGCCGCTGATGCTCGACTCTGCACCTTCTTTGGACGGCGACGAGGACTTCGCGCGCCAGAAGATTACCTACCTCGTGATCGATTTCGAAGGATTGACGCCGAAAGGCCGGTCCCCGGTTCCGGTCGAGGTGGCTGTCTGCGCCGTGCGCCTGACCGCCGCCGGGCTCGTTGAGCGGTGGCGCTATGACGCGCTGATGGCTGCGCCCGCCGATGTGCCCGTCACGGGCCGGTTCATTGCCCAGACCGGCATCTCCGCGGCGATGCTTGCCGGTGCGGTGCCGCCCGGACGCATCATGGCTGACCTGGATGCCCGGCTGACGGATCCGCCGTACCGGCTGGTCGCCCATCACGCTCCAACCGAGGCGGGGCTGATCGCCGGCCAGCGGGAGCACTGCCCCATCTTGGCCGCTGTCCCGTTGCTGGACACGGTACGGCTTGCCCGGGTGGTGTATCCGGAGTTGCCCTCCCATCGGTTGGATGAGCTGGTGCGGCACTTGCGTCTCGTGCCGCCTGGGCGCCGGCATCGGGCGCTGCCGGACGTGCTGATCACGGTCCAGGTGTTCGAGCGTCTGGTGCTGGAGGGAGCGCGCGCTGGCATCTGGAAGGAACTGCGGGACCTTGACCGGCTCGGCGGACTGGCGGCCAAGCGGCCTGTCGCACCTGAGGCAGCGCAGGCCAGCCTGTTCTGAGCTCCTTGCTGTTGTGGTGTGGGAAGCCCATCCTGATAGGGCAGCGAGCGCGGCCGCAGGCGCGCCGGGAGAGGCGGGCTGTTCCGCAGTGGCGATCGGCTGGTGGCTCGGTGCTCTGGGACGACGGCGATCTGGGGGACGTCCCCGTGCGGCTGTGATCCTCGTGGCCCGTGCGGTCGCTTCCTTGGCGTCTGTCGTCCGCGCCTGGCGGTGACCCTGTAGCGTCATATGGTGCTCACTGGCTCACCTGATACGGTCTTGATCGTCATTCGCGGCAACTCAGGATCGGGCAAGTCCACTGTGGCCCGGACCGTGCGGGAAACGTACGGCCAGCGCGGTATGGCACTCATCGGTCAGGACGTGGTACGTCGTGAGATTCTGCGCGAACGTGACAGGCCGGGCGGTGTGAACATCGGATTGCTTGACATGATGTGTCGTCATGCTCTCACCGCCGGCTACCACGTCATTCTTGAGGGGATCCTGGCCCGGAGTCGTTACGGCGAGATGCTCCAGGCGCTGTTTCGCGATCATCGAGGCACAAGTCGCGGTTTCTACTTGGATGTCTCCTGGGAAGAGACGATCCGCAGGCACGAGACGCGGCCTCAGCGGGCCCGGTTCAGCCCGGATGACATGCGGCAGTGGTACCTCGGACGGGACATCCTGCCCGACGCGATGGAGGCGATCATCGGTGAGGGCAGCACGTTGACCGAGACCGTCGGGCTCGTTCTCCAGGAATCTGGTCTTCTGGCAGGCGAGGCGACCCGCCGGTGAGCAGACGGGCTTCTGGCCCCTGATCGAATCCGCCGAACAGCTGCACCACACGGTCGACACCATAATGGGCCGCCGGTGGACGGCCTGACAGTTCGATGTTCTTCAGCGTCTCGACCGGAGATGGGCGATAGCCATGGCGGGGACATGGCGCTGGATGCCGGGCTGCCTGCAGTTTTCCGGGGTGTGGGCGCCCGTTCTGTTCCTCGGCCGCACGCGCGAGAGGCAGGTCGATCAGCGGTAGATCGGGGCGCGTAGCCGTCGGGCCCCAGCTTGTTCGTCGTCACCAGGGCATGGCCCGACGGGCAGCGCCGCGATGGTCTCGGGAGCGATGCCGCCAATGCCCTGATCGTGAGGGCGGCAGCGAGGACGACACGGATGCGGCCGGGGGCGGTAGACGAGAAGAGCGGCGTGTCCTGCCGAACGACGTCAGTACTTCCCCGGTCACGATCCTCTGCCTCCTGCGATCCTGTTGCGGTGCTGATTAATCCCCTACCGGGCTCAGATCGTCGGACCGTGCGCCAAGCTCTGGCCTACGTCCTGGAGAAGACCACCAACCTGCGCCACTTCAGCGGGGAAGCCGACGACCTCTGTGTCTCGTATTTGCACTGGTCAGCGGAGATGGCAGCACATCTCCGTGGCCAGCTGGCCCCTCGCGACATCGACCGGCTGATCCTGACCCGGAGACACTGGGCCCTCCAACAGATCATCGGGTCCACGTCGTTCGGGATGCCGGCAAGCCCGAAGATCGTGGGTGTGGCTCACACCGTACGCATGGAGCTGGCCGAACGAGTAGACGACCTGAACAAGGCAATCGAGGCGTTCGAGGACCAGGTACGGAACTGGAGCAGCCTGGGCCTATTCGTCGTGGCCGACTCCAGCTTCTACATCCAGCACACCGACCGCTTCGACAAGACCGACTTCGGTGCCCTCGTCGGAGCGCGCGACTATGAGGCGGTTCACCTGCTCTTCCCCATGGTGATCGTGGACGAGCTCGACGCGCTGAAGCAGCACGGCAAGAGCCACACGCGATGGCGAGCAGGACACACCCTCGCCGTCCTAGACCGGGTGCTCATCACCCCCACGCGTGGCACGCTCTCCAACCGCGGTGTCGTGGGGCTCGACGGTCAGACAGCCGAGAGAGATGTGACCGTTGAGATCGTCCTCGACCCGCCGGGACACACACGGCTGCCGATCAACGATGACGAGATCATTGACCGGGCGAAGGCGATCGAACCGCTGGCCGCCCGTGCGCTCACCTTGCTCACCTACGACACAGGCCAGGCCACCCGTGGGCGGCAAGCCGGCCTGCGGGTCATCAAGCTGAGGACGGAACTCGCGGCCGAAGAGCCACCCTGTGCTTGAGCTGCACGCAACCCGCCCGGCGGGTCACGATTGGCTGGCCGGAGGCGGGCCCTGATAGTGGATCGCCTTCTGGGCCACCTCCGGCGTGACCTCCTGCGCCCAGCCGAACGCTCCCTTTCCCTCGTGAAGTAGACCGGCGTCCCCTCGGGCTCCTGACGGCGACGGAGCGCCCACCCGCAGCCAACATCCACTCCTCCGGCGTCAGCCGTCCAGCGGACGCCGCGGCGCCGCGAGCGTACCAGGCAGAGCCCGCCACCGCGCCACCTGTCTGGACACGCCGGACCGGGCGCTACCCGCGAAGCCGAGCACGCCCGTCCGGCTTCGGCCGGTCGCACACCACCGCAGCAGGTCGAGTGCGTGCCCACCGTGGTCGCGCGTGAGGGTCTGTGCTTAGCCGACCTCGCAGTCATCCGCAGTGACCGCCTTCTGCGCCGGCTCGAATGCTTTCACCTTGCCCTTAGGGCGTGTTTCAGAAGTGAGTTGAGTGGCGGTCGCTCGCGGTGTCGTAG
>NZ_JAATEP010000010.1:0-261614 GCF_012034275.1 Nonomuraea composti | reverse complement strand
GGGGGGGGGGGGGGGGGGCGGGGGGTGGGGGGGGGGGGGGGGGGGCCCGGGGGGGGGGGGGCGGGGGGGGGGGGCGGGGGGGCGGGGGGGGGGGGGGGGGCTGGCGGCGCTGAGCCTTCGGTTGTACGAGCCGGCGGCACCGTTGATCGCCCCAGTGGCCGTCACCGCGGCGGCGGGGTGGTGGTGGCTGAGGGGGGTGACGAGGCGGTGAGCGGGCGGCGCGATTGTCCGGGTCGGGCGGCGGCTTCACGGTGAATGTCGTCGTGCATGCCGGTGCCGGGTGTGTGATGGGGTCTGGTGCAGGTTCTACGCGTTCGTCGCGGGCGGGCCGGCGGTCACGGTGCTCGTCTTCGAGGTGCCGGCGGCGCTGCTGACCACCGCCGGCTTCGACGAGCTCGTCAGGATGTACCCGTACTTCACCGCCGCTGCGGTCGCTGCCCTTCAGGACGTCCGCCCTGTTCCAGCACGTCGGCGGCCTCGCCGGCCGTGCAGCGGTACCTGTCCGAGCCTCAGGGTTCGAGTTGCAGGACCGACAGGATGTTGCCCGAGGGGTCGGTGAACCAGGCGACCGGAGGGCCGTCGCCGCCCCGGAGGATGCCGCGCGCGTCCTGCTCGAACCCGTCGTAACGCTCGAACCGGACTCCGCGCGCCGTCAGCTCGTCCACGGCCTTGTCGATGTCCTCGACGGGGAAGTTGAGGACGGTGAACGTGGCCGGCACGTGTGCGGGCCCCTTCGGGTAGACGAGGACGTCGCCGCCGAGGTGCAGCGTCAGCATGCCGCGCTCCTCGGTGACGCGGATGCCGAGCGTCTCGCCGTAGAACCGCTTGGCGGCCTCGACGTCGCCGACGGAGAAGCCGCTGAACGCCTTGCTCGTGTCGAACAGGGTGTCGGGCATGGTCACATCCCCTGCCGGTGCTCGTCGCTGAGCTGGATGATCTGGACGTAGTTGCCGTCCGGGTCGATCGCGGTGGCGAACAGGCTGCCGTCGCGGTCCTCCAGCCCGGCCAGCCACTGCGTGCCCGCCTGCTCCATGCGGGCGGCGACGGCGCGGGCGTCCTCGACGTCGAAGTTCAGGATGACCCTGCCGGGCTCCTGGGTCTTGGCGGAGATGTCCGTCCGCGTGTCGATGAACAGGAAGAACTCCCCGAACTTGAGCACCCGGTACCCGTTGACGTCGCTCTGCTCGGCGGGGTCGAGCGCGGAGGTGTACCAGGAGGCCAGCCGGTCGGGGTCGGTGCTGGACAGCAGCAGGCTGCCGAGGACGGGTCGCTTCATCGCGAGTTCCTTTCTCTTCTTCCTCTTCTTCTCCATGTGCGGACCAGGCCACGGGGGAAAAGTCATCGGAAGATGGGAAAGATCGTGTGATGGAAGCGAAATAGCGCGGCGCGCCCTGGGGAAAGGACGCGCCGCGCGGTCTCGACGGGGAAGGGCTCAGCCGGTACGGGTCAGCCCGTGGTGAGGGTGAGCCCGTACGCGCCCAGCGCCTCGTTCACCGGCTGGTGGTACGTGGTGCCGCCGACGCTGCAGTTGCCCGAGCCGCCGGACGTCGTGCCCTGGGCCTGGCTGCCCGAGATGAACGAGCCGCCGGAGTCGCCGGGCTCGGCGCACGCGCTGGTGCGGGTCAGGCCGGTGACGGTGCCCTGGGCGTAGCGGACGGTGGCGTTGTGCTGCTGGATGGTGCCGCAGCGCCAGCCGGTGGTGGAGCCGGAGCGGCAGATGGACGCGCCGACGGAGGCCTGGGTGGAGCCTCGTACGGTGACGTTCGCGCCGCCGGAGCCGCGTACGTACGGGGTGACGGTGTTGCCGGGGGCGGCGACCCAGGCGTAGTCGTTGCCGGGGAACGACGAGCCCTGGAAGGTGCCCGTCGGGTTGGTGGTCCTGGAGCCGGCCCGGCCGCAGTGCCCGGCGGTGACGAAGCCGGGGGTGCTGCCGCGGGTGACGGAGAAGCCGATGCTGCAGCGGCTGGAGCCGATGTAGTAGGCGGCGCCGCCGATGATGTTGATGAACGTGGTCGGCCGCTCGGCCGTGGCCGTCACGACGACCGCGCTCCTGTCGACGCCGGCGGCGGCGACGAGGGCCTCGGCGGCCTCGACGGTGGGTGCCTGGACGGAGACGGTGTTGGTCTTGACGTCGGCGTACCAGAGCGAGGCGCCGGCGGTGGCGCGCCTGGGGGCCCGGTCGAGCTGCGCGACGATGCCGTTGAGCTGGGCCAGCGAGCGCTGGACGACGACGGGCTGCGCACCCTTCGCCTCGATGGTCGGGGCCGCCGCCGGGTCGGTGGTGGCGACCATGAGCTTGGAGGCGTCGTCGTTCAGCCAGGCGCCGCCGTACGAGCCGCCCAGTGCGGGGGTGAGGCTCGCCTCGGCGGCGGCGGCGCGCTCCTCGTTGGCCAGGCGGGTGATGACCTGTGCTTCGGAGAGGCCGAGGTCGCGCTCGAGCGCGTCGATCATGGCGGGGGGGGCGGGGGGGGGAGCGGCGGCTTGTGGCGCCGTGTCAGCTGCTGCGGGGCTGAGGGGGGTGGCCAGGCAGACGGCGAGGATGGCGCCGCCTACCAGCGCACAGCGTTTACTCGACATGTGCACTCCTCGGGTGGGGGTGCTGTCAAGCTAACGGTTGCTTCGGTCCCTGCTTAGATACCAAACGAGCACTATTTCGGTGTTATGGACCCTTTACGGCCATCGACCCGAATATGAAATTTTCAGCCTTTAAGGCGCCGAGCGTGAGGGATGGGTAAGGTGCCGTGGCTGGAGGTGTTCTCTGTGCGTAATGGTGTTCGTCATCTGCTCGGCGCCGGCGCAGGACTGCTGGCCACACCGCTGATCGCGGCGGGCCTTCTCTACTTCGTCAGCGGCCGGGCCCTGGCCGCCTGGATCGCCGCCGTCGCGCTCGGCGCCACGATGGCCGTCGTCGGAGCCCTGGCCGGATCGCGGGTCTCGCCGCTCGGGTCGCTGGTGCCGGGGCTGGCGCTGGCCGCCGTGGCGGCTCTCGCGTACGTGCCGGGGGTGCCGGTCGCGGGGCTGCTGCCCGCCGAGTACGCCGAGCCGTACGCGCGGCTGGCCGAGACCTGGGCCCTGCCGCTGGCCTGCGTGCTGCTGGCGGCCTCGGTGTTCCCGGCGCGCTGGCGGGGCGCCGCCCGCCCGGAGCCGCCGGCGGAGCCCGAGGAGGAGGCCGTCCCCGAGCCGCCGCCGCTGCCCAAGCGCATCCCGTCGCGTTACTGAGCGATCAGGGCGATGATCAGGTACGTGAGCGCCACCAGGGCGAACGTCGTCCCGTGTGACAGCGAGGACGACGCCGTCCCGTACCCGGCGTAGACCCCGAGCGTCACCACGTTCGTCCCGAGGCCGGCCACGGAGGTCACGGTGGCGCGCGCCGGGCCGCTGATGCGCTCCTGCAGCCGCGCGTCGGCCAGCACCTGGGCGAGCTGGAACGCCCCGACGGCCACCGCGATCGCCACGAACCCGGCCGGGTGCCCGCTGAGCGCGCCCGCCGCCATGGCCAGGGCCGCCAGCCCGAGCAGCGCGCCGTACGCGCGGCCGCGCAGGCGCCGCTCGGCGGGGCCCGCGAGCAGGCCGCCGGCCGTGGCGCCCACCCAGACCAGGAGGATCAGCAGCGGGATCGCGGCCTTGGCCACGCCGGTCTCCTCGCCGAGGAACGGGACGTACTCCTCCAGCGCGCCCCAGATCGCGGTCACGAACGCGACCAGCAGCACCGCGCGCAGCACCTTGCGATCGGCCCTGGCCAGGCCGACGCCCTCACGCAGGGTCGCCAGGTAGCCCTGGCCGCCGGCGGCGGCGGGCGTGCGGTGCTCGGGCAGGGTCAGGGCGGTGGCCGCGCACAGGACGCAGGCCAGCACGCTGGCCGCCCCCACGGCCGGATACCCGCCGGCCGCGAACACGGGCGCGGCCAGTCCGATGGCCGCCGCGCTGCCGGCCAGCCCGAGGGCGGTCGCGCGGCCCATGACGGCCGCGTACCCGCCCGCCCGGCCGCGCCGCTCCATCTCCTCGTACGCGAGCGCCTCGTACGCGCCGGAGACCAGCGCCCCCTCGGCCCCCCACAGCACGAACCCGGCCACGAACACCCAGTAGGAGGGGAACATCACCCACAAGGCGAAGCCGAGCCCGCTCAGCAGCGGCCCGAGGAACAGCAGCAGGCGCCGCGAGACGGTGTCGGCCCAGGCGCCGGAGGGGATCTCCAGCACCATGCCCGTCACCGCCCAGATGACGAACAGGGACGAGACCTCGGCGACGGAGACCCCGGTGTCGGTGAACAGCAACGCGTACACCGGGTAGATCAGGATGAACTCGCTGAGGAACGCGTAGACGTACAGCGAAACGACAAGCATGGGACCTTCCAGGGGACGAGAGGGGGCTCCGAGTGCTTGCCGTCTCGGAGGCCCGCGCGCCCCGCGCAGGTCCTGGGTCGTGCATCAATGTCGCCAGGTCATACCGGCGAGTCTAGGGGGTGACGGGCCCGATGCGCGCGCGGAAATCGCGGCGCTCCAGCGCCTTGAGCGTGGCCGTCATGAGCTGCTCCAGCGGCACGGGCAGCTCGGCGTCGAGCTCGCGAACGGCCCGCTCCGTCGCCGCCCACTCGGCCTCGATGAGGGGGAGCGCGGCGCGGGCGCGTTCGGTGAGGTGCACGATGCGGTGGCGGGCGTCGGCGCCCTTCTCCAGCGTGACGAAGCCGCCGCGGCGCATCTGGACCACCGTCTGGCTGGCGGCGGAGTGGGTCACGCCGATCGCGGCGGCCAGGTCCCTGATGGGCAGGGGGCCCCGCGCCACCAGCGTGCGGACGACGGGCGAGTAGCGGGGGCGGTAGTCGGGCAGGCCGTGCTCGGCGTAGACGTCGGCGATCGCGCCGTCCATCAGCTCGTGCACGTGCCGCATCAGCGTGCCCAGTGCGATCACGACACCAAAGTAACAGTGCTGTCGGGCTCCTCGTCCGGCAGCGGGATCCACTTGTGGGACCACTTCACCAGCTCGTCGAGGGTGGGGCGGAGCTCCTGGCCCATCGCGGTCAGGTGGTACTCGACGCGTACCGGCGAGGTGGCCAGCACGCGCCGCTCGACCAGGCCGGCGGACTCCAGCTCGCGCAGGCGCCTGGCCAGCATCGTGTCGTTGATGCCGGGGATGGCCGCCTTGATGTCGGCGTAGCGGTGGGCGCCCTTGAAGATCATGTGGATCACGGCGCCGGTCCACCGGGCGCCGATCAGCTCTAAGGCGATGTGGAAGCGGGCGCAGACCTGGTCGAGGCTCATGCCTCACAGTCTACCGTTTGCTAAGGAATCTGTAGCTACTCAATAATGTTGAGCAAGCAGTCACCCCTGACATCCCGCATTGAGGAGCGATCATGGACAAGCCCGTCCTGCAGATCATCGTCGCGAGCACCCGCCCCGGCCGCGCCGGCCGCGCCGTCGGCGACTGGGTGCACGCCAAGGCCGTGGCCTCCGGGCTCTTCGAGGTGGAGCTGGTCGACCTCGCGGAGGTGAAGCTGCCGTTCCTGGACGAGCCGCACCACCCCAGGCTCAAGCAGTACGTGAACGCCCACACCAAGGAGTGGAGCGCCACCGTGGATCGGGCCGACGCGTACGTGTTCGTGACCCCCGAGTACAACCACAGCTTCCCCGGCGTGCTCAAGAACGCCCTCGACTACCTGCACCACGAGTGGCAGCACAAGCCGGCCGGCTTCGTCAGCTACGGCGGCGTCTCCGGCGGCACCCGCGCCGTCACCGGGCTGCGCCACGTCGTCAGCACGCTCAAGATGGTCCCGGTGATGGAGGGCGTGATCATCCCGTTCGTGCCGCAGTTCATCGGCGAGGACGGCACGCTGCACCCCAACGACGTCATGGAGGCCGGCGCCGACGCCATGTTCGGCGAGCTCGCCCGCTACAGCGGGGCGCTCGGCGCGATGCGGCAGCCGGTGGCCTGAGCGACGCTGCCCCTGGGCGCGATGCGGCGGCCGGTGGCCTGGGCTACGCTGCCGGACGTGGCGCTGGCAGTGGATGTGGTGGTCCGATACCGCAAGGCGGTGACGTACGGCGTGCACGCGCTGCTCGCCGCCCTGGACACCGCGAAGGTCGAGCACGGGCTGCGGCTCGGCACCACCCCCGAGGAGACCGCCGCGCACATCCAGGCGAGCCAGGCCGACCGGGTGCTCGTGCTCTGGTCGTTCTACTCGCCCGACGCCGACGCCATGGCCGCCGAGCTGGCCGAGGTCCGGGCGCTCAGCGGCGGCCGCGGGCTGCACATCGCCGGCGGCGTGCACGCCACGGCCGAGCCCCAGCAGGTCATCGACGCGGGCTGGGACCTGGCCGGCATCGGCGAGGGCGAGTCGACGATCATCTCCCTCGTGCGGGCGCTCCAGGAGGACGCGCCGCTCACCACCGTCCCCGGCCTGGCGATCAAGGACGCCGACGGCGTCGCGCTGCGCACCAGGCCGGCGCCCCAGCTCCCGCTCGACGCGTTCCCCTCGTTCGTCGGCAGGAGCGGGCCGATCGAGATCACCCGCGGCTGCCGCTACACGTGCCGCTTCTGCCAGACGCCGTTCATGTTCGGCGGCCAGTTCCGCCACCGGTCCGTGGCCAGCGTGCGCGAGCACGTGCGCGGCATGGTCGAGCGCGGCCTGCGCGACGTGCGCTTCATCACGCCGACCTCACTTTCGTACGGCTCCCCCGGCCCCGACCCCGATCTCGGGGCGGTGGAGGAACTGCTGTCCGGCGTCAAGGAGGAGCTGCCGCCGCACGGGCGGGTCTTCTTCGGCAGCTTCCCCTCCGAGGTGCGGCCCGAGCACGTCACGCCCGAGGCCATGCGGCTGCTCAAGCGGTACGTCGCCAACGACAACCTGATCATCGGCGCCCAGTCGGGCTCCGACCGGGTGCTGGCCGCCTCCGGGCGCGGGCACGACACCTCTCCCGTCCGCGACGCCGTCAGGATCGCCGTCGAGCACGGCTTCCGGCCCAACGTCGACTTCATCTTCGGCATGCCCGGCGAGTCCGAGTCCGACCAGGCGCAGTCGCTGCGGCTCGCGAGCGACCTGGCCGACCTGGGCGCGCGCATCCACACGCACACGTTCATGCCGCTGCCCGGCACGCCGTGGCGCGACGCCGAGCCGGCGTTCATCCCGCTGGAGACGATGAGCGAGCTCGACCGGCTCGCGCAGCGCGGCGACGCGTACGGGCACTGGCGGCGGCAGGCCGAGCACGCCGTCCGCCTGGCCGAGGCCGCCAAGGCGTACCCGCGCAGGGCCCGCCGCAGGCGCGCCGCCGACTAGTCGCCGCGCGTCAGGCAGGTCGCGGCCCGTCGTCGTTGTAGTCGTTCCTGTCGTCCTCTCCATCCAGCTCGTCGTCCAGCATGCGCAGCGCGCGCTCGAAGGCGTCGCTGACCGGCCGCAGCGCCTGCGAGAACGCGGTGACGAGCGGGCCGAAGATCTCGCTCACCTCGGTCATGAGGTCGGGGCTCTTGCTCTCGGGAGGCGCCCAGCGCATGGCGTCGGCGCTCAGCGTCTCCCACTCGTCGACGACGCCGTCGATGGCGTCGAGCACGTGATCAGGATCGCTTGGCATGACGATTGCTCCGTGAAAGGGCCGTTACGTCCACGGTACGTCATGAGGCGATCGGCCCGCCCGTACCGGCCTGCGGAAAGGCGGCGTCTCACAGGTCGGGACGCCCGGACACGCGGGCCGGGGTAACGAGCGAACTGTCGCCCGGAGGCCGTAGCGTTCTCCCGGTACCCGACCGAGGAGAGGCCGATGCACGACACTGACGATGCACTGTTCAGGGCGGTTCACGGGGTCGCGGGCAGGTTCGCCGGCCAGCCCGTCCCGGTGGTGATGGAGGCCTTGCTGCGTCACCTGCCCAAGGCTCCGGGCATCGAGGTGACGGACATCAGGAAGATCGCTGAGGAGATCAGCGTGGGGCGTGACCCGTCGGGCCTGTGAACAACCGCTTGTGAACAACTGATCGCCAGGGGAGCATCGAACCATGTACGAGCCAACCCCTGACGATCGATTCACGTTCGGTCTGTGGACGGTCGGCTGGCAGGCACGCGATCCGTTCGGGGACGCCGCACGGGCGCCCCTCGACCCGGTCGAGAGCGTGCACCGGCTTGCCGAGCTGGGGGCCTACGGCGTCACCTTCCACGACGACGACCTGCTCGCCGTCGAACCCGATCGCGAGCGGGCGATCGCGTCCTTCAGGAAAGCGCTCGCCGAGACCGGGCTGAAAGTGCCCATGGCCACCACGAACCTGTTCACCCACCCCGTCTTCCGCGACGGCGCCTTCACCAGCAACGACCGCGACGTGCGCCGATACGCCTTACGCAAGGTCATGCGCAACCTCGACCTGGCCGCCTCGCTGGGCGCCTCCACCTACGTGTGCTGGGGCGGCCGCGAGGGGGCCGAGTCCGACGCCGCCAAAGACGTACGCGCCGCGCTCGGCCGCTACAAGGAGGCCATCGACCTGCTCTGCGGCTACGTCCGCGAGCGCGGCTACGACATCCGCTTCGCCATCGAGCCCAAGCCGAACGAGCCCCGCGGCGACATCCTCCTGCCCACCATCGGCCACGCCCTCGCCTTCATCGGCCAGCTGGAGCACCCCGAGATGGTCGGGCTCAACCCCGAGGTCGGCCACGAGCAGATGGCCGGCCTCAACTTCGTGCACGGCATCGCCCAGGCCCTGTGGCAGGGCAAGCTCTTCCACATCGACCTCAACGGCCAGCACGGCCCCCGCTTCGACCAGGACCTCGTCTTCGGCCACGGCGACGTGATGAGCGCGTTCTTCCTCGTCGACCTGCTCGAACACGGCGGCTACGACGGGCCGCGGCACTTCGACTACAAGCCCTTGCGCACGGAGGACCCCGAGGACGTCTGGGTTTCGGCCGCCGCCAACATGCGGACGTACCTCATCCTCAAGGAGAAGGCCCGAAACTTCCGGGCCGACCCAGAAGTACGCGAGGCGATGCGCGCCTCCCGCGTCGACGAGCTCGGCCTGCCCACCCTCAACCGGGGTGAGACGCTGGCCGATCTCGCCTCCGACGACTTCGATCCCGACGCAGCGGCGCGGCGCGGATACCATTTCTCCCATCTCAACCAGCTTGCGCTGGAGCACTTGTTAGGAGTTCGTGGGTGACGCTGGTCGCTGGGGTCGATTCCTCCACGCAGAGTTGCAAGGTCGTCATTCGAGACGCGGAAACAGGAGAGCTGGTACGGCAGGGCCGCGCCACTCACCCGGCAGGCACCGAGGTGCACCCCTCCCACTGGTGGACCGCGTTGCTGCGGGCCCTGGAGGAGGCCGGTGGGCTCGACGGGGTGGCCGCCATCAGTGTGGGCGGGCAGCAGCACGGCATGGTCTGCCTCGACGAGAACGGGCACGTCGTACGCGACGCCCTGCTGTGGAACGACACCCGCTCCGCACAGGCCGCCCTCGACCTGATCACCGAGCTGGGCGGGCCCCAGGCATGGGCCGACGGCGTCGGATCGGTGCCCGTGGCCTCGTTCACGGTCACCAAGCTGCGCTGGCTCGCCGAGCACGAGCCGGACAACGCCCGCCGCACCGCCGCCGTGTGCCTGCCGCACGACTGGCTCACCTGGCGGCTGTCGGGCGCGCTGGCCTCCGGGGTGCCGTTCTCCGCCGCGGCCTGGGCGGACGCGCCGCTGCCCCCGCTCTCCCACCTGGTCACCGACCGCGGTGACGCCTCCGGCACGGGCTACTGGTCGCCCGCGACCGGCGCCTACCGTACGGACCTGCTCAAAACCGCCTTCGGTGCCGTCCCGCTGCTGCCCAAGGTGCTCGGCCCGGCCGACGAGGCGGGCGCGGCCGTCGCCGGCGGCGCGGGCCCCATCCTGATCGCGCCCGGCACCGGCGACAACATGGCCGCCGCCCTCGGCGTGGGCGCCCGGCCGGGCGACGTCGTCGTGTCGCTCGGCACGTCCGGCACCGTGTTCGCCGTCGCCGAGACGCCCAGCGCCGACCCCAAGGGCCTGGTCGCCGGCTTCGCCGACGCCACCGGGCGGTTCCTGCCGCTCGTCTGCACCCTGAACGCCGCCCGCGTCCTCGACGCCGCCGCCCGCATCGCCGGCGTCACCCTCGACGAGCTCAGCACCCTCGCCCTCCAGGCACCGCCCGGAGCCGACGGCCTCACCCTCGTCCCCTACCTCGAAGGCGAACGCACCCCCAACCGGCCCACCGCCACCGGCTCCGTCCACGGCCTCACCCTCGCCACCGCCACCCCCGCCCACCTCGCCCGGGCCGCCGTCGAAGGCATGCTCTGCGGCCTCGCCGACGCCCTGGACGCGCTCGCGATGCAGCCCGAGCGGGTCCTGCTGATCGGCGGCGCCGCCCGCTCCGAAGCCGTACGCCGGATCGCCCCCACGATCTTCGGCGTACCGATCACGGTGCCGCCACCCGCCGAATACGTCGCCGACGGCGCCGCCTTCCAGGCCGCCACCCTGGTCACGACCCCGGACTGGCAGTCTGGGGACACGGCCGTGTACGAGGGCGACCCGGTCCCCTCCATCCGCACCCGCTACGCCCGCGCCACCGGCCACATCCTGGACTGACACCCCCTTCCTGCACCCCCGACGGCCCTCGGCTTTCGGGGGTGCGGCGTTTCCGGGGGTGCGCTCCTTCTGAGGCTTTTCGGGGGTGCGAGGTTTCCGACGCGTACCGAGGCGTCGCGCCGCCCGCCACCGCCAGGTGCTGCACGGCGCCGGGTCGGCGGGGGTGGGGTGCGGCGGGGCTCGGCGCAACGAGTGTGGCGCCCGGCCCGGAGCGGGGCAGCGGCAGGCTGGTGACGGGGGCGCTCAGGCGCGGCGGGGGAGGAGGAAGGTGACGGCCAGGGTGAGGGCCAGGAGGGCGAGGCTGGCCCAGATCGTGGTGCTGAAGGCGGTGCCGTAAGCAGACGCGGCCGGGCCGGGGTGGGTCGCCAGCACCGGGAAGAAGATGGCGCCGATGGTGGCCACGCCGGCCGAGGCGCCCACCTGGGCGATGGTGTTGAAGAGGCCGGAGCCTGAGCCGGCGTGGGCGGACGGTACGCGTTCCAGGGTGAGCTGGGCGAGGGGGGCGACGGTCAGGCCCATGCCGGCGCCGCCGACGATCATGCCGGGGAGGAAGGCGAGCCCTCCGGAGGTGGCGGCGAGGGCCAGGAGGGTGAGGCCGGTGGCCAGGGTGAGGAGGCCGAGTTGGACGGTCGCCCGGCCCAGGCGGGGGAGCAGGACGGCGGCGCCGAGGGTGGCGCCGGCGGTGGTGGCGATCGGCCAGGGGAGCATGGTCAGGCCGGCCTCCAGCGGGGCCATGCCGAGGCCGGTCTGGAGGAGCTGGGTGAAGGTGAAGAAGAAGCCCATCACGGGGACGAAGAAGAGGAACTGGACGAGCAGGCCGCCGCCGACCGACCGCATCCGGAACAGGGACACTTCCACGAGCGGGGTGCCGCCACGCAGGGCCAGGTGTCGCTGGTGGCGGAGGAAGAGGGCGAGGACGGCGGCGCCGGCGGCCAGGCTGAGGTACGTCCAGGTGGGCCAGGGCAGGTGCTCGCTGCCGGCGATCAGCGGGTAGAGGATCAGCAGCAGGCCGGCGCCGCAGATGGCCATGCCGGTCACGTCGAGGCGGGGCCGGGTGGTGCCGCGGCCCCGTGGCAGGACGCGGGCGGCCACGGCCAGGGCCACGACGCCGACGGGGACGTTGATCCAGAACACGGCCCGCCAGCCCAGCCCGTACCAGTCGCCCTCCAGGAGGGTGGCGCCGAGGATGGGCCCGACGGCGGCGGCCAGGCCGGACAGGGAGGAGAAGGCGGCCATCGCGCCGCCGCGCTCGTGCGGCGGGTACATGAGCTGGATCTGCGAGAGCACCTGGGGCACCATCACGGCGGCGCAGATGCCCTGGACGACGCGGGCGGCGACGAGCAGGTCGGCGGTGGGGGCGGCGCCGCAGAGGGCGGAGGCGGCGGTGAAGCCGGCGATCCCGATGAGGAAGAGGCGGCGGTAGCCGTAGAGGTCGCCGAGCCGGGCGCCGGTGATGATGCCGAGGGCGAAGGCGAGCGTGTATCCGGCGAGCAGCCATTGGAGCTGCGCGGGTGACGCGCCGAGCTCGGCCCTGATGGAGGGGACGGTGATGTTGACGATGGTGACGTCGAGCAGGTCCATGAAGCTCGCGAGCAGGATGACGACCAGGGCGGTCGTGCGGGTGCGGCCGCCACTCGAAGCGGTGGTGGGCATGAGGGCTCTCCTGGCGGGACGTGGGAAGGTTGTCTTAGCGGAGAAGTATCTTAGCCACTAAATATCTTAGCCACGAAGATAATCGGGAGTGTGCGTGACCGCCAAATCGCGTGAGGAGCTGGCCGACGGCATCGTGCTGGCCATGACCGACCTGGCCGGCGCCCTGGGGCGGCTGAACGACGTGATCGCGCAGCGGTCCGGGGTCGGCCCCACGGACCTGCTGTGCCTGCACACGCTCAACCGGCTGGGCCCCAGCACCGCGGGGGTGCTGAGCGCCCGCCTCGGCCGGACGACCGGGGCCATCACCCAGATGATCGACCGGCTGCAGAAGGCGGGGTTCGTCCGGCGCCGCCCGAACCCGGAGGACCGGCGCAGCGTCGTGGTCGAGGCCGTGCCCGAGGCGCTGGCCAGGATCGCGGAGCTCTACGCGGGGCTGGACGCCCGCAGCCGCGCCCTGATGGCGGAGCTCTCGGAGGAGCAGTTGGCCGCCGTGCACGCCTTCCTGGTGGCCAGCCACCGGATCGCCGTCCAGGAGGCCGACGCGCTATGACCGGCCGGCGCGTCACGACCGGCCGGCGGGTGCTGACTCAGGGACGGCTCAGGGTCGGGTCGGGGGAGGCGCCGGATGTGACGTAAGGGGGCAGGCAGGGAGAGTGGGGGCATGACCGCAGTGAAGAGGCTCCACCCCGGGATCTACCCCTGGATCGCCTGCGCCTCGATCCTGTTCTCGGTGGTCGCCGTGGTGGTGGGCCAGTTCGGCCCCGACCCGTCCTTCGACCCCATGAACGTCACCATCAGCGAGTACGCCGTGTCCGACCGCGGGGGCGTCACGGAGGTCGCGATGGCGGTGCTCGGGCTGGGATCCCTGGCGCTGCTGGCGGGCCTGCGGTCGGTGGGGGCGCCCGTCAAGGGGGCGCCGCAGTGGTTGCTGATGGTGTGGTCGGGCGCTCTCGTGGTGGCCGCGCTGGTCCCGACCACGCCGCTCGGCCAGGACCTCGACGTGGCGGCCCAGATCCACCGGTACGTCTCGGTCGCGGCTTTCGTGAGCCTTCCTGCCGCCGGCGCGCTGATGGTGCCCAGGCTGGCCTCAGACGCCTCCTGGAAGCCCGTGGCGCGGGCGGTGGAGTGGGTGTCCCTGGCGGGGGGTTTCGGGCTTCTGGCGATCACGTACGTGGCTCTGCCGGGCGAGCGGGTGATGATCGGTCTCGTCGAGCGGTTGCTGCTGGGCGCCGAGGTGGCGTTGCTGGCGGTCCTGGCGGGGTGGCTGGTACGGCTCGCCTGGCAGAGGAGTGCCATCCGGGCCGCCATGGCAGCAAATTTCCCGACATATCACAGATTTATCGCTAGTCGATCTTAAAAGCATCTGTTTCGGTGCTATTCTCTCCCGCGATCTTCTATCCGGGAGCAGGTGTCATGGCATCGGGCAGATCCATCAGATTCAAGATCTCGACGCTGCTCGTCATCCCCTTGATCTCCCTGATCGCGCTCTGGGGCTTCGCCGCGAGCACCACGTCGGGAGAGGCTCTCAACCTGCTCAAGGTCGAGACCATCTGGACGGACGTGATCAACAACGCCGACGGCCTGGTCGGCAACCTCCAGATCGAGCGCCTGGCCTCCGCCGAGCGCCTGGCCGGCACCGCGAGCGACCCGGACGCGCTGGCCAAGGCCCGGGCCAAGGTGGACAACAACAACAAGACGCTGCGCCAGCGGGCCATGGGAGAGGACGCCCAGTCGGCGCTCACCGAGGACATGCGGGCCCAGCTCCAGACGGTCTTCGAGGCGATCGACCGGCTGCCGGACATCCGGCGCAAGGTGGACGACCGCCGGCTCACCCCCGGCGGCCTCGTCGAGGAGTACGCGAAGATCTCCGACGAGATCCACCTCCTGTACTCGCGCCTGACGATGAGCACGGACCTGGAGCTGGCGCTGCAGGCGCAGGGCCTGATCAACGCCGACGAGGTGCGCGAGCTGCTGGCCCGCGAGCACGCCCTGGTCATCGCCGCGAACGGCCGGGCGAACATGCACGACCTGCACCTGCTGTCCGGCATCGACGGCACCCGCAAGCACCTGTTCCCGAAGGCCCTGGCCAACCTCGACACCGAGCTGCGCGCCCCGTTCGAGAAGCTGTACTACTCGCCCCGCTACGTCACGATGGAGAACCTCCTTGAGGCCTACATCAGCGGCGAGCCGCTGGACCTGGACCTCTGGAAGGGCATCGCCGACCAGGTGCAGAAGGAGTACCGCGAGGCGATCTGGCGTACCGGTGACAAGCTGCTGGGCAGGATGGAGCCCGCGGGCGTGGCCATCGCGGTGCGGGCCGGCGTCGCCGGCGCGCTCGGCCTGATCGCGGTCATCGTCTCGATCGTCATCTCCATCAAGATCGGCCGCCGGCTCACCCGCGAGCTGGGCGCGCTCCGCCGTACGGCGCTGGACCTGGCCGAGATCAGGCTGCCCGACGTCGTCGCCAAGCTGCGCAAGGGCGAGCCGGTGGACATCGCGGCGGAGGCCCCGCCCATCACGGTCGGCCAGAAGGCGACCAGCGAGGTACGCGACCTGGCCGCGGCCTTCGACAGCGTGCAGTCCACGGCCGTGGACGCCGCCGTGGAGCAGGCCAAGCTGCGCGAGGGCGTCTCCGAGGCGCTGCGGAACCTGGCCAGGCGCAGCCAGTCGCTGCTGCAGCGCCAGCTCAGGCTGCTGGATGAGATGCAGCGCCAGACGGAGGAGCCCGAGGCGCTGGAGCGCCTGTTCAAGCTCGACCACCTGACCACCCGCATGCGCCGCCACGCGGAGGGCCTGGTGCTGCTGTCGGGCGGCGCGGCGGGACGCAGGTGGCGCGGCGTCATCCCGATGGAGGACGTGCTCAGCGGCGCCGCCGCCCAGGTCGAGGAGTACACCCGGGTCCGGGTCTACCCGATGCCCGAGGCCGGCGTGTCCGGCTCGGCGGTGGCCGACCTCATGCACCTGTTCGCCGAGCTGATCGAGAACGCCACCACGTTCTCCTCGCCCAGCAACGAGGTCTCCGTGCACGGTGAGATGGTCGGCAGGGGCTTCGCGGTCGAGATCGAGGACCGCGGCCTCGGCATGGACGAGGCCACCCGCAAGGCCGTCAACGAGCGGCTGGCCAGCCCGCCCGAGTTCGACGCCGCGCAGACCGAGCGGCTGGGGTTCGCGGTGGTCGGCATGCTCGCGGCCAGGCACGGCATCAAGGTGACGCTCAAGCCGTCGCCGTACGGGGGCACCACGGCCATCGTGCTCGTGCCCGCCACGCTGGTCGAGCCGATGGCGTCGCCGGTGCAACCGCTGGGGTTCGAGCCGGCGACGGTGTCGGTGGTCCGCTCGGACCAGCAGGAGCCCACGGGGCCGGGCGAGCTGCCGCGGCGCGTGCGTACCAGCAGGCGCAACGCGGGCGGTGCCGCCTCCTCCCCCGCGGCGCTGCCGCAGCAGGCGCCGCCGCAGGACGACGCGCCGCCGCGGCAGCAGCCGCCCCGGCGCGAGCGGCCCACGGGGCTGCCCCAGCGCAACAGGACGACCGGTCTGCCGCAACGTGAGCGGACCACCGGGTTGCCGCAACGCGACAGGACGACGAGCCTGCCGCAGCGGGAGCGGCAGACGGGGCTGCCGCAGCGGCTCAACCAGGAGCCGCCCCTCGCGGCACCGATCGAGGAGCGTTCGCCGGAGGAGACCAGGGCGCTGCTCTCCTCGCTCCAGTCCGGCTGGCAGCGCGGACGGCAGGAAAGCGACCAGGATGGGGGATCTCAATCGTGAGCCGCGAGCACGAGTGGGTTGACGAGGAGGCCGGGCCGGTCGTGCGGCCCTACGCGGTCGCGCGCGGGCGCACCAAGTCCGCCTCCTCCGAGGTCGACCTGCTGGCGACCGTCGTCTCGACGGGGCAGCCCGCCCCGTCCAAGGCCGAGCTGAGTGCCCAGCACCGGCGCCTGCTGGCCTGCGTGGCGGGCCGGAGCAGGCCCGTCGTCGAGGTCGCCTCGGACCTGGGCCTGCCCGTCGGTGTCGTCCGGGTGCTGCTGGGGGACCTGCTCGAACACGGCCTGGTGACCGTGCGGCCGCCGCGCGACAGGGCCGCCGCCCCGTCGGAGAGCCTGCTCCGCGAGGTGATCAACGGCCTGCGGGCGCTGTGACCGGCCCGTGAGGCGGTGCCGTGCTCAGTTGGCCGAGGTGAGCGTCCTCAGCGAGTGCTCGACCAGCGTGATCATGACCTCCTTGGCCGAGGTCCTGCGCCGCACGTCGCAGAGCATGACCGGGACGTCGTCGTCGAGGTCGAGCGCGATGCGCACGTCGTCCACGCTGTGCTGCTCGGCGCCGTCGAAGCAGTTGACGGCCACCACGAACGGCGTGCCGCGCTGCTCGAAGTAGTCGACGGAGGGGAAGCAGTCGGTCAGCCGCCGGGTGTCGGCGATCACGACCGCGCCCAGCGCGCCGTAGGACAGCTCGTCCCACATGAACCAGAAGCGCTCCTGGCCGGGCGTCCCGAACAGGTAGACGACCAGCCCTTCGCGGATCGTGATGCGGCCGAAGTCCATCGCCACGGTCGTGGTGGTCTTGGCCTCGACGCCGTCGAGGTCGTCGACGCCGATCCCGCGGTCGGAGAGCACCTCCTCCGTGCGCAGCGGCTTGATCTCGCTGATCGACCCGACCAGTGTGGTCTTGCCGACGCCGAACCCCCCTGCGATCAGGATCTTGAGCGCGACGGGGTCCTCAGAGAGCACGGAGTCCATTGATCACTTCCTTGAGAATGCGCTCATTCGAGCGCGCCCCTCCGGCGGAGGGCGACGTCACCGAGATGAGGCCGTGGTCACGCATGTCACCGAGCAGGACTCGGACGACACCGACGGGCAGGTCGAGCTCGACGGCCAGGTCGGCCAGCGAGATCGGCTCACGGGCTGCCCGCAGGATGAGTTGCTGTTCGGGGCCGAGGTCGCCAGGGGGATCACCGATGGCGCGCACGGTGGCCACGAGGTCGAACGCGTCTCCTGACGAGCGCGTGCGACCGCGAATGAGAGCATAAGGCCGGACGACGGGTCCCGCCTCCTCATCGAACCACTGCGGGCTATCGCTCATGACGCTCCAGCGCGCGGGTTGGTGGTGATGTGCTGGCCCACCCGCTTGACCAGCATCGCCATCTCGTAGGCGATCTGGCCGACGTCCACGTTCGCGTCGGCGATGACGGCCAGGCAGGTGCCCTGGCCGGCGGCCGTCACGAACAGGAACGCCGACTCCATCTCCACGATGGTCTGGCGCACGTCACCGCCGCCGAAGTGGCGCCCGGTGCCGCGGGCCAGGCTCTGGAAACCGGCCGCCACGGCCGACAGGTGCTCGGCGTCCTCGCGGGTCAGTCCCTTGGAATGCCCCACGGCGAGACCGTCGGTCGACAGGATGACCGCCTGGCGTACGGCGGCGACCCTCGTGGCGAGGTCGTCCAGCAGCCAGTTCAGCTCACCGGTGTTCGTGCTCGGCGCACTCATGCATCCCCCTTACTCACAGGCCCCTCCTGGGAGGCTTCTTCTCTGGCGCGTTGGGTGCCCCGCTGGAAGGCGGAGAACAGGTCGCGTACCTCGTCGGGAGAGCGTTCGGCCGGCTGCTCTGAGGCCGGCTGCTCTGAGGCCGGCTGCCCGGCGGCCGGCTCCGGCTCGCTCTCCTTGAGCCGGGGCGCCAGATTGGCCTGCCGCACCCGCCTCGGCAGCCCCGCGTGGGTGCCGGAGCTCACGACCGCGAGCGCCTTCTTCCTCGTACGGCTGGGCAGCGCGGCCTTGCCGTCACCGCCGGCCGCCTCCAGCGCGGACTGCTCGGTCACCAGGGAGCGCGGCACCAGCACGATGGCCGTGGTGCCGCCGAAGGGCGAGCGGCGCAGCAGCACCTTGATGCCGTGCCGCTGGGCCAGCGTGGCGACCACGAACAGGCCGAGCCGGTCGCTGTCGGCGAGGTCGAACTCGGGGGGCGCGGCGAGCAGCGCGTTGAACCGCGCGTACTCGGTGGCCGGCAGCCCGAGCCCCTTGTCCTCCACCTCGATGGCGTAGCCGTTGCTCACCATGTCGCCGCGCACCTGGACGACGGTGTCGGGCGGCGAGTAGATGGTGGCGTTCTCGACCAGCTCGGACAGCAGGTGGGTGACGTCGGCGGCGGCGGTGCCCTCGATGGCGCCGGGCGGCATGGTCTCGACGGAGACCCTGGTGTAGTCCTCGATCTCGGCGACGGCGGCCCGGACGATGTCGATCACGGGCACCGGCTTGCGCCAGGCCCGTCCAGGGGCGGCGCCGGACAGCACGATGAGGCTCTCGGCGTGCCGCCGCATGCGCGTGGTGAGGTGGTCGAGGCGGAACAGCTCTTCGAGCCGGTCGGGGTCGTGGGTGCGCCGCTGCATGGCGTCGAGCAGCGCGAGCTGGCGGTGCAGCAGGCCCTGCTTGCGCCGGGCGAGGTTGAGGAAGACCTGGCCGACGCCGTGCCGCAGCGCGGCCTGGCCGACGGCCGCCGTCACGGCGGTGTGCTGCACGTACCCGAAGGCCCTGGCCACGTCGGTGATCTCCGCGGAACCGCTCACCTTGATCGCCTTGGCCTCCTTCCGTACGTCGACGTCCTCGCCCTTGCGCAGCCGCGCGACGATGTCGGGCAGCCGCCGCTGCGACAGCTCGACCGCGGCGGCGCGCAGCCCTGCCAGCTCTCCGGCCAGGCGACGACCGAAGCGTACAGAGATGATGATCGACGCGAGCACGGCGATCAAGCCGAGGCCGCCGGCGACGGCGATCTCGACGACGGTGCCGGTGGCGGCGTCGGAGGTGCGGGCGGCCAGGGTGTCGGAGGAGGTCTTGCCGAGGTCGTCGAGGCGGCCGGTGAGCTTGTCGACGGCGGCGTGCCAGCCGTCGGCGTCGGGGGGAGGCGTGCCGGTCTTGATGACCCGCGACTCCATGGTGGCGAAGGTGAGGAACGGCTCGGTGGCGAAGATCTGCTCGTACGGCCGGCGCAGGGTCACGTCGAGGCCGGCCAGGCCGCGCGAGTGCAGGAACTTCCTGGAGGCGGCGTACTCGGTGAAGGCGGCCGTCTCCTGCGGGGTGAGCCGCCCGTCGGCCAGGGCGCCGATGACGAGGGCGTGCTCCCTGGCGATGTACTCCCTGGCCATGCCCATGGCCTGCAGCGACGACGCCTGCTGGAAGATCTCCAGGTCGGAGACGGTGATCAGGTGGTCGTAGAGCTGGAAGATCGCGTCGAGCACGCGGTTGTACTCGGTCAGCCCGGCCAGGCGGGAGCTGATGCCGTTGTCGATGTCCGACCGGATGAGGGCGAGCCTGTCGAGGGCCATGTTGAGGTTGTCGAGCGGCCGGCGCAGGTCGTCGCCGATGGCGCCGCCGGCGTCGGTGACGGCCTGCCGGAAGTCGGCGACGGACTTGTCGGTGCGGGCGCGCTGGCCGCCGAGCACCTCGGTGAGCTCACGCGTGGTGAGCGCCTCGGCGGAGCGGACGCGCTCGGCCTGGAGCTGTAGGCCCAGGTCGGTGGAGGTGACGCCGAGCGTGTCGTAGAGGGTGTTCGCGCGGAGCAGTGACTGGGCGTCGCCCATGGTGAGGTTGAGGACGAAACCCCACAGCGCGCTCAGAGACAGGAGGGGTAGCAGCAGCAATAAAAAGATCTTGAACCGAATTGACCGGTTTCGCGAGCCCATGTCCCAACCTCTAGTCGGGGGCATTTCCACACCTTGTGTAAATACACCTCCGGAAGATCGCACAGGAGACTAGCACCGATTATGCTTCCGGCGCAGTGGGAGGAAGACGTTCATTACCGGGATTATTGGGACAAGATCCCCCGATCCCGGCGTCCTGGGGCCAGAGTCGCCCACAGCCACCCGAGCGCCACCAGCGAGATCACGATGAGTCCCGCCCAGTTGAGCAGCGTGTACACGTGCACCTGCCACTGCGTCACGTGCGGCACCCGGCCGATGCGCAGCAGCTCGAACTGCCACGGCCGCCCCGTCAGCACCAGCGTGATCGCGATCGCGATCACGCTCATCGAGTCCCACAGCGCGTGCAGCAGCGAGACGCCCAGATAGGTCAGCACCACCGGCCCCGTCACCAGCCCGCCCGCGCGGAACAGCGCGCCGCCCGCGATCGCCGTCCACAGGCCGTGCCCGACCGGGGTCAGGATGCCACGCAGCACCTCCGTCTCGACGAGCTGCGACAGCGACAGCCCGTCGGCGGTGAACAGGGCGTTGAAGGCGTACCCGGCGCTCTCGAACGCGGCGAAGCCGAACCCGACGGTCGCGCCCAGCACCACGCCGTCCCTGGTCGCGCGCCTGACCACGTGCCGGGTGACGAAGATCAGGGCGGCCAGCTTGACGCCCTCCTCGATCAGGCCGACCAGCACGTACATGATGATCGAGGGCCGCAGCAGCCAGCTCTCCAGCAGCGACGCGCCGAGCACCCCCAGCACGCCGCCCACCACGAACGCCACGAACATGCGCTCGACCGTCACCTCGGGCGAGCGCGCCCGCCCGTACGCCCACACCACGAACGTCACCGGCACCAGGAAGCTGCCGAACAGCACCACGGTCGGCACCAGGTTCGAGTTGCCCGTCCAGCCCGTCACGACCACCGTGGCCAGCCACAGCACCAGCCCCGTCACGAAGACCCGCAGCCACACCGCCCTCATCGCGCCGCCTCCCCCGCCGCCCGCGGCCCTTCCGCTCTCATGGCGCCAGCTCCTCGACCGCCCGCAGCGCCGCCTTGAGCGCCGCCTCGCCGCGGGCCGCCGGCTCGGCGTCGGAGCCCGCGATCGCGATCCTGCCGAACCGCCCGCGCGCCGCCTCCGACGGGAACGGCCCGTCCGGGTAGAACGCGTGCCACGGCCGGCAGTACTCGGGGGCCAGCGCGTGCCCCCACCGGTGGATCGTGATCGCCGCGATGCCGCCGCCCGGGTCGAAGCCCGCTGGGCCGAGCAGCCGGGCGAGCTGGCCGCGTACGGTGTGCTCCAGCGTCTCGTACGGCGTCATGAGCAGTTCCTTCCTGCCCGCCACGGACCCGGCGGCCGGCCCCAGCTCCGAGCGGCACGGCGTGGCCAGCATCCGCACGGTGTCCGGCGGCGTGAACGCGGTCGCGCACCAGTACGCGCCCGTCCACCGCACGCTCCGCACGCCCAGCCGCCGCCAGGCCCCCGGGTCGCGCAGCCGTACGGTCGCCTCCAGCAGCGGCACCCGCGCCGCCTGCCGCAGCGCCCGCCGCCGCGCCGCCGGCAGGCCGGGCAGCAGGTACGGCACCACGGCGCTCCAGCACGCGAGGATCACCGCCCCGGCCTCCACGGTGCGCACCTGATGGCCGTCGAAGTAGGCCACGGTCGCGGACGCCGGGCCGTTGCGCACAGAGACGACCGGGCTGCCGGCCCGCATGCGCGCCCGCCCGTCCAGCGCGGGGGCGGCGGTCGCGGGCGGGCGCCCGTGCCAGTGCCGCCGCACGGTCGGCGAGTTGTACCGGGACGGCTCCGCCCTGCTGAGCCCCAGCCCCGCGAACCCCGGGTAGCCGGTGCCCCAGGCGTCGATCGCGCCGAACGCCCGCGTGTCGTACCCCCACTCGGCCGACGACATCGTCCGGCAGAACCGCTCCGCGTCGGGATGCGCCCCGCACACCTCGCGCAGGAACGCCGAGTACGTCAGCCCGGCCAGCCGCTCCAGCCGGCCCTCGGCCGTCGTCCCGGGGAACCAGTCGGGCGGGTCCTCGTGCAGCGCGCGCAGGTCCCGGCGGGCGCGGCGGGCGATCGGCAGCCGGTCGATCCAGCCGGGGGTGGCGGTCGAGACCAGGGTGTCGGCGCCGAAGCTCTCCTCGTCGCACATGACCGCGTCGAAGCCGGCCGTCTCCCAGGTGCCGGGCTCCTCCAGAGTTTCGTGGTCGTCAAAGGTCTCGTGGTTGTCGAGGAGCAGCACGCTCGCCGCGGGGTGGCGGCGCAGCCACTCGGCCGCCGCGCCGCGCCCGCCGCGCCCCCCGCCGACCACGACGAGGTCGTAGCTCTCGCCCGTGGGGACGGCGGGGCCCGCGTGCGCCCAGAAGCGGCCGTCCCGCAGCGCGTGCGGCACGCTGAGCGCCTCACTGGTGTCCCCGCGTACCGTGAGCGGGCCCGGCGGGTCCAGGAGCTTGGGAGCCGCGTTGCCGGCCCCGGCCACGCAGCTGACGGCGATGCCGTCGAAGAAGTCCCGGCGGGTCATGGGGACGTCCATCCCGAGTGCGCGCGGAGTGAGGCTCATGCCGCGATCATCAGCAGCCGGGAGAAAAGCCGCATCGGGACGCGCAGGGCCCGGGAAACATTTTGCCCGCCCTATTACCGGGAGGCCGATTCAGTGGGCCGGACCGCCTTCGCCCGCATCGTCCCAGGTGGTAGTGGCGGCGATGCTCGTCAAATCGCTGATTCCGGCAAATAGCGACGTTACTCTCTCCCGCGCACCGGGCTTCCTCTAGCGTTTTGACCAATGTCCATGCAGTGAAATGGAGCGGCCATGCATAAAGCCATTCCCGGCATATTTCTGAGCACTCTGGTCATCGCCGGGTGCTCCTCGGCCGAAGAGCCCAAGGCGCCCGCCGCCTCGGCGCCGCCCGCCCAGACCTCCGCCGCCGGCGCCAAGCTGCGGGCCGCGCTGCTGCCCGTGCCCAAGGGCATGAGCGTCGCGTACGGGCCGGAGACCGGCGAGTTCGGCACGCTCAAGTCCACCCAGCAGGGGCTTGAAGCGGTGCGCAAGGCCAGGGCGGAGCACCCCGAGTGCGCGGGCGCCGCCCAGCTCGACGCGGCCAAGCCCGACGTCGCCAAGTCGCCCGCCGCGGTCGTCGCCTTCTCCGCGGCCCGCGGCTCCATCACCCAGGCCGTGGTCTCGCTGCCCAAGGCCGCCTTCCCCGAGCCGCTGCCCAAGCAGTGCACGAACTACACGGCCGACGTCGGCGGCACGAAGGTCACGTACAAGACGAAGACCCTCGACATGCCCACCAAGGGCGACCAGTCGCGGGCCTACCTGACGACGGCGGCGGGCGACAAGAACAACGCGCAGATCGGCTCGGTCATGATTCGGCGGGGGACCGTGATCATGAGCATGCTGGTCGTCGGGCAGCGGGTCAAGCCGCAGGGCCTCTACGAGCTGGCGAACCTGGCCGACCAGAACCTCGCCCGGGTCACGCGATAAACTTCGCGATCTTTGGAAGTGACGGAGGCGGCTCCGCGACCCTTGTTAACGTCCCGAGCGTTGATCAGGACCGACATCTCAGGGGGAAACATGATCGTTCGCCGAGCCGCCGCCCTCCTGGCCGGTTGCGCCGCGAGCCTCACGCTGGCCGTGCCCGCCGCCCAGGCCGCCACCGTGCCGACCGCGGACCTGGTGCGCTACTACAGCGGCGCCAAGCACTGGAGCACCACCGGCGAGGCACCCGGCGGCCGGTACAAGCCGGAGGGGCACGTCACGATCCTGGCCGGCCGCGTCCCCGGCGCGATCCCGCTGTACGGCTGCATGGCCGGGCACGCCAAGCTGGACCAGTTCCTCAGCCTTCGGCGTGACTGCGAGGGCGAGAACAACACGTACCTGCGGCTGGAGGGCTACCTCTACGCCAAGCCCACGGCCGGCTTCACCCGCCCCATCTACCGCTGCCACTGGGCCGCGGCCGACAGCCACTTCTACTCGATCAAGGCCGACTGCGAGAACACGCCCACGACCAAGGTGACGGCCGAGGGCCGCCTCGGGTACGTCAGGGGCTAGCCGGCGGCCGCGTACAGGTCCACGAGGACGGACGCGCGGGGCGTCCGGAACACGTGGATCTCCCTGCCGTCGCGCCGCCGCGTGATCAGGCCGGCCTGCTCCAGCCAGTTGCAGTGGTAGGTGACCACGTTCGGGGCGTGCTTGACGCGCCTGGCCAGCGCGCCCATCGTCAGCGGGCGCTCCAGGCTGGTCAGGATCGCCGAGCGCACGTCCCCGACGAGGATCTCCAGCCGGTCGTCGCGGCCCTTCCCGGCGGGCTCCCCCATTTCCGTGCCGGGCAGCGGGTAGCCGATCCAGACGGCGTCGGGGCCGTCGAGGCGGGCGATGAGCGCGTTCGGGCCCGCCAGCATAGGCATCAGCACCAGGCCGCGGGAGCCGATCGAGAAGCGTTCGGGCTCGAAGTCGGGGAAGCTGAGCGTGTCGTCGCTGAAGCTGCAGTTGGCGTGCAGGTCGTTCAGTACCACGTCGAGCGACCTGCGGGCGGCGGCCACCGCGACCCGCTCCACCTCGCGCTCGAACAGCGGCCTGGCCTTCGCCCAGATCGGGCGCATCGCCGCCCACGCCGCCTCCACGAGGTCGGCGTAGCCGTGCAGCCAGCGGTTCGGGTCCTTCAGCGCCGGGTGCCAGTGCTCGGGGGGACGGCCGTCGGTGATCGTGTCCAGCTCCTCCAGGAGGGCGTCGGGCGGCAGGTCGCGCAGCATCTCGACCTGCGTCGGCACGTCGAGGTCGCGGGTGAACTCGCCGGGCAGCACCAGGTCGGGCAGCACGCTGAAGCCCGGAGTGGCCAGGGAGCGGACGACCATCTGGTCGGGGATCTCGGCGGCCGAGCGCACCAGGCGGCGCCACGGCTCGGGGGCGCCCCGCGTCCTGCCTGACAGGGCGTCCGTGATCAGGGCGAGCATCGACAGGCCCGGTGTCAGCGTCACCGACACCGGGATACGGTCAAGCCGTTCGATGACCAGGCTCGTACGCATGTCCGCCTATAACCCCATGTGTCCCTTTGGTCACACGACACTATAGCCGCGACCGCCATCCCACCCGCGTCCCTGCGCCTGCGCGTCTGTTCGCCGTCGCGTCCCGGGCGCGACGGCTCGCGTCCTTCAGGGGGAGAGGGAACCCGCGGGGGCGCGGGGTCCCCGCCGGTTCCGGATGAGGCCGGGGCGCGGGTCCCGCGCCGGTCGTCCTAGATGAGGACGTGGTCGTCCGGGCGGCCGACGAAGGAGAACTGGGCGTTCCTGGTCAGCTTGATGTGGTCGGCCTGCCAGGTGTGCATCGAGGTGTCCGCGCTGCGCCAGTAGACGAAGTTGAACCGGTCCGCCGAGTAGATCTTGACGCCGTCCTCCTTGAGCCGCCGCACGAGGTGCGTGTCCTCGCCCCGCGTGATGTCGGCGAACGGGTAGGCGCGGAACAGGTCGGCCTTGGCGAGGAACGTGCCGCCCTGGACCAGCCACGAGTAGCGGTGTTCGAGGCCGGGCAGCCGGAACATCGTCGTGTTCGTGCCCTCGAAGTAGGCGTAGTGCGCGCCCTTGCCGGTCATCTCCGCGTCGGAGAAGTCGAAGGAGCGGGCCAGGTCCGACAGGTAGTGCTCGCCGTACAGGTTGTCGTCGTCCATCTTGGCGATCAGCTCGCCCTCGGCGGCGGCGATGCCCAGGTTCATGCACGCGCCGAGCGACAGCGAGGCGTCGGCGGGCAGGACGGTGACGTCCGTGATGCCCGCCATGCGGGCCTTGTCCGCGACCACGACGGGGTCGATGTCGAGCCCGTGCAGCACCATGACGAGCTGCAGCGGCCGGTGGATCTGCTTGGCCACCGAGGAGATCGCGTGCTCGATCTGGGAGGCGCGGTTGGTGGGCAGCACGACGGTGATCGAGCGCGACCGGGGCGTCACGTGGTGGCCGAGGTCCTGGAGGATCTGGTCCACGCGGTGCGAGAACAGGTGCTTGTCGAACACCTCGCGCATCGCCAGGTGCCCCATCCTGGCGCGCAGCTCGGGGCTGTTGATCAGGTGCAGCACCTGGTTGTACGACTCGACCGGCTCGCGCGCGATCGGGATCAGGTCGCCGAACGTCTCCTCGATGGCCCGCGACCACCCCGACACCACCGGGGTCGCGCAGGCGGACAGCTCGAAGACGCGCCGCGCGCACATGGTGGGCGAGTCGAGCACCGAGTTGACGTTGAGGAAGACCTTGTACATCCGGTACGCGGCGAGCATCTGGTCGTAGGGCAGCTCGCCCACGATGTGCGGCCGGTACTTCTCGGGCCAGGCGTACTTCTCGTCGACCTCGCCGTTGCGGGCGAAGATGTGCAGCCCGAGCTCCCTGACGGGGTCGAGCACGGTCTCCATCTGCTCGCGCCGCTCGGGGTGCTTGTCGCGGAAGTACATCCCGGCGAAGACGACGTCGTGCAGGCGGCCCTTGTTCTGCTGGATCGGGTTGTGGACGCGCGGCTGGGCGGCGAACTGCAGCACGTCCACCCGGTCGTGTCCCAAAATTTCCCGATATTTCGGCAGCATGTCACCGTCGCAGGTGAACACGTAGTCGAACAGCTTGGCCGTGTCGATGAAGAAGTCGAAGTTCGGCGGGTCCTCCTTGTTCCAGAAGACCGTGGGGATGCCCTCGCGACGGCACCACGCCACCAGGTCGCGCAGCGGCTCCTTGGGGGCGTTCGTGCCGGTCATCTGGTAGCGCCAGCGCCCCTGGTTCCCGTGCCAGGCCGACTCGCAGAACAGCAGGTCGGGCCGCTTCTCCGCGAAGATCTCCGGCCAGTCCTTTAGGCCGAACTCGATCTGGTCCCACTCGTAGCGGAAGGCCATCCGGGAGAAGTCGTCGAGGATCACCGCGACCTTCAGGTCGGGGCGGTTGACCGGGCCGTTCGGCCACTTCACCGTCGGCACCTCGACCTGCGGCGGCCGGTTCTCCGCCGCCGCGATCGCCAGGCTCACGGGGATGGGCGCCTTGGGCGCCCTGTCCTTCGACCGGACGGCCTCGACGATCTTCCCCGGGCTCTTCGAGCCCAGGGCCTCGCCCAGCTTGTACGTGCGCTTGGCCTGCGTGGCCTCCAGCTTCCAGTTGGCGTACGCGGCCTTGGCCTCGGCGATCTCCAGCCGTCGCCGCAGCTCCCTGACCTCCGCCTCGTACCGCTCGACGAGCTTGCGCTCCTCGGGCAGCCAGTTGACGGGGCCGAGACGCTGGAAGGTGGGCTGTTCGGGGGTTTCGGCCATGGTGGTACGCCAATCGCTCAGCAGAGGTAAGTCATAGTACGGCGGATATCGCCGTTATTCGGGGCGTTTGCCCTGAGAGGCGGGCGCCAGATTGTCCCCCTTGAGCCAGGCGGCGATCACCGTGGCGATGCGCGGGCCCGACTTGCCGTCCCACAGCACCGGCAGCTCACCGGCCGGGGTGGCGGCGCCGTCGGCGAGGGCCTTCTCCGCGGCGGCCGGCAGCAGAGCGGGCGTGACCAGGCGGTTCGTGCCGTGGGTGATCGTGATCGGACGCTCGGTGTTGGGCCGGACCGTCAGGCAGGGGACGCCCAGCATGGTCGTCTCCTCCTGGACGCCACCGGAGTCCGTGACGACCAGCGCGGCACCGCGGACGAGTGAGAGGAAGTCCACATAGCCCAGCGGGTCGACCACCTTGATCGTCTCGCCGTCCACGAGACCGGCCTCGGCCAGCCGGGCCTTGCCGCGCGGGTGGATCGGCACCACGATCGGGACCTGCCGCGAGACCTCCAGCACCGCGTCCACCAGCTCCTTGGCGGCCTCGGGGGTGTCCACGTTCGCGGGGCGGTGCAGGGTGGCGACCGCGTACCGCGCCGGCAGACCGAGCCGCGCCACCACCGGCGCCGGGTCCAGCTTCGGCAGCGCCGAGAACAGGCTGTCGATCATCGGGTTGCCCACCAGGTGCACCTTCGACGCGGGCACCCCCTCGTTCGCGAGGAACGCCAGCGCCTCCGGCGAGGTGGCGAACAGCAGGTCGGCCAGCGCGTCCGTGACGACCCGGTTGACCTCCTCGGGCATGCCCCGGTCGAACGAGCGCAGCCCCGCCTCCACGTGCGCCGTCGGCACGCCCAGCTTGGCGCAGACCAGGATCGCGGCCAGCGTGGAATTGACGTCGCCGTAGACCACGACCAGGTCGGGGTCCTGCGCCTGGACGACCTCCTCCAGGCCCACGAGCAGCGCCGCGGTCTGCTTGGCGTGGCTGCCGGAGCCGACCCCCAGGTTCGCCACCGGCTCGGGCAGGCCGAGGTCGGCGAAGAAGACGTCGGACATCAGCGCGTCATAGTGCTGACCAGTGTGGATGATGCCCTGCCGCACGCCGAGCTCGCCGAGTGCCCGCACCACCGGGGCCGCTTTCACGAAATTGGGACGAGCACCCAAAACGTGCAGGACCAGGGGGTTCTCCCTCATTGACCTCGCCTTTCATAGCGGAAGGGAAAAAACGCTGCCTATGGTACGGTCCCTGCGTGGCATCCGACGCCAGTCGTCAAGACTCCTCCCGTTCATCAGACAGGGTTTCCGCGAAGTCCGCCCGTGCCGGCGTCGGTGGGCTTCTCAAGGGATTCGTCCAGCACCCGATCATCGTCTCCCGCGTGGTGCTGACGAAGGTCAGATCCGACCCTGTGCGCGTGGCCCAGGCCGCCGCCGACACGCTCCCGCCCAAGCTGCGGCCCATCGTCGGCAGCGTCGCCTGGCCGGCCGCCCGCCGCGCGCGGCGCGCCGTGCGCAAGTTCGGCATGCGTGTGGTCAAGGGGCCGTGGAACGAGGCCAAGGAACATTGGGACGCCGGCCGGGTCAGCGAGGCGGCCGCCGTGCTCGAGGCCCACACCAAGTACCCCTTCGTCAAGCGCAGGGCCGCCTACTACCGGGGCGAGCTGGCCGCGATCAGCCCCGACCCGATCCCGCCGGGCCCCAAGGTGGCCATCCTGAGCCGGGTCCCCAACCGGGTCCTGCACGTGGTCACCAACGCCCTGCCGTACACGCAGGCCGGCTACACCGTGCGCACCCACCGCATCGTCACCTCCCAGAAGGCCGCCGGGATCGACCCGCACGTGGTCACGAGCTGGGGCTGGCCGATGCTGCAGGGGCACGCGGACGCGGCGCCGTACGACGAGATCGACGGCATCCCCTACCACCGGCTGCTGCCCGAGCCGCACCGCGAGATGCCGTTCGAGACGCAGGGCCGCATCATCAGGGGCGCCGACCGGGTCACCAAGCTCACCGCCGAGCTGCGGCCGCAGGTCCTGCACGCCGCCACCGACCACCGCAACGGCTCGATCGCGCACGCCGTGCGCGACCGCACCGGCACCCCGTTCGTGTACGAGGTGCGCGGCTTCCTCGAGGAGACCTGGGCCTCCCGCGACCCCAAGCGCATCGGCAGCCAGCGGCACGTGCTCCAGCGCGAGCGCGAGGCGTTCCTGATGCGCGAGGCCGACGCGGTCGTCACGCTGGCCGAGACGATGGCCGCCGAGATCGTCGAGCGCGGCGTGCCCAGGGAGAAGATCCACCTGGCGCCCAACGCCGTCGACGACTCGCTGCTGACGGCCCACTACGACGGGGCCTCGTTCCGGCGCGCGTACGGCATCGGCGACGACGAGATCGTGGTCGGCTCGGTGTCCAGCATCGTGGCCTATGAGGGCTTCGCCACCCTGCTGCGGGCCGCGGCGCTGCTGCGCGACCAGCGCGCCCCCGTGCGCGTGCTGATCGTCGGCGACGGCACCGAGCGCCCGAACCTGCTGGAGCTGGTCGAGGAGCTGGGCCTGAGCACGGCGATCCTGCCGGGCCGGGTCGGCCCCGACGAGGCGCTGCAGGCCCAGGACGCCATCGACATCTTCGCCTGCCCGCGCGAGGACCTGCGGGTATGCCGACTTGTTACGCCATTGAAACCCGTCGAGGCGATGGCGCTCGGCAAGCCCGTCGTGCTCAGCGATCTGCCCGCGCTGTCCGAGCTGGTCGGCTCCGACGGCGCCGGAATGCTCGTGCCCGCGGGCGATCCGGCCGAGTTGGCCAAGGCCATCGCGGGTCTGCGTGAAGACCCGGCCAAGCGCGCCGAGATGGGCGAGGCGGGCCGCGCGGAAGTGGCGGCGAAGCGGACATGGAGCCGCGTTGCCGAGACTTATCAAGCCCTATACCGTTCGCTTGCCGAATGATGACCATGAATCTTCCTCCCAGTTCTGACGGGTTCGGTCGCATTAGGCGTGAGCTAGGTGGACTTGAGATAACCTTTGCGACCATGAAGTGTTGTTTCCGGCTCCCAAAGGCACAGCTGTGACAGAAATCGACTTGACTGTCATCGGCCTGGGCTACGTCGGCATGCCTCTCGCCAAGGAGGCTGTGGGCGCCGGCCTGCGGGTCGTCGGCCTTGACGTGGACCCCGCCAAGGTCGACGCGCTCAACGCCGGGCAGTCCTACATCGATGACCTTTCCGACGCCGACCTCGAGCACATGCTGGCCAACGGCTTCAGCGCCACGCTCGACGAGTCCGTGCTGGCCAGGAGCAACACGATCGTCATCTGCGTGCCCACCCCGCTCGATGACGACCACCGGCCCGACCTGTCCGCCGTCGAAGGCGCCACCAAGGCCGTCGCCCGCAACCTGAGCAAGGGCACCCTCGTCGTGCTGGAGTCCACCACGTGGCCCGGCACCACCGACGAGCTGGCCCGGCCCCTGCTGGAGACCTCCGGGCTGAAGGCGGGCGAGGACTTCCACCTCGCCTTCTCGCCCGAGCGCATCGACCCGGGCAACCCCAAGTTCGGCCTGCGCAACACGCCCAAGGTCGTCGGCGGCTACACGATGACCTGCCGCGACCGCGCCACCGCGTTCTACGGGCGCTTCATCGAGCAGGTGGTGCCCGTCAGCGGCACCCGCGAGGCCGAGATGGCCAAGCTGCTGGAGAACACCTACCGGCACGTCAACATCGCCCTCGTCAACGAGATGGCGATCTTCTGCGACGAGCTCGGCATCGACCTGTGGGAGGCCATCGAGGCGGCGGCCACCAAGCCGTTCGGCTTCCACAAGTTCCTGCCTGGCCCCGGCGTCGGCGGGCACTGCATCCCCGTCGACCCGTCGTACCTGTCGTACACGGTGCGCAAGCTCGGCTACCCGTTCCGGTTCGTCGAGCTGGCACAGGAAATCAACGAGCGGATGCCCTCGTACGTGGTCGCCCGCGTACAGCGGTTGCTCAACAGGCATAAGAAGCCCGTGAACGGCGCCAGAGTCGTTATGCTCGGCGTCACCTACAAACCGGATATCGCCGACGAGCGCGAGACCCCGGCCCTGCCCGTGGCGCGAGCGCTGCTGGAGCTGGGCGCGGAGCTCTCGTTCGCCGACCCGTACGTCAAGGAGTGGGCGGTGGACGGCACCCAGGTGCCGCGTGAGGAGGATCTGGCCGAGGCCGTGATCAACGCGGACGTGACGCTGCTGCTGCAGCAGCACGCCGCGTTCGACCTCGACATGGTCGAGGCGAAGGCCAAGCTCGTGCTGGACACCCGCGGCGTGCTCGCCGAGGGTGAACGCGTCGAGCGGCTGTAGCGACGGAGGGCTGCGCGCAGTGCACGTGCTCGTCATGACGGTGGTGCATAACCCCGAGGACGCGAGAATTCTGCATCGGCAGATCCGTGCCCTTGTGGATGCCGGTCATGAGGTCACGTACGCCGCGTCGTTCACGGCGCACGGCGTCGTCCCCAGACCGTGGGTCAACGGAGTCGACCTCCCCCGGGCCGCCCAGCGCAAGCGGGTGGCCGCGGTCTGGGCCGCGCGCAGGCTGTTCAAGCGCATGCGCGACAAGGTCGACCTCGTCCTCATCCACGACCCCGAGCTGCTGTTCGCGGTGTGGGGCATCCGCAACAGGCCGCCCGTGGTGTGGGACGTCCACGAGGACACCCCCGCCACGCTCTCGCTCAAGCCCTGGCTGCCGGCGCCGCTGCGGCCGCCGGTGCGCTTCCTGGCCCGCATGCTCGAAGGCACCGCCGAGCGCCACATGCACCTGCTGCTGGCCGAGACGGCCTACGCGGGCCGGTTCAAGCACGCCCACCTCATCGTCCCCAACGAGACGTGGGTGCCCGACTCCGTCACCCCGCCCGGCGACGACCGGATCGTCTACCTCGGCTGGCTGTCCAAGGCGCGCGGCGTGGTCGAGGCGGTCGAGGTGGCCAAGCTGCTGCAGCCGTACCGGGTGGCGGTCGAGCTGATCGGGTACGCCGACCCGCAGAGCCGCCCCATGCTCAACCAGGCCGTCACCGAGGGCCTGCTGGAGTGGCGCGACTTCATGCCCAACGACGAGGCGCTCAAGCGGCTCGACGGGGCACTGGCCGGCCTGTCGCTGCTGCACGACGAGCCGAACTACCGGCACTCCATGCCCACCAAGATCGTCGAATACATGGCGCACGGCATCCCCGTCATCACCACCCCGTCGCCGCGCGCGGTCGAGCTGGTCGAGCGCTACGACAGCGGTGTCGTGGTGCCGTGGGAGGACCCGAAGGCCGTCGCGCAGGCCGTGCTGACGCTGCGCGACGACGTACGGGAGCGGCGGGCGCAGGGCGCGCGGGGCTACGCGGCGGCCCGCGCCAACCACCACTGGCCCAACTCCGCCAAGCGGTTCGTCGCACAGCTCGAAGCCTGGGCCGGGGTCAAGCCGTAACTTCCGAGGGCGGGGTAGGTTCCTGAACGTGCGCTGGCTCTTCCTGGTCGCGGGCGCAGCCATCCTGGCCGTGGTCGCCGCCGTGATCATCGTGCTGCCGTCCGACGACCCGGCCCCCGTCGCGTCCACGTCCGCCGCGCCCAAGCCGGCCAAGACCGAGCCCACGCCGAAGGTGAGCGAGTTCACCGACGACTGTGGAACGTTCGACACCGACAAGAAGGCCCCGTACGCCGTCACCGGCTACTGGATCACCCCCCAGTCGAACCCCTGCACCTGGCGCAAGCAGCTCCAGGAGATCCACGGCGTCGGCGGCGACACCATCATCAGGATCGGCTACGGCCTGCAGTTCCGCACGGTGAACGACGCCGGCCAGATCCTCAAGGAAGGCGAGGTCGACCCGCTCTACAAGCCGTGCGAGGAAGACGGCCTGAGCTGCCACGACGCCGCCCTGAGCGACCTGCAGAAGGCCAACCCGGAGAACCGCGTCGGCCGCGTCTACGTCTACCGCACCGACGAGCTGTTCGGCCAGGACCTGTTCCGCTGCCCCGGCATGGAGCACGCCGTCCAGGCCGGCAAGCGCACCTACTACCGGCTCCTCACCCAGCCCGACGGCTCCGACGACGCCACCTGCGACTTCGAGAGCAAGGCCCGCTCGTACGACATGATCCTCGTGGCCGGCTCCAACAAGGGCGAGGACAGCCTCACTCAGCTCCTCGACCTGGCCGACCAGTTCGGCATGCGCGTCTTCCCCGCGCTGCCGCTCGCCCCCCGCGACTCCAAGAACAAGATCAGGGCCGAGAAGCGCCACCTCGGCACGCTCACCACCCTCACCCGCCGCATCCTCCAGGACTACGGCGCCCGCTTCGAGGGCCGCGACTCGCTCGGCGGCGTCTACCAGCCGTTCGAGGTGCAGATGTCGGCCACCCTCGCCACGAACCCCACCCTTGAGGTGTACGCCGACCAGCACACCATCGTCGAGCAGGAGCTGCGCAAACCCATCCTCATCAGCCCCTACCTCGACGCCCGCAAACGCGTCCCCTTCGGGCAGACGCCCAAGCAGGTGGCCGAAGGGTTCAAGGCCCTGGTGAAGACCGGGGTCGGCATCATCGCGCCGCAGGACAGCCGGGGCACGGGCAAGGTCGGCCTGTTCTGGCCCGACGAGCGCGACCAGGAGGTGGACGAGCGGCTGCGCCCGGTGGTGGGGGAATCGACGTACGACACCGCCTATCACGGCTCGACCCGCGACTACTACCGGGAGATGGCGGCGGCCCGCGAGGAGATGATCGACGAGGGCTACCACGTGGAGCTGTGGGCGAACGTGGAGGCCTTCGAACCATCGGGAGACCGCCCCTGCGCGCCGACGGGCACCCGCGGCAAGACCGACAAGAAACGCCTGGACCAGGCGGTGACGATGGCGGGGCGTTATGTGCAGAAGATCGTCTCCTATATGTGGAGCGATTTCATGACATGTGGCGATCCGTCCCTCGAAACGGAGATTGCCCGGGATTGGCAGCGCCCCATCGCCGTAGACGCCATCCGCCGCCCCCGCGACATCCAGGATGGGGTGGAGGTCCGCGGCTACAACCTCAAGAACAGCACCATCACCATCACGTGGTCGGGGGGCACCAAGGAGATGGTGGTGTCTTCGGTGGGCTGGCTGGACGAGGACCCCATAGAGGAAGAACTACCGGTAGGAATGGCCACGGCCTGGGTCCCCTTCGACTGGACCCAGGTACCGGGCGGGGAATGGGTCCGAATCGGCGTCAAGACACCCACGGGTCAGGCCGCCACGGAGCCGCTCCACGTACGCATCTCCACCCAGGCCGCCGGCACAGAGGGCGGCTGACACCACTCGCTGCGGGACGTGGCGCGGCACGAGAGGCGATCAAGGGAAACCAGCGAACAGCCGGCCATCGTCCGGTTCGCTGGCTGGTACTCCTGCGTGTAACGTGCCTGCCATGGTCCCGAGCATCCCGGTCAGTGTCGACCTGGTCGTGCTCACCGTGCGCAACCAGGCGTTGTGCGCCCTCGTGTGGCGCCGCGACAACCCGCCGTTCCTGCGCCGCTGGTCGCTCCCGGGCGGCTTCATCCAGCTCGACGAAGACCTCCCGGCCGCCGCCCACCGCCTCCTCGCCGAACGGGCCGGCCTCCCGGGCGCCCCCGTCCACTTGGAGCAGCTCCAGACGTACGGCTACCCCGACCGCGACCCCCGCCAGCGCGTCCTGAGCGTCGCCTACCTCGGCCTGGCCCCCGACCTCCCGGCCTCGGAAAAGGCCCACATGAGCTGGCAGCCGATCGACTCACTCACCGTCATGGCGTTCGACCACCGCCGCATCATGCTGGACGGCATCGAACGCGCAAGAGCCAAACTGGAGTACACCTCCCTGGGCGCCGCCTTCTGCCCCCCGGAGTTCACCGTCGCAGACCTCCGCAGAGTGTACGAAATCGTCTGGGGCCGCCCCCTCGACCCCCGCAACTTCCACCGCAAGGTCACCAAGGCAGAAGGCTTCCTCCTGGAAACCGGCGGCACCACCACCCGCGACGGCGGCCGCCCCGCCAAGCTCTACCGCCGCGGCCCCGCCGAACTCCTCCACCCGCCGATGCTCCGCAGCCTCAAGGAGTAACGACCGGGCACCAGCTTCCCTCTCACCCGCGCGCCCTCAAGAGCTGTCGCCCCATGTTCCCCGGACAGGCAGGCGCAAGGGCGGTCCGAGTCGAGGCAGCCATCCCGACTTGTCAGTCGGCATGAGAACTGGCTGCGTGCCCTTGACCATGGCCATCAGGCGAGTCATGCCATTCGATCAGGCCAAGGAGCAGGTGAGCCGCAATGCGTAGAAGGGCACGCGGCCCAAGGTCAGTCATGACCGCAGCGACCTGCGCTCCGGCACCCTTCGCCAGAGCAACACCGCCAGGCGGCCCAGCGAGACCAGCACGCCAGGCCCCATCATGATCACCACCATCCCCTCATCCCATCGGGTGGAGATCAGCCACCAGGCCAGCAGTCCCGACGTCACGATGTGCCCGCCCAGCACAAGCACCCGCACCTGCCGTCTGGCCAAGGTCAGGAGCGGCGGCACGACCCAGACGAGGGCGAAACCGTAGATGACGAACATTGCGGCCATGGGGAGACGTCCTTTGCTGCTGAGGTCGTCGGGGTTCGCGGCCGTGCCGGATCAACTACAACGATTCTTTCACCGGCCCCGGCCACGAACGGGCCCACCCCTTGGGACGGTCGCAGGCGTTGCGGCGGCACAAGCTGAGGGGGCCCGTGTGCCAGCCGAGCGCCGGAAGATGAGGCGGTTCGATGCGCCTCCTCCGCGGGAGGCCGCAGGTGCCCGCGCGTCGTCAGCTCGCCGTCTGGCCGTCGCAGAACACCGCCTTGATCAGCGTGTCGAGGGCCTGCGGGAACTTCGCGGCCGGGGACCTCGTGGCGTCGTCCACGTAGTTCAGGGAGGCGGTGAGGGTCTTGCGGCCGTCGGGGGAGCTGTACATCAGTGCCCCGTAAGCGTGCGGCGGGCTGCCGTTGTGCTGGTAGACGGTGCCGCAGCCGGGGCCGAGGTCCTGGACGAACAGGCCGAAGCCGTAGCTCTGCTTCGGGTGCGGGGTGCGCATCTGGGCCAGCAGCGGGGCGGGCAGGAGCCGGCCGCTGTTGAGGGCGGAGAAGAACGTCTGGAGGTCCTTGGTCGTGGAGATCATGTCGCCGGCGCCGCTCAGCAGGGACATGTTCTGGCGGGAGACGTCCACCACCTTCCACTCGCCGGTGGCGTCCTGGTAGCGGTAGTAGCCGTGGGCGTGCGGGCCGGGGAGCTGTGTGCGGTTGCCCGGCACCACCGTGTTCTTCAGGCCGAGGGGGCGCAGGATCCGGCGGGCCAGCTCGTCGGCGAAGGAGCGGCCGGTCACCTGCTCGATCACCAGGCGGGCCAGCGTGTAGTTGGTGTTGGTGTAGCTCTGGTCCGTGCCGGGCTCGAAACGGGGCGGCTTGGACAGCGCCACCCGTACCAGCTCCTCGGGCTGGTAGGCGTGGAACCGGTTGGCCAGCCAGTCGTCGCCCGTGGCGGGGATGCCCAGAACCCACGTGCCGTCGGGGTCGAAGTCGCCGGTGTAGTTGAACAGGCCGCTGGTGTGTTGCAGGAGCATCCGTACGGTGATCCGCTCGTCCAGGCCGAACTCGGGCAAATGGGTGGCGACCGGATCGTCCAGCCCCAGCTTGCCCTCGGCCACCAGCTGCAGCACCACCGTCGCGGTGAAGGTCTTGGTGACGCTGCCGACCCAGAACCGGCCGTTCGCCGGTGGCTTGGCCGGCTGGCCCAGCTTGCTCGATCCGGCGGTGCCCACCCATTCGCCGTTCGCGTCCCGTACGCGGGCCTGGATCCCGAGGAAACCGGCGTCGATGAATGCCTGGATGGCCTGCTGAAGCTCCGGGCGGTTCTGCCCGGAGGCGGCGGCTGCGGCATCCTGCGACACCGGGGCGTCGCCGTCTGCGGTCGCCCGGCTGCCGGCGGATGTGCGGCCGTCGACCGGGGTGGTGGCGGCCATCGCAGGGGTGGCGGCGCCGGACAGAAGTGCGGCTGCCAGTGCCGCGACTCCCGCTCGCCGCAAGGTCCTCGTGGTGCGGGCCCCCGTGATCGGGGTGCGCACGTCGTTGCTGTCGTCACTCGTCTTCTGCGGCCCACCGGCCGTGATCGCTGCACCGTTCATGGCGCTTACCATCGCGGGCTGCTCTGATACGGGGCCGTCGCGGAGCTGACGCGACCGCTGGCACGCCCCGACCGCTGTGCCTCTCCCATGAGCGAGGCCCTCCGCTCGGTCAAAGCGAAGGGCCTCATGCGGGGCTACTGCGTCGAGCCGAGCCGGACGGCGAACGCCTGTACGCCGGTGGGTGCGTCCCAGGTGGCTCCGACGCCGACCAGGGCCCAGCCGCCGGAGCAGTCGGGGGTGCCGTACAGGAATGCGGTGTCGGTGGTGTCGTTGGAGAAGCGGATCGCGCCGCCGCTCAGCTCCAGGCAGGTGTCGCTGGGCGGCTCCACCACCTGGAACGGCTGCCCGGCGGGGGTGATCCAGGTGTAGGTGCCGGAGGCTGCCTGGGCGGCCGGTGCGGCGAGGAGGACGATGGCGAGCGGGGCCGCGAGTGCCACCGCCACCCTTCCCCATGCGTACTGCGTGTATCGGCTCATGAACCGAAAGTAAGCGGACGGCCGCGCGAGCACCATATGTCATGCGATCTCGGCACAGCACGTATTCGCAGGTCGGTGCCGTTGCTCAGGTTCAGGGTCCCAAGCGGGGCCGGTGACGAACGCGCGCGCCGGGCGATGAACGCACATGCCGGGCCACGAACGCGCGCCTGGCGATTCTCGCCGCGCCGTCAGAGCTGGGAGCCGCCGCCGTCCACGGTGAGCTCGGCGCCCGTCGTGTACGTGGCCTCGAACGCCAGGAACACCACCGCCCTGGCGACCTCCTCAGGCGTGCCCATGCGGAGCATCGGGTTGTCGGCGGCCATCTGCGCCTTCATCTGCTCGGCCGCCTCCCTGGGCATCGACTTCTCCAGGATGCCGGAGTCGATCGGGCCGGGGCTGACCGCGTTGACGCGGATCCTGCGGGGCAGCAGCTCGCGAGCGAGGCCGCGCGTCATGGAGCGCAGCGCCGCCTTGCTCGCCGCGTACGCGCTGAGCATCGGCAGGCCGAGCACGTTCGCGACGGAGGTGGTGAGGACGACGCCGCTGCCCTCGGCGAGCAGCGGGGCGAGCTTCTGCACGGTGAAGTACGGCCCCTTCGCGTTGATGGCCATCAACTGGTCGAACAGCTCCTCGCTCGTCGCCTCGAACGGCGCGAACCCGTTCACGCCCGCGTTGGCGAACAGGGCGTCGATGCTGCCGAACGCGGCCTTGGCCCGGTCGGCCAGCGCGTCGATGTCGGGTGCGGACGACGCGTCGCTGCGTACCGCGATGGCGTCGCCGCCGAGCTGCTCGCGGGCGGCGTCCAGGGTGTCCTGGTTCCGTCCGGTGATCAGCACGCGTGCTCCGCCGGCCGCCAGCAGCCGCGCGGTGGCCAGGCCGAAGCCGCTGCTGCCGCCCGTGATGACGACCTTCTTGCCTTCGTACTCGCCCATATCCGGGCACCCCCCAATGTCGCTCGTCGTGTTCCCGTCCTGGTGGAGTGGCGGGACGAGATCGAGTGAACACCCGCTCTGACCTGGGCGTCCAAGACCTGGTTCGCACCTCGGCATGCGGAATCCGTATGACGGCTTACAGTGAGGAAGTGTCCGAAATCGCCGCATCGCCACCGCCGGTCGGCGCCGGAGCCCGCCCAGGCACGGGCCCAGACCCAGGCGCAGGGGCAGGGGCCGAGCCGGAGGTGCATTTCGATCTCGACCTGCGGCTCGTGCGGTACTTCACGGTCGTCGCCGAGCATCTCAACTTCGCCAGGGCGGCCGCCGCGCTCCATCTCGCCCAGCCGTCGCTGAGCCGCCAGATCCAGCGCCTGGAGGAGATGCTGGGCGTGCGCCTGCTCGAACGCACCACCCAGGGCAGCCGCCTGACCGCGGCGGGGGCGGCGTTCCTGCCGCAGGCGCAGGCGTTGCTGCACGCCGCCCGCCGGGCGGCGCTGAGCGCGCGGGCCGCCGCGCCGCCGCGCACGATCACCGTCGGCTACCTCGAAGACCTCGTCATCACCCCCGCCGTACGCGATCTGCGCCGCCGCCACCCGGACGCCCACGTCCGCACCCGTCACCTCGACTGGGACGAGGCCCGCGCCCTGCCCGACGGCCAGGTGGACGTGCTGGTCGCCCGCACCCCGCTGCCGATCCCGGGCGACGGCCTGACCGAGACCGTCCTCTACGACGAGCCCCGCGTCCTGCTCGTGCCCGCCGGTCACCGCCTGGCCGGCGAGGAGTCGCTGACCCGCGACGACTTCGCGGACGACCCTCTGGTGGCCTGCGCGGGCGTGGCCCCGATGTGGGCGCGGTTCTGGCGGCTGGAGCCGCGCCCGGACGGCCAGCCGGCGCCGCTCGCCCTGGTCGTCGACACGTTCGAGGACAAGCTGGAGCTGGTCGCCGAGGGCCGGGCCCTCGCGGTCGTCCCGGCCGGCGACCGGCGCGTCACGCTGCGGGACGACCTCGCCACCGTCCCCGTCGAAGGCATCGAGCCCTGCCAGGTGGTCGTGGTGCACCGCACGGGCGACCGTAACCCGCTCGTCGCCGACTTCATGACGTCCGCCAGGACGTTCCTCACCTCGCCGTGGACGGCCGGCTGAGGTAGGGGCTTCCCGGCCCGGCGCCGGGTGTCACGCTTGGCCGGTGACCTCACGGAGCGGCCCGGTGCCATCAGTGGGTGGGGCCAGCTAGGTGACGAATGGTGATGAACCGGTGACGATGGCAGCTTGTGCCCTCTAAGATCTGTTGGGCCCGTACCCCTGGCGACAAGGAGACGACGGTTGATCGCGACGGCGGCAGCGGCGCGGTGACATCCCTCGCGGGCCGGTACCGGCTGCTCGCGCAGCTCGGGCAGGGCGGCATGGGCACGGTCTGGCGGGCGATGGACGATCTGCTCCGCCAGGAGGTGGCGATCAAGGAGGTCCGCCTCCCGCCGAACCTCGACGAGAGCGCCCGCTCCGAGCTGGTCGACCGCACGCTGCGCGAGGCGCGGGCCGCGGCGGCGCTGCGCGACCACCCGTCCATCGTGACCGTGCACGACGTGGTGCTCGACGACGGCCGCCCCTGGATCGTCATGGAGCTCGTGCGTGGGCGCTCCCTCGACCGGGTGGTACGCGACGACGGCCCCCTCCCGCCGGCCCGGGTCGCCGGGATCGGCCTGCGGATGATCGAGGCGCTGTCGGCGGCGCACGCGTCCGGCATCCTGCACCGCGACGTCAAGCCCGCGAACGTCATGCTCACCGACGACGGCCGGGTGCTGCTGACCGACTTCGGCATCGCGACCATCGCCGGCGACGTCGCGCTCACCCAGACCGGGCTGCTGTCCGGCTCGCCCGGCTACATCGCCCCCGAGCGGCTGCGCGGCGAGCCGGACGGCCCGCCCGCCGACCTGTGGTCGCTCGGCGCCACGCTCTACCTGGCGGTGGAGGGCGCCCCGCCGTTCTCGCGGCACAACGAGGCGGCGGTGCTGGCGGCCGTGCTGATGCAGGAGCCCGCCCCGTTCCGGCTGGCGGGGCCGCTCGGCCCGGCACTGGCCGCGATCCTGGAGAAGGACCCGGCCCGCCGCTGCTCCCCTGAGCAGGCGACCGCCTGGCTGACCTCCATCGCCCAAACAGCTCAAGGCGCCCAAGAAGCCACAGGTGCTCAAGCAGCCCAAGGTGGGCCGGGTGCCGGGACGGCTCCCGGCCGGCAGCAGGGGCCGCCGTTCGGCGGCCCGCAGCCGCTCACGCAGGACAGCGGACCGCGCCGCCGTCGCCGCACCAAGGCCGTCGTGGGCGCCGCGCTCGCGCTGGTCCTGCTCATGACCGCGGGCGTGGTCGTCATCCCGCAGCTCTTCCCGAACGTCATCCGCCTCATCGGCTACGCCCTGTCGCCCCCCAGCACCACGATCCCGACCTTCAAGCCGCGCCCGACGGCGTCGGCCACCCCGGCCACGCCGCTCATCGGCGAGTTCGAGGCGTGCGAGCTGCTGACGACCACGCAGGTCCGCTCCCTGTTCGGGCACACCGTGAAGCGCCAGTGGCTGACGGACGCGTCGTGCTCCTGGCGCGGCGGCACGTACCAGGTGCTGACCGTGATGGCGTACCGCGCGCCGAGCACGTCGGTGGCGGGCACCATGCACGAGCAGACCGTGAAGTACATGCGGGACGAGCCGAAACGCAACCCGGGCACCAAGTTCCGCGAGCGCCCCGACATCGGCGAGGACGCGTACAGCCACACGGGCCGGCTCTGGGAGGGCTTGCCGTCCTACATGACGAAGGTCGCGTTCACGGTCTCGAACGTCTCGGTGACCGTCAGCCTGCAGCGTGGCGAGCCGGGCGACGCGGGCTCGCAGAAGGTCGCCAAGCTGGTCGCGGACGCACTTCGGAAGCGGGTGCAGCGCGGGGGCACGGGTTGATGCCTCATCTAAAGTGATGCCATGCCTCGTTTCCGCCACATCCTCGACACCATGGCCGCCTACAAGCCGGGCAAGGCGGTCGCCGCGCCCGACGGGCGCTCGTACAAGCTGTCTTCCAACGAATCCCCGTACGACCCGCTGCCCTCCGTGGTCGAGGCCATCGCCGAGGGGGCGCGGCAGGTCAACCGCTACCCCGACCCCGCCTCCGTCAAGCTGACCGAGGCCATCGCGGAGCGCTTCGACGTGCCGGCCGAGCACGTCGCGCTCGGCGCCGGGTCCGTGACGGTCGCGCAGCAGCTCTTCGAGACGGTGGGGGAGCCGGGCGCCGAGGTCGTGTACGCGTGGCGGTCGTTCGAGGCGTACCCGCTGCTCGCGGACCTGGCCGGGGTCACCTCCGTCACGGTGCCGCTGGCGGGCGAGGACCACGACCTGAACGCCATGGCCGAGGCGATCACCGACCGGACCCGCATGGTGTTCGTGTGCAACCCGAACAACCCGACGGGCACCGCCATCCGCCGGGCCGAGCTGGAGGCGTTCCTCGCCCGGGTGCCCGAGGACGTGCTGGTGGTGCTGGACGAGGCGTACCGCGAGTACGTGCGTGACGAGGACGTCCCCGACGGCCTCACCCTCTACCGCGACCGGCCGAACGTCGCCGTCCTGCGCACCTTCTCCAAGGCGTACGGGCTGGCGGGCCTGCGGGTCGGCTACCTGATCGCGCCCGAGCCGGTGGCGACGGCGGTACGCAAGACGATCATCCCGTTCGCGGTGAACCATCTCGCGCAGGTCGCCGCCGTCGCCTCGCTGCGGGCCGAAAATGAGCTGCTGGACCGGGTCGAGCGGGTGGTCAAGGAGCGCACGCGGGTGCGTGAGGCGCTCATCGCGCAGGGCTGGACGGTGCCGCCCACGGAGGCGAACTTCGTCTGGCTGCGCCTCGGCGCGCACACCCCCGCGTTCGCCGCGGCCTGCGCCGAGCAGGGGGTGGCGGTGCGGCCGTTCGGGGAGGAGGGCGTGCGCGTGTCGATCGGCTCCCCGGAGGCCAACGACGCCTTCCTCGCGGTGACCGGCGAGCTGGTAGGGAAGATGAACGGTTAAGGCCGTTCAGGCGAAGTAGTGGCCGAGGTCGAGGTCGGCGAGCAGGCCCGGGTGGGCCGGCTGCCAGTCGAGCAGCCGCCGGGTGTGCTCGCTGCCGGCCGGGTTGTCGAGCGAGACGACGGCCGCGAGGAACCCGAAGTGGGCCTCCGCCTGGTCCTGTGGGATGGCGGCGACGGGCACGTCCAGGTGCCTGCCGATGGCCTCGGCGATCTGCCGCAGCGGCACGCCCTCGTCGGCCACGGCGTGCAGCCGTGAGCCGGCGGGCGCCCGCTCCAGGGCGAGGCGGTAGACGCGGGCGGCGTCGAGGGTGTGGACGGCGGGCCAGCGGTTGGCGCCGTCGCCGAGATAGCCGGACACGCCCTTCTCCCGCGCGGTGGCGATGAGCATCGGGACGAACCCGGCGCGGTCGAGCTCGCTGTGCACGGTCGGGGGGAGCCGCACGACCGAGGACCTGATGGCGCTCTCCGCCAGCTCGCCGACCAGGTTCTCGGCGCCGATGCGGGCGGCCAGGCCGGGGCCGCGGGTCAGCACGACGTCCTCGGTGGCGGGGCCCGCCGAGGCGTGGGCCAGCAGCGCCGTCCCGGAGGTGCCGACGAAGGGCTTGCCGGTGCCGGCGAGCGCCTGGCGGAAGGCCCGCAGGGCCGCCAGGTCGGTCTCCACGGCGGTGGCGAGGTCTCCCGCCATCATCGCGTCGTGCTTGAAGGCGAGGTGGATGACGCCGTCGGCGTCGGCGGCGGCCTCGCGCAGGCCGTCGAGGTCGTCGAGGTCGCCGGGGCGGGCCTCGGCGCCGAGCGCCTTCAGCGCGGCGGCGGAGTCGTCGGTACGCGCCAGGCCGACGACCTGGTGACCGGCGGAGAGCAGCTCGGGAACGACGGCGGAGCCGATGTGGCCCGTCGCTCCGGTGACGAAGACACGCATGAAGAAGCCTCCTGGGCCCTCAGTGATAGGACTTGGTCTCATCACTGTAGCACGCGATGGGACTCAGTCTCATCGCGTAGAATTCCGCCATGGGGCGATGGGAGCCGAACGCGCGCGAGCGCCTGGAACGTGCGGCGCTGGAGCTGTTCGAGGAGCGCGGCTACGACAGCACCACCGCGGCGGGCATCGCCGAGCGCGCGGGGCTGGCGAAGAGCAGCTTCTTCCGGCACTTCGCCGACAAGCGGGAGGTGCTGTTCGGCGGGCAGGAGGTGTTCAACCGCCTCGTCGCCGACGCGATCACGGGCTCGCCCCCCGAGGCGACGCCGATCGAGATGCTGGGCGCGGCGCTGGACGCGGTGGCGGTCGTCTTCACCGACGAGCGGCGCGCGCTGGCCCGCCGCCGCCAAATCATCGTCGCCGGGCACGACGACCTGCGCGAGCGCGAGTTGCTCAAGCTCGCCGCGCTCACCGGGTGCCTGTCCGACGCGCTGCGCGGGCGCGGCGTCCCCGACCCGGCCGCCGGCCTGGCCGCCGAGCTCGCCGGCCTCGCCTTCCGCAACGCCTTCGCCCGCTGGATCGACCCGGCCAACGACCAGGGCTTCGCCACCATCGCCCGCCAAGAGCTCAAGGCCCTGGTGGCCGCCACCGCCACCCTGACCTGACCCACCTCCCAGGCCAGTCCGACGCCGTGGGATGGCGATTGGCCGGCCGGTGGCCGGTCAGCCGGGCCGGCGGTGGCGGAGGCGGCCGATGAGCAGGCCCATGGTGCCGGCGCAGCCCGCGAGCACGACCGAGCCGCCCACCAGCCAGCTGGCGTCGGCGCGCCCGGCGCGGGCCTGGGTGCTCACCGCCGCCTGCCTGACGGGCGGGGCGCCGCCGGCCACACCCGCTCCGGCGGCGCCGGTGGAGGGCCGGAAGAGCACGTCCGAGCAGGAGTAGTAGGTGTCCGGGGTGTCGGAGTTCTGCCAGATCGTGTAGATGAGATGGCGGCCGGTCCTGGCGGGCAGCCGCCCCTTGATCGTGTAGGACCCGTTCTTGAAGGCGGGGTCGGTGGCGGTGAGGAACGGCTCGCGCTCCAGGTCGGCCCACCGCAACGGCTTGGCGGGGTCGTAGCCCTTCTTGGTGACGTACAGCCGGAAGGTGCCCCGGTGCGGGATGGTGCCGCGGTACTTGAAGGTGAAGCGGGCGCCGGGCCGTACCTGGGTGGCGGGCCAGTCGGCGCGGGCGAGGTCGAGCCCCTTGAAGGCGGGCAGCCCGCCGCTGCACAGCTTCCCGTCGGGGATCACCTGGCGGTCGCGCCCGGCGACGTCGGGGACGCGCAGGTCGTCCCAGGCGCGGGGCAGGACGCCACCGCTCGCCCGCACGGCCGCCCGGCAGGCCGCGGACCGGGCCGCGGCGGCGGTGCCTTCCGCGCCACAGGCGGCGGCCCTGCTGGCCGGCTCCTCCAGCGCGCCGTGCGCCTGCATCCCAACGGAGGCGGGCCCGGCGGGCACAGCAATGGACGCGGCAGCGGGCCCGGCGGCCAGCGACGATGCCGCCAGCAGCGCGACGATCATGAATCCCATCCGGCAAGACCTCCCGGTTCCGTCCCACCGGAGGTACGCACGCCGGACGCCAAGGGTTCAGGCCGAGGAGGCGACCTTCTCGGGTTCGAGCGCCGCCCTGGCCCGGGCCCGCCGCTCGGTGGAGACGACGAGGGCGACGCCGACGAGGATCACCAGGCCGCCGAGCACGATCTGCACGGTGACGTGCTCGTTGACGACCAGCACGCCCAGGATGACGGCGACGATCGGGTTGACGTACGCGTACGTCGAGACGAGGGAGATGGGCGCGTTGCCGAGCAGCCACGTGTAGGCGGTGAAGCCGACGAGCGACCCCACCAGCACGAGATAGGCGAGCGCCGCCCACGAGCGCCCGGACACGGCGGCGAAGTCGAGCCGTTCCCCGATGGAGGCGCCGACTATGGCGAGCCCGGCGCCGCCGGCGAGCATCTCGATGGCGCTGGCCGTCCACACGTTGGGCGGCATGGGGATGCGCGACGACAGGAACGAGCCGATCGACCAGGACACGGAGCCGAGCAGGATGATCACGATGCCGGTGGTGCCGGCGCTCTCGCCGCCGCCGTTCAGCGACAGGGCGGCGACGCCGCCGAAGCCGACCAGCACGCCCACCAGGGTGAGCATGGCGGGCCGGTCCCTGAACACGAGCCGCAGCACGACCAGCCACAGCGGCACGGACGCCACGAGCAGCGCGGCCAGGCCGCTGGAGATGTGCTGCTCGGCCACGGCCACCATGCCGTTGCCGCCGGTGAGCAGCAGCAGCCCGACCAGCGCGGCGCCGCCGAGCTGCTTGAGCGTCATCCTGAAGGGCGCGAGCCTCTTGGTGACGAGGAGGAAGGCGGCGAGCAGCAGGGCGGCCGAGACGAACCGCATGGCGCCGTGGAACAGCGGCGGCATGGTCTCGATGGCGATCCTGATGCCGAGGTACGTCGAGCCCCACACCACGTAGACGATCGCCAGCGCGCCCCAGATCATGAGGGTCCGGCGACTGTCAGCAGTGTTTGCACTCATGGCTCATGAACTTACAGGGCATCTCCGACAAAATGCTCGCGGGTATCAGACTTCGGACAATGGCGGGATATTAGCGATAGGCGGCTTTCACGCCACTGGTGGCTCCACGGCCGTGCCCGGCAGGATCGAGCCATGTCGAACACCGCCGCCATCGCGCACTTCTCCGCCCGCCTGTCCTTCGAGACCGACGTCTCCGACGTCGCCGCCGACCTGCTCGCCGGCACCCCGGGCCTGGTCGTCGTCGACTCGCGCAGCCGCGAGAGCTGGGACCAGGGCCACATCGAGGGCGCCGTGCACCTGCCGACCCGCGAGATCGCCGCCAGGGCCGGGGCGATGGTGCCGAAGGACGCGGCGGTCGTGACGTACTGCTGGGGGCCGGGCTGCAACGGCGCCACCCGCGCCGCGCTGGAGTTCGCCAAGCTCGGCTATCAGGTCAAGGAGATGATCGGCGGCTTCGAGTACTGGGCGCGGGAGGGCTTCCCCGTGGAGACGGCCTCGGGGGTCACGCGCCGCCCGGTGGACGCGCTGACGGCGCCGATCTCCGGCGCCGCCTGTGCCTGTTGACCGGACGGTGAACGGGGCTCCAGCGGCTCCACAGCGCCGTACAGCCGTCTTTCCGGCCCCTTGGGGCGCACAAGTCCGCCCGAAACCCGCCAGATCAGTACCACAACGGGGAGCGACTGCTCGAAATCGCCGCCAATCGGAGAGATTCGTTCATCAAGAACGACACCTCTGGGCGGAGGCCGGCGGCGGAAGAATTTGGTGCCCCCGTCCGAATCTCGTCGATCGGGGGCGTCGGAGAACATACCCCCATCTACACGGGCCAACCAATGAGTTCATGAGAGTCAAGCCGCAAGTTTGCGAACCTGACACCTTCCGTCAAGGCCGAAGGCATGCCAAGGGGCGGACCCGCTCATGGCGGGCCCGCTCCGTGGCGGCCGCTCAGCGCGGCCCGAGCTTCTCCACGATCAGCCGGTAGAGCTGACGCGGCCGGCCGGGCTGCGGCGTACGGTTCGGCGGAAGCGGCCACGCGAGTCCCTCGTCAACCAACGTGCGCAGCAACCGCCGGGCCGTACGAGGCGTGACCCCGAGCATCTTGCCGGCGCCCTCGGCATCGACCACGGTGTCGCCGCCTTCGAGCTTGGCCGCCAGTCTGGCCAGCACCTCCACCCCCTTCGGCTTCAGTGCGGTGGCTCCGGCGGGCGGCATCCGCGGGGCCGGGATGAGTGCCCGCCCCTCGCGGTCGACCGCGAAGCCCTGTGCCTGTTTGCCCGCCTGTGTCCGGGCCAGCGCGGCCCTGGCGTGCGACTCGGCGTCGTGCGTCGTGCGCCCCATGCCCACACCGACCTCGACCGCCAGCCCCAGCTCGTCCCTGATCCTGGCGGCGAACGGCAACACCCGGAACCCGTCGGTGGCCGCCGCGATCGAGCCCCTGGTGGCGGTCACCAGGTAGCTGTGATCGTCGATCGGCCAGACGGTGGCGTTGATCCGGTTCGCCTCCTGGACCAGGAGCCGGTGCAGCGACAGCCGCAGCTCGTCGCGCCAGTAGCGCGGCGCGGCACGGCGTACCGGCTCGCGCAGCGTCGGCACCTCCACCAGCACCACGGTGAGCTGCGACTCCTCCAGCCGGTGGTGCGCGCCGAGCAGCGCCGCGGTGTGCAGCGCCGTGCGGACCGCCGCGGAGGTCGGCCTGATCCTGATGACCGGCACGCCCGCGGTGTGCAGGCGCTCGGCCACCGCGGGCAGGCACGTCAGTGCTCCCGTGGTGGCGCCCTGGCGGGCCAGGCGTTCGTGGTAGGCCGCGATCGTGCCGGTGGCGCCCGGCTCGTCGCGGCTGTGCACGTCCGCCGCGGGGATGCCGAGGTCGGTGTACGCCTCCTCGACATCGGCCCTGCTGACCACGTCGATGCTGACCCGCTGGGGGTCCATGCGGGGGTCGAGCGCGGCCTTGGCCAGCGCCGCCACCAGTGCTGCTCCGCCGAGTTGCACGTACGTCGCGGGCATCGTCAGCACGCCGGATCGCCTGGCCAGGTCATAGGGGACCGGGCTGGCGAACAGGCATGCGTCGACACCGGGACCGAGCCGCGTCACCTTGTCGGGCGCCTCCTGCTCGTCGCGGTACGCGGCCGCGACCAGGCGACACGGCAGCGGCGCCGCGGCGTGACCCATCAGCATGACTCGCTCGACCAGGTCGTGGGGTCCGACCACGCCGATGGTGAGGTCCGGTGTCATAGCGCCCGGGCGTGACACTCGGGGAGTTTCTTCGGCCCTCTCGACCAATGTTCGTCCCATCCTGCCGTCCGTTGCAGTGCTCTCTTTTGGAACGATCGCTCGCGGGGGCCGTAATGTCACGCCCGACTTTTCCGGAAAGCCGTTCTGGTTGACCGCCCGACATCATGTTTTAGCAGCTCAACGAGGCATTTCTCGCGCTTTTTAGCGTTCGGAAATCTCTCGTGTAATGTCCGCCCCGAGAGCGCGCATTCGCGCGGCGAGATGCGCGTGACCGCGATCGATCAGGTATCCCGAGTCGATCAGGGTCTCGCCTTCGGCCGCGAGGCCGGCGAGCACGAGCGCGATGCCGGAGCGCAGGTCGTGCGCCGTCACCTGGGCGCCGGTCAGCGGCGTGCGGCCGCGCACGATGGCCCGGCTGCCGTCGACCTCGACGTTCGCGCCCATCTTGTTCAGCTCGCCGGCCAGCGCGAAGCGGCCGTCGAAGATGCGCTCGTGGATGTAGCTGGTGCCTTCGGCCAGCGCGGCGACCGTCATCATCGGCGACTGCAGGTCGGTGGCGAAGCCGGGGTAGGTGTCGGTGATGATGTTGATCGGGCGCAGCGGGCCGTCGCAACGGACGTGCAGGACGGCTCCCTGGCGGTGGAACTCGACGCCCATCTGCTCCAGCTTGTAGCGGACGACCCCGAGGTCGAGGCCGGTGCCGACGAGGCTGACCTCGCCCTTGGTGAGCGCCGCCGCCATGGCGAAGACGCCGGCGTCGAGGCGGTCGGGCATCACGGTGTGCTCGACGGCGTGCAGCTCCTCGACGCCCTCGACGGTGATGAACCCGGTGCCGCCGCCGCTGATGCGCGCGCCCATCTTGGTCAGCATGTCGATGACGTCGAGGACCTCGGGCTCCAGCGCCGCGTTCTCGATCACGGTGGTGCCCTTGGCCAGGGCGGCGGCCATGATCAGGTTTTCGGTGCCGGTGTGGGAGGGGGTGTCGAGGTAGAGGGTCGCCCCGGTCAGGCCCGACGCCTTGACGTGGATGACGGTCTCGCCCTCGTCCACGATCGCGCCCAGCCGCTTGTAGCCGAGGTAGTGGAAGTCGAGGTTGCGGCTGCCGAGGTTGCAGCCGCCGACCCCTTCGACGACCGCCTCGCCGAGGCGGTGCAGCAGCGCGGGGGTGAACAGCACCGACCCGCGGAAGCGCCGGGCGATCTCGGCGGGCAGGACGGGGCTGTTCACCCGGGAGGCGTCGATGACCAGCGTGCGCTCGGACTCGTGCAGCTCGACGTACGCGCCGACCGCCTCGGCCAGCTCGACCGCGCGGCGGACGTCCTCGATGATCGGCACGTTGCGCAGGACCGTGCGGCCCTTCGGGGCGAGCAGAGCCGCACCGATCATGGGAAGCACGGCGTTCTTCGCGCCCTGAATGAACGCGGTTCCACGCAGTGCGTTGCCACCGCGCACGCGGTAACGGACCATTCGTGCGGCTCCTTGAATTCAGCGGTGAGGGCTCGATCGGGCCAACAGTAGTCGCTCACACCACATGACCCAGCCGAATCATCCGCTAAAGGGAGACCCCGTGACGCGCTCATACGCTTCTAGGTATCGCTGCCTGGTGCGCTCGACGACGTGGTCGGGGAGCCGCGGTGGTGGGTTTCCTGAGGATTTGTCCCATCCGGATTCGGGCGATAGTAGCCAATCGCGTACAAATTGCTTGTCAAAAGAAGGTTGGGACCTTCCGGGCTTCCATTCGTCGGCCGGCCAGAAACGCGAGGAGTCGGGCGTCAGCACCTCGTCACCCAGCGTCAGCACGCCGTCGGCATCCCAGCCCAGCTCGATCTTCGTGTCGGCCAGGATGATGCCCCGCTCGCGGGCGATCTCCGCGCCGCGCGTGTAGACGGCCAGCGTGATGCGCCGCAGCTCCGCCGCGACCTCCGCGCCGACCTCCGCCACGACCTGCTCGTACGACATCGGCTCGTCGTGCTGCCCCTGCGGCGCCTTCGTGGACGGCGTGAAGATCGGCTCGGGCAGCCGCGACCCGTCCTCCAGCCCCTCGGGCAGCCGCACGCCCGACACCGTGCCGTCGGCGCGGTACTCGTTCAGCCCGCCCCCGGCCAGGTAGCCCCTGGCCACGCACTCGACCTGCACCATCTTCAGCGGCCGGCACAGCACGCTGCGCGACTCGTCGCCGGGCGCCACCACGTGGTTGGGCACGACGTCCTTGAGCTGGTCGAACCACCACAGCGACATCTGCGTGAGGATGGCCCCCTTGTCGGGGATCTCGGGCTCGAGGATGTAGTCGAAGGCCGACATGCGATCGGAGGCGACCATCAGCAGCAGGCCGTCGTCGGTCTCGTAGAGGTCGCGTACCTTGCCGGAGTGCAGGTGCTTCATCGGGCGATGTCCGTTCGGTGGAAGGAGCCGCGCAGCTTGATGCGGGCCACGAGGTCGTAGGCGGCCCGCCGCGCGCTGTCCTGGTCGGGGCCGTGGCCGACGACGTTGAGCACCCGCCCGCCCGCGGAGACGACGGCGTCGCCGTCCCTCTTGGTGCCGGCGTGCAGCACGTACGCGTTCGGCGTCGGCTCCAGCCCCGTGATCGGGTCGCCCTTGACCGGCGCCTCCGGATAGTTCTCCGCGGCGACCACCACGGTCACGGCCGAGCCGCCCTTGAACACCGGGTCGAGCCCCAGCTCGCCGGTGGCGGCGGCCATGAGCAGCCCGCCCAGCGGCGTCTCGAGCCGGTCGAGGATCACCTGGGTCTCGGGGTCGCCGAACCGCGCGTTGAACTCGACGACCTTCGGCCCCTTCGACGTCAGCGCGAGGCCGACGTAGAGCACGCCCTGGTAGGGCAGCCCGCGCCGCGACAGCTCGCCGATCGTGGGGTGCACGACCTCCCGCATGACCTGCTCGGTCAGCCCGTCGGGCGCCCACGGCAGCGGCGTGTAGGCGCCCATGCCGCCGGTGTTGGGGCCCTCGCCGCCGTCGTAGGCCCGCTTGAAGTCTTGTGCGAGCTGCAGCGGCACCGCCGTGCTGCCGTCGCACAGGGCGAACAGCGACACCTCGGGCCCGTCGAGGTACTCCTCGATCACCACCCGCTCGCACGCCCGCGCGTGCGCCAGCGCCTGGTCCCGGTCGTCGGTGACGACCACGCCCTTGCCCGCGGCCAGCCCGTCGTCCTTGACCACGTAGGGCGCCCCGAACTCGTCGAGCGCCGCCGCGGCCTCCTCCTCGGTGACGCAGACCCTGGCCCGCGCGGTGGGGACGTCGGCCGCCTTCATGACCTCCTTGGCGAACGCCTTGGAGCCCTCGATCATGGCGGCGTCCTTCGACGGCCCGAAGCAGGCGAAGCCGGCCTCGCGCACCGCGTCGCTCACCCCCGCCACGAGCGGCGCCTCGGGCCCGACGACCACGAGGTCGACGCGGAGCCGGCCGGCCAGCGCGGCCACCTGCCCGGGGTCGAGCGGATCGACGGCGTGGACGGTCGCGACCTGCTCGATGCCAGGATTGCCTGGCGCACAGTGGAGCTCGCTGACCTGGGGATCGAGGCTGAGTGAACGGCACAGGGCGTGCTCACGCCCTCCGGAACCAATGACTAGAACGCGCACGCGGTCCATTGTCGCAGGCCCGCCACCTCGGCCTGGCTCAGGTCGCCAGGACACCAAGTGCCGGAATAGGTAAGGAACTTTGTGGAGTTCTACCTGAGCCGAGGCCCTCCCGGCGAGTATCGTCGGTTAGGTTCACCCGCCTGTGGTAGCTTAGGGCGGCTTTATGGCGTCTCGTGTGATTGGAGGTGGTCCGGGATGAATCCTGGTGATCCCAGCAGTACGTGCTCGCCCACGTACGGCCCGCATACCCCCGACCACTCCAATCCGGCAGCCTGATCGTGCCTCCACGCCATCTGTGTTGATTGAGGTGACTTCATCGCGCGTGGAGCGTCCCTGGTCGGGCGGAAAGGGACTGCCATGCGCTCGTCCACCCTTTTCCGTCGCATCAACCGTCACACCGTGCCGTCGCGCGCCCCGCACTCGCTCACGAAGCCGGTGCGCGAGGTCTGTGTGCCCCCGGTCGATTCCCTCGTAGAGTTCGGCGCGTACGTCCAGGGCAAGAAGGTCTCCGCCCAGGGCATCGAAGAGGCGCTCGGCCTCGTCCGCGCGCACAACCAGAGCAACTCCGGCGCCAGCGCGTTCGTCTGGGTGGGCCTGCACGAGCCGGCCGCGCCCGAGGTGGAGTGGCTCGCGGAGGTCTTCGGCCTGCACCCGCTGGCCGTCGAGGACGCCGTCAAGGCCCACCAGCGGCCCAAGGTCGAGCGGTACGGCGAGTCGCTGTTCATGGTGCTCAAGACCATCGCCTACCTCGACCACGACGAGCTGACCGCAACCAGCGAGATCATCGCCACCGGCGAGATCATGGTGTTCCTCGGCGCGGACTTCGTCGTGACGGTGCGCCACGGCAAGCACTGCTCGCTGGCCGGCGTCCGCGAGCGCCTGGAGGACAAGCCGAAGCTGATGAACAGGGGCCCCACGGGCGTCCTGCACGCGATCTCCGACCACGTGGTCGACCAGTACCTCCAGGTGGCCGACCTCATGCAGCTGGAGCTCGAAGAGGTCGAGGCGACGGTGTTCGCCGACGTCAGCTCCCGCGACATCAACCGGATCTACCAGCTCAAGCGCGAGATGCTGGAGATGAAGCGGGCCATCACGCCGCTGCAGTCGCCCATGGCGGCGCTGCCGCAGCGCCGGGTCATCCCCTCGGAGATGCGCGACTACTTCCGCGACGTCGGTGACCACCTGTCGCGGGTGTGCGAGCAGGTCGAGTCCTCCAACGAGCTGTGCAGCTCGATCCTCCAGGCCGCGCTGGCCCGCTCGAACGCGCTGGCCAACGAGGACATGCGCAAGATCTCCTCGTGGGTGGCCATCCTGGCCGTGCCCACCATGATCGCCGGGATCTACGGCATGAACTTCGACTTCATGCCGGAGACCAAGGCGGTCTGGGGCTACCCGGCGGTGCTGGCCGTGATGGTCACGGTCTGCGTGGTGCTGCACCGGGGCTTCCGCCGCAACGGCTGGCTGTAGGGCTCTCCCTAGACGCCGACGGGCTTGAGGGGGCCGACCGGCTCGGGCAGCGCGAGGCCCCGCTCCCGCCACAGCTCCCGCATCCGGTCGGGGTAGTCGGTGACGATCCCGGCCACCCCCAGGTCCAGCATCCGGGCGCCGAGCGCCGGGTCGTTGACCGTCCACACGGCCACGTCGAGCCCGGCGGCCGACGCCTGCGCCATCAGCGTCTCGTCCACCATGACGTGCTCGGGCGAGAGCGTGGTGGCCCCGGCGTCGCGCGCCGCGGCCGGCACGTCGCCGCCCCTGACGGTGCCCTCGTTCCAGTGCAGGGTGTCGAGCTCGATCAGCGCGAAGCGCCGCGTGCCCGGGGCGATCTTCGCGGCGTGCGCGATGATCCGCCAGTCGAAGCTGAGGATGGCGGCGTTGCCGAGCCGGCCGTGCCGGTCGAGCTCCTCCACCACCATTTCGGTGAACATCTCGGGGTCGGCCGTCAGCTCGGGCCGCGTCGGGTCCGACTTCAGCTCGACGTGCATCCGCACGCCCTCGGCCTCGTAGGCGCCCGCCAGGCCGAGCACCGCGCCGAGCGTCGGCATGCGCGTCTCGGGCATGGGCACCTGCGTCAGCGCGAACGGGTCGTCGGGGTGCCGCGGCAGCCGCACGCCCACGTCGAGCGTGCGGAGCTGGGCCAGGGTGAGCGCGTTGATCGGCTTGCCGACGTACGGGTAGAGGGGGTCGCCGGCGTACACCGGACGCCTGTCGGCGCTGGTGACGGCGGAGACCGTGAGGTCGTGCGTGAGCACGAGGCGGCGGTCGGCGGTGAGCGCGACGTCGAACTCGAGCGCATGCACGCCCAGCTCCATCGTGCGGCTCAACCCGGGCAGAGTGTTCTCCGGCCAGAGGCCCCGAGCCCCCCGGTGGCCATGTATCTCAACGCGCACAACGGGGACCCTACCTGGCTAGGGCAATGTCACGGCGGTGCCACGCCGTGTCCTTTTTATCCTGCTACGCCCGGTCGTGGTGTTCCGAGCAGACAATAGGCTGTTTCCCATGACGGAGGTCCTCAAAGGTGCCCATTTCCCGACAGTTCGGGCATGGGTGGAGGGGTGGGTCATCTCCCGCAACGCCCCCAGGCCCGTACCGGAGCCCTGGGGCCTCCGCGTGGACGTCGGCCTGCCCGGCCACGTGGCCCGGCACATCGTCGCCGCGCCGACGCCGCAGACCCTGCGCCGCCTCACCGCCACCCTCCACACCCCCGGCACCTGGCTCAAGCTCTGCGCCCCCGCCGAGTCCGTCGCCCCGCTGCTCACGCCGGGCTGGGCCGTCCAGGACCCCGAGTTCATGATGACGGCCCCGCTGACCCGCGACCCCGCCCCCATCCCCGACGGCTACCACCTGGCCGTCACCACCAGGGCGGGCGTCACGGCGGTCCGCCTGCTGACCGGCGCCGGCGAGGTCGCGGCGCGCGGCCAGTTCGCGCTCGCCCGCTCCACCGCCGTCGTGGACCAGGTGGAGACCGCCGCCGACCACCGCAGGCGCGGGCTCGGCACGGTCGTCATGCGCACGATCGCCGCCACGGCCGCGTCGCGGGGCGCCCGCACCGGCGTCCTGGTGGCCACCGCCCAGGGCCAGGCGCTCTACTCCACCCTGGGCTGGACCCTGCACACCCCCGTGACGGCGGCCGTCCTCACGGACAGGGCCCACGGCGGACGGTAGGTCAGACCAGCGAGCGCACCACGATCGTCTGGTCGCGGCCCGGGCCGACGCCGATCGCGGAGATCGGCGCGCCGCTCATCTCCTCCAGCGTCCGCACGTACGCCTGCGCGTTCGGCGGCAGGTCCTCGAACGACTTGGCGCTGGAGATGTCCTCCTGCCAGCCGGGGAACTCCTCGTACACCGGCTTGGCGTGGTGGAAGTCCGTCTGCGTCATCGGGATCTCGTCGTGCCGCACGCCGTCCACCTCGTATGCCACGCACACCGGGATCCGCTCCAGCCCCGACAGCACGTCGAGCTTGGTCAGGAAGTAGTCGGTGACGCCGTTGATCCGGGTCGCGTACCGGGCGATCACCGCGTCGAACCAGCCGCAGCGCCGGTTGCGGCCCGTGGTGACGCCGTACTCGCCGCCGGTCGTGCGCAGCCAGTCGCCCATCTCGTCGGTCAGTTCCGTCGGGAACGGCCCCGAGCCGACGCGGGTCGTGTACGCCTTCAGAATGCCGATGATCTTCGTGAGCCGGTTCGGCGGGATGCCCGCGCCCGCGCACGCGCCGCCCGACGTCGGCGACGACGACGTCACGAACGGGTACGTGCCGTGGTCGATGTCGAGCAGCGTGCCCTGCCCGCCCTCCAGCAGCACGAACTTGCCCTCGTCCAGCGCCTTCGACAGCACCAGCGAGGTGTCGGCGATGTGCGGCTTCAGCCGCTCCGCGTAGGCGAGGTACTCCTCCAGCACCGCCGCCGGGTCGATGCCGCGCCGGTTGTAGACCTTGGTCAGCAGCTGGTTCTTCTCGGTCAGCGCGACCTCGATCTTCTTGGCCAGGATCCCCGGGTCGAGCAGGTCCTGGACGCGCACGCCCATGCGGTAGATCTTGTCGCCGTACGCCGGACCGATGCCGCGACCGGTCGTGCCGATCTTGGCCTTGCCCAGGTAGCGCTCGGTGACCTTGTCGATGGCCTTGTGGTGCGGCATGATCAGGTGCGCGTTCGCGCTGATCAGCAGCCGCTCGGCGGAGATGCCGCGCTCGGCCAGCCCGTCGATCTCGCTGAGCAGCACGCCCGGGTCGATCACCACGCCGTTGCCGATGACCGGCACCACCTCCGGCGACAGGATCCCCGTGGGGAGCAGGTGCAGCGCGTACTTCTGGTCACCGATGACCACGGTGTGACCCGCGTTGTTGCCCCCCTGATAGCGGACGACGTAGTCGACGTCGCCACCGAGCAGATCGGTGGCCTTGCCCTTGCCCTCATCGCCCCACTGGGCACCAACGAGAACGGCAGCCGGCATGGTTCAGTCTCCCGAGCACAAAACGAAACCCCTGGCGCAAGCGCGACAGGGGCTCTTGCGTAGAGAGACTACCCGAACGTGCCTATTCGTCCCAAGGGCTAGCCCTTGGTCAGCGCGTCGTAGCCGCTCTCGGTGCTGTCCTTGAGGAACTGCAGGCACCGCTCCGCCTCGTCCTTCTCGCCGATCGCCTGCGCCGCCCGCGACAGGGCGTACAGGCAGCGCAGGAAGCCCCGGTTCGGCTCATGCTCCCACGGTATGGGGCCGTGCCCCTTCCAGCCGTTGCGGCGCAGCGCGTCGAGCCCGCGGTGGTAGCCGGTGCGGGCGAAGGCGTAGGAGGTCACGGCGTGGCCCTGGGCGAAGTACTCCTCCGCGAGAGCGGCCCAGGCCGCCGGGTAGGCGGGGAAACGGGCGGCCACGTCGGAGGCCTTGACACCCGACTCCAGCGCCTCCCTGGCCTCGGGCAGGTCCGGCAGGTGAGTCGGGGGCGGCCCGGCGAGAAGGTTATCCATAGGACAAGTCATACCCGCCGGGCCGCTGAACTGGCTAGGAGATCTTCGTCCCAGCGCTCTTCAGGCTCTGGCACGCCTCCACCACGCGGGCCGCCATGCCGGCCTCGGCCGCCTTGCCGTAGGAGCGGGGGTCGTAGGTCTTCTTGTTGCCGACGTCACCGTCGACCTTGAGGACGCCGTCGTAGTTCCGGAACATGTGGTCGGCGATCGGGCGGGTGAAGGCGTACTGCGTGTCGGTGTCGACGTTCATCTTCACCACGCCGTACGAGATGGCCTCCTGGATCTCCTCCAGCAGCGAGCCGGAACCGCCGTGGAAGACCAGGTCGAAGGGCTTGTCCTTGCCGTACTTGGCGCCCACCGCGTCCTGGATCTCCTTCAGCACGCCCGGGCGCAGCTTGACGTGGCCCGGCTTGTAGACGCCGTGCACGTTGCCGAACGTGGCGGCCAGCATGTAGCGGCCCTTGTCGCCGACGCCCACGGCCTCGGCCGTGGCCAGCGCGTCCTCGGCGGTCGTGTAGAGCTTCTCGTTGATCTCGCCGACGACACCGTCCTCCTCGCCGCCGACGACGCCGATCTCCATCTCCATGATGATCCGCGCCCTCGCGCACTTCTCCAGGAGCTCCTTGGCGATCTCCAGGTTCTCGTCCAGCGGAACGGCGGAGCCGTCCCACATGTGCGACTGGAAGAGCGGGTCGAGGCCTTTCGAGACCCGCTCCAGGGAGATGTCGATCAGCGGCCGCATGAAGCCGTCGAGCTTGTCCTTCGGACAGTGGTCGGTGTGCAGCGCCACCGTGACGGGATACTTGGCGGCCACCACCCTCGCGTACTCCGCCAGCGCCGTGGCGCCCGTGACCATGTCCTTGACCGTCGCTCCGGAGAGGAACTCCGCGCCACCCGTCGAGACCTGCACGATGCCGTCGCTCTCCGCCTCCGCGAAGCCGCGCAGGGCGGCGTTCAGCGTCTGCGAGGACGTCACGTTGATCGCCGGATAGGCGAATCCGCCGGCCTTGGCCCGGTCGAGCATCTCAGCGTAGATCTCTGGAGTCGCAATAGGCATGATTCATCTCCCTGAGAAGTTGCGGCTGCGCGCCAGGGCCCAGTATCCCGGCTCCCTACCCGATGGGGTAGAGACAACGCGCGCTTGTTGGTCATCTCCCCCACCCCCGCTACAGGTAGGCTCCTCGTCGTGGACTGGCTTTGGAATCTCCTGGACCCGACGTGGTGGCTCACGATTTTGGGAGCGTTCGCCACCTTCGGCGTTCTCGCGATCATCTTCGCCGAGACGGGTCTGTTGCTCGGGTTCTTCCTGCCCGGTGACTCACTGCTGGTCGCCGCGGGGATTTTCAGCTCGGCGTCGGTCGCCTCGGGAATGGGCATCGCGCCGCTCTCCTTCCCCGTCCTGCTGATCGGCACGCCTCTGTGCGCGATCGCCGGTGCGCAGCTCGGGCATTTCCTCGGAGCGCGATTCGGCCGCAAACTCTTCGACAAACCGGATTCGCGGTTGTTCAAGCGTGAGCACGTGGTGCGGGCCGAAGAGTTCTTCGAGAAGTTCGGTCCCGCCAAGGCGGTGATTCTGGCCAGGTTCGTGCCGATCGTCCGCACGTTCATGAATCCCGTCGCGGGCGTCCTGGAGATGACCCCCAAGCGTTTCCTCATGTGGAACGTCGTCGGCGGCGTCGTCTGGGTCGAGGGGCTGCTCCTGATCGGCCACTTCCTCGGCGGCCAGGTCGACCCCAAGCAGATCGACCGCTACATCCTGCCGGGCGTCTTCCTGATCGTGCTCATCTCCCTGATCCCGATCATCGTCGAGGCCGTCAAGCACCGCCGCGCCGCCAAGCGGCTCCCGGTCCCCAACGGCAAGCACCACCGCGTCCCGTCCAGCTTCGACGGCCAGGCCTGACACCTCCTCGCTGACACCTCAGCACTGACGCCTCAACGGGCCGATCACCGCAAGGTACGCTGCCCCTTGTGGGACGCCACAGCTCAGAACCGATGGGCATCGCCCGATTAGCGCTCGCCGTCCTGGCGGTGGGAGCCGTGGTGACGCTCCTGGTCATCGGCGGTCGCGCACTCCTCGATCTTCTCGACGCGCCGCCACCCGACCGCGAGCCTGCCGCCGCCCCCGCCACCGACGCCTCCACCGCTCCGGCCGCCTCCGCACAGGTGCCCACCGTGCGCATCGAGTGCGTCGCCGAGACCTGCCCCCTGGTCACGGTACGCGTGCCGGGAGGCGACGTCCTGCAGCACAGGGAGATGAGCAGGGGCGAGGAGGTCCGCTACTTCGAGCCCGAGCTGGACGTCGTGCTCAGCGACGCGAGCACGGTGCGCGTCGAGGAGAACGGCACCCCGCGCGCCCAGGGCCGCGCCGGGGCCCGCGAGGCGTTCACCGTCAGGGGCGGCTGACCCCCGATCAGAGGCCCAGGTCCTCCAGCGTGTACGCGGTGCGGTACTCCAGCCCCGCCCCCTCGACCCGCTCCCGGGCACCCCGGTCCACGACCGTCGCGACCGCCACGACCTCGGCCCCCGCCTCCCGCAGCGCCTCCACGGCGGTCAGGGGAGAGCCGCCGGTGGTGGAGGTGTCCTCCACGGCGAGCACCCGCCGGCCCTTCACCTCGGGCCCTTCGATGCGGCGCTGCATCCCGTGCGCCTTGGCGGTCTTGCGCACCACGAACGCGTCCAGCGTGCGGCCCCGCGCCGCCGCCGCGTGCAGCATGGCGACCGCGACCGGGTCGGCGCCCATCGTGAGCCCGCCCACCGCGTCGTAGTCGAGGTCGGCGGTCAGGTCGAGCATCACGCTGCCGACGAGGGGGGCGGCCACGCCGTCGAGGGTGATGCGGCGCAGGTCGAGGTAGAAGTCGGCCTCCTTGCCGGAGGAGAGCGTGACCTTGCCGTGGACGATGGCCTTGCTCTTGATCTCGGCCAGCAGGTTGTCGCGATCAGTCATGGCTCCAAGCTTAGGACCGCCGCCCGCCGCAGCTTCTGGCCCGTCAGGAGTGGACCCGCCATGAGCGGATCCATCACGAGCCCAGGCTCCTGATCAGGGCCAGGGCCTGCCCGTACGCCTTCGGCAGCGGCCGTACCCGCACCCGGGGCCGTCGCCCGTACAGGATCTCGGCCGAACTGAGCCGCGCGAGCTTGTCCCGCAGTCCCTCGTCCATGCGGGTCACGGCCCCCACCCGGACGGGCCCGAGCAGCGCCAGCGTCTCGTCACCCGGGAACGCGCGGCGCAGCGCGGTGGCGAGGTTGAGCGCGGCGGCGAGGCGTTCGGCCAGCTCCAGGGGCGGCGCCGACGGCTCGGCGGCCACCAGGCAGGTGCCCTTGGCCGTGCCGCGGTAGAGCTGCGCCAGCCTCGTACGCAGGTACGCGGGGGTCGCCAGCCCCGTCAGCGGGTCCTCGCAGTGCAGCTCCCCGAGCGGCGCGAACCCGTGCTCGGCCCACCCGGCCGCGAACGAGCGCAGCGCGGTGAACGGCGGCCCGTCCGCACCGGTGACGGCGAAGAGGGCGGCGAGGTCGTTCATGCCCTCGGCGACGCCGATCCCGGCGGCGGCCCGCGCCGACCCGAGCTCCCAGCACGCCTGCGCGAGGCCGCAGCCCGCGCACACCGCCTTGATCACGCCCTCGACCTCGGGCGTCCACCAGTCCTCGGCCAGCGACCAGCCGGCCGCCATGCTCCTGCGACGCCAGCGCGACAGCACGTCCGCCTCCATCCGTTCCCCTCCGTCGGATCTCACCAGGAGTAAAGACGCAGGCGCGGTTTAGTCATGACGGGGAATGCGGAATGATTGCGCGGGGCAACCCCGCGTAATCGTGAGGTCACTATGGGTGTCGAATCGCCGCGAAGCGATGCAGATCTGCTGCAGGCGGTCAGGGCGGGCAACGCCGCCGCGTACGGGGAGCTCTACGAGCGCCACGTGGCGGCGGCCCGCGCCCTGGCCCGGCAGCTCGTCAGGGGTGCCGAGGTCGACGACGTCGTCGCCGAGTCGTTCACGAAGATCCTCGACCTGGTCGGCAGGGGCGGCGGCCCCGACTCGGGGTTCCGCACCTACCTGCTGACCGTGGTGCGGCGCACCGTATATGACCGCTCCCGTGTCGAGAGCCGCCAGGTGACCACCGGCGAGATCGAGCTGTACGACCCGGGCCTGCCCTTCGTCGACCCCGCCCTGGTCGGGCTGGAGAAGTCGCTGATCGCGCGGGCCTATCTGTCGCTGCCCGAGCGCTGGCGGGCGGTGCTGTGGCACACCGAGGTCGAGCGGGCCAAGCCGGCCGAGGTGGCGCCGCTGCTCGGCCTGTCGGCCAACGGCGTGGCCGCGCTGGCCTACCGGGCCAGGGAGGGGCTGCGGCAGGCGTACCTGCAGATGCACCTGGGCTCCCCGCCGCAGCATGATTGCCGCCCTGTGCTCGGCAAGATGGGCGCCTACGTGCGGGGCGGGCTGGCCAGGCGCGACTCCAAGGTGGTGGACGAGCACGTCAGCGGGTGCGAGGAGTGCCACGGCGTGCTCCTGGAGCTGACCGACGTCAACCGCGGGCTGCGCGTCATGGTGGGGCCGCTGATCGCGGGGCCGCTGTTCGGCGGCTACGCGGCGGCGCTGGGCAAGACGGGCCTCGTGGGCGCGGGCGGCGCGCTGCGGCTGTTCGGCCGGCTGCGGCGGGTGCCGAAGCAGCAGGTGGCGGTCGCGGGCGGCACGGTGGCGGTGGCGGCGGCCGTGCTGGTCGCGCTGCTGCTGGTGGCCGACGAGATGCCGATCGTCAGGCCGCCCGCGAGCACGCCGGTCGCGCAGCCGCCCGTCTCGGAGTCGCCGGTGCCGATACCGGTGCCGGTGCCGCTGCCGAGCGAGCGGCCGGCCCGGATCCCCGCGCCGGTCAAGAAGGACAAGCCGGGCAAGGCGCGGCTGCGGGCCACGATCGACGCGCTCGGCTCCCTCGTCCGCGCCCAGCCCGGCATCGTCGGCATCCGCCTGCGCAACTACGGCGAGAGCCCGAGCGAAGAGCTGTCCGCGCAGGTCGACCTGCCCGACGGCGTCACCCTCATCCCTCCGGCGCGCCGCCACCAGAGCGCCGCGCGGCTCGGCCCCGTCGGCACGGTCGACGGCTGGTCCTGCCGGCCGGTCGGCGGCGGCGCCCGGTGCGCCAGGCAGCCGCTGGCGGCGGGCCAGGGCACGGCGGTCTTCCTGCGGGTGCAGGTGGCCGACGAGGCGCCGCAGGGCGCGGGCCCCGCGGTCCGCATCGCCGCCGGCCCGCTCCGGCTCCAGGCACAGGCAGAGGAAGGTGTACGCGTGTCCGGCGCGCCCGCCAGGTTCGCCACCGACGGCAAGGTGACGGTCAGAGCCATCGGCAACACGCTGCTGAGCTGCCCCGCCGAGCGCGAGGGCTGCCTGGAGACCAGGCGCAGGCAGGGCGCCCAGCGCGACAACGACCTGTGGCCCATGACCGCACTCGACCAGGACGAGCGGGCCGACACGACCTCCTCCAGCGGGGCCGAGCTGTCCCTGCCGAAGGGCAGCGAGGTCGTCTGGGCGGGCCTCTACTGGTCGGCGGCCGGCGAGGAGGCCGGGCCCATCAAGCTCAGACCTCCGGGGCGGCGCAAGTACGTGACGGTCCAGCCGGACGAGGTGACGATGCGGGAGCTGCCGCTGGGCGCCGCCTACCAGGCGTTCGCCGACGTGAGCGACCTGGTCGGCGGCTCGCGCAGGAACGGCACCTGGTGGGCGGCCGACGTCCCGATGACGACGGGCGCCTCGCGCCACGCCGGATGGAGCCTCGTGCTGATCGTCACCGACCCGTCGGAGCCCTACAGCCAGGCCGTGGTGCTCGACACGGCCACCGTGATCGGCGGCGCGGCCCGGCGGGTGCGGGTGCCGCTGGGCGGGCTGAGCCCGGCCGCCGCGCCCGCCCGGCTGGAGCTGGTCACGTGGGAGGGCGACGCCGACCTCAAGGGCGACAAGGTCTCGCTCGGCTCCGGCCCGCTCGTCCCCGGCGGCGGCGACCGCGACCGGGCCAACGTCTTCGACGGCTCCTCCAACGGCGTGGCGGGCATGACGTTCGGCACCGACGTCGACACGGTCGGCGCCGAGCTCGGGGTCGACCCCGGGCTGACGATCGTCACGGACAAGGACGTGGTCCTGTTCGGGGTGGCCGCGCTGAGCGTGCGGGCGCGCTCGTGACCGCGAACGGGACAAACTGGTACGGTCTGCCTAAGTGGTCTGGCGCATCGGTGACCGGGGGCCGAACTGTCGGGATAAACCCTCGCGCGATCACCTGCTTTCATTACCCTGAGAGAGGGCCGCCGAGTCCGGTCTCTGTCGGTGCAGAGCCAGCAAGGTCGGACCACCAGGAAAGGGGCGGGTGTCAGTGGATCGCTGCGCGCTGTTCGTGGACGCTGGCTATCTGCTGGCTGATGGAGCGATGGCCGTGCACGGCACGCGTCATCGAGAGGCGGTCTCCTGGGACTATCCAGGGCTGCTCCAGCTGATGACCAGCCTGTCGCGCGAGCGCACCGGGCTGCCGCTGCTGCGGTGCTACTGGTACGAGGCCACGATCGAGGGCCGCCGCACCCCCGAGCACGACGCGCTGGCCGACATCCCCGGCCTCAAGCTCAGGCTGTCGCGCATCAGGCCGGGCCGCCGCGAGGGCGTCGACGCCCAGGTGCACCGCGACCTGATGACCCTGGCCCGCAACAACGCCATCTGCGACGCCGTCGTGGTCAGCGGCGACGAGGACCTCGCGCAGGTCGTGTGCGACGCGCAAGACCTCGGCATCAGGGTGACCGTCATCCACATCGCGGCCGAGGGCGGCTGGGCCGTCTCGCGGTCGCTGCGGCAGGAGTGCGACGACCTCGTGGAGGTGGGCGCGGCCCACCTGCGGCCGTACGTCAGCCTGGTCACCGGCATCACCGAGTCCGCCTCCAACGGCCATCACCAGCCGATCAGCAACGGGCACAACACGCCGTCGCTGCCGCCCGCGCAGCCGTCGCTGCCGCCGACGTCGATGCCCTCGTCGATGCCGCAGGCCCCCAGTAGTGCGGGCAGCCACGCCGCGCCGCCCTCCTCCGGCAACGGCCAGTCGTCCGGCGGGTCGCGCGGCCAGTCCACGCCGCCGGTGCTGCCGACGTACAGCAGCTACCAGGCCGAGCAGCCGCCGCCACCGCCGCCGCCCGCGTCGCCCGTCACCGGGCCCATCCAGGCGCAGCCGCAGCAGTCCAGCCCCACCACCGGGCAGTTCTCGACGTCGTCGAGCGGCACCTACCAGCCGTCGCAGCTCGGCCCGTACACCGGCCCGCAGCCCGCGCCGGTCACCCAGTCCGCCGCCACGGCGGGGGCCACCACGCTGGCCGACGCCGTCAAGGCCGCCCACCGCGAGGGGCACGACTTCGGCGAGTCGGTGGCGCGCGACGCGCCCGCGCTGTGGCTGGAGGCGGTGCTGGCCCGCAAGCCGCGCATGCCCTCCGACCTGGAGGCGCGGCTGCTGCAGGGCTCGTCGCTGCCGATCGACTTCCTGCTGCACGACGAGGTGCGCCACGCGCTGCGGCGCGGCTTCTGGGACGCCCTGGAGCGCGCCCGCCACTGACCCGCACGTGCTTGAGGCCGCAGCCCCGCACGCTCCACCGGCCCTCATGCGTCACCCCCGGGTGGACACCGGCCCGGGGGTGATGCGGGAGGTCAGGAGAGCGCGTCGAAGCCGGCGCGCAGGTGGGTGACGCGATCGGACAGGTCGTTCAGCGGCACGGCCAGCGCCGGGTCTTGTGACTTGCGGGCCAGCTCCCTGACCCTGGCCAGCTCGTCCTCCACCGCGGTCAGCCGCCGCGACAGCTCCGGCAGCACCGACGCGTGGTCACCGGCCCCCGGCGGCAGCTCGCCGCTGAGGCGGTCGCGGAGCATCGACGCCTGCTCGGCCAGGCGCTTGTTCATGTTGTACAGCTCGGTGAACACCGACACCTTCGCCCGCAGCACCCACGGGTCGAACGGCTTGGTCAGGTAGTCCACCGCGCCCGCCGCGTAACCGCGGAAGGCGTAGTCGGGAGCGCTGTCCACGACCGTCAGGAAGATGATCGGGATGTTGCGGGTACGCTCACGCCGCTTGATGTGCGCGGCGGTCTCGAAACCGTCCATGCCGGGCATGCGAACGTCGAGGAGGATCAGCGCGAACTCGGTGTTGAGCAGCGCCTTGAGCGCCTCCTCGCCCGACCTGGCACGCACCGGCACCAGGTCGAGTGAGCTGAGGATGGCTTCGAGGGCGATCAGATTCTCCTCGCGGTCATCCACGAGGAGGATCTTTGCACGATCCGGCATCGATCACGACCCTTCGGGCGACGAGGCTGACGAGTCGGACGCGGAGCCCCGGCCGCGGCTGAGCCAGCCGCGCAGCCGTTCGAGCAGGCGGTCTACGTCGACCGGCTTGGGCACGTAGTCGGACGCGCCCGAAGCGATGGACTTCTCCCGGTCGCCCCGCATGACCTTGGCGGTCAGCGCGATGATCGGCAGATCGGCGAACTGGGGCATGCGGCGGATGGCCGACGTCGTGGCCCAGCCGTCCATCTCCGGCATCATGATGTCCATCAGCACGAGCGCGACGTCCTCGTTGCGTTCGAGCTGCTCGATGCCCTCCCGTCCGTTCTCGGCGTAGACGACGGTCGAGCCGTGCCGCTCCAGCACGCTGGTCAGCGCGAACACGTTGCGGATGTCGTCGTCCACGATCAGGATCTTGGCGCCGTTGAGCGGGTCGTCGCCCTGCCACTGGCTGGGCGTCTCGACCGGCGGTTCGACCAGCTCGGGCAGCGGCAGGTCGAGCGGCAGCGGCGGCTCGGGCGCCGTGGTGGCCGGCTCCTCGCTCGGCGGCGTCATGAGCTGCCGGCGCGCGGTGCCGGGGTCGGTGGCGGCCAGCGGGCCGTTGTAGGAGGCCGGCAGGTAGAGCGTGAACGTGCTGCCCTTGCCCAGCTCGCTGTCGACGTGGATCTCGCCGCCCAGCAGGCGGGCGATGTCGCGGCAGATCGCGAGGCCGAGGCCGGTGCCGCCGTACTTTCTGCTCGTCGTGCCGTCGGCCTGCCTGAACGCCTCGAAGATGACCTCACGCTTGTCGGGCGCGATGCCGATGCCGGTGTCGATCACCTGGAAGGCGAGCAGGTCGGTGCAGTCGTGCAGGCTGTCGTCGTCGAAGTCGATGCCCGGAGGCGCCATCGACACGCGCAGCTTCACCTCGCCGCGCGGGGTGAACTTCACCGCATTGGACAGCAGGTTGCGCAGCACCTGTTGCAGGCGCTGCTCGTCGGCGCGCAGCTCGTGCGGCACGTCGGGCTCGACGTCGACCGTCAGCGACAGCCCCTTGTCCTGGGCGAGCGGCGCGAACGCGGCCTCCAGGAGGTCCACCATCTTCGGCAGCGACACCTGGATCGGGTGGATGTCCATCCGGCCCGCCTCGACCTTCGACAGGTCGAGCATGTCGTTGATGAGCTGCAGCAGCGCCGAGCCCGCGCTGTGGATCGTGCGGGCGAACTCGACCTGCTGGGAGGTGAGGTTGCCCTCCGCGTTCTCGGTCAGCAGCTTGGCCAGCACCAGCAGGCTGTTGAGCGGCGTGCGCAGCTCGTGCGACATGTTGGCGAGGAACTCGGACTTGTAGCGCGAGGAGACCGCGAGCTGCTCGGCCCGCTCCTCCAGCGTGCGGCGGGCCTGCTCGATCTGGAAGTTCTGGATCTCGATCGCGCGGTTCTGCTTGGCCAGCAGCGCCGCTTTGTCCTCCAGCTCCGCGTTGGACCTGCGCAGCTCCTCCTGCTGGCGCTGCAGCTCGTCGGAGCGCTCCTGCAGCTCGCGGGTGAGCCGCTGGGACTCGGTGAGCAGGTCTTCGGTGCGGGAGTTGGCGATGATCGTGTTCATCGTGACGCCGATGGTCTCGACGAGCTGCGTCAGGAAGTCGTGGTGCACCTCCCCGAACGGCGTGAACGAGGCCAGCTCCAGCACGCCCAGCACGCGGTTCTCGAACAGGATGGGCAGCACCACGATCTGCGCCGGCGTGGAGCGGCTGAGCCCGCTGTCGATGGTGATGAACTGCGGCGGCACGTCGTTCAGCACGATGTGCCGGCCCTCCTCGGCCGCCTGGCCGACGATGCCCTCGCCGAAGACGAAGCGCTGGCGCGGGCCCCGGTCGGGGCGCACGCCGTAGCCGCCGATGAGGATCAGCTCGCGCTCGTGCTCGGGGTCGATGGCGTAGAAGGCGCCGTAGCGGGCCGACACGAGCGGCGTCAGCTCGCTCATCGTCAGCTTGGCCACTTCGAGCAGGTCGCGGTGGCCCTGCATGAGCCGGGAGATGCGGGCCAGGTTGGACTTGAGCCAGTCTTGTTCCTGGTTGGCCTGCGTGGTCTCGCGCAGGCTGCCCACCATCGAGTTGATGTTGTCCTTCAGCTCCGCCAGCTCGCCCTGCGCCTCGATGGCGATGGAGCGGGTGAGGTCGCCGCGCGCCACGGCGCTGGTGACGGTCGCGATGGCGCGGATCTGGGTGGTGAGGCTGCCCGCGAGCTCGTTGACGCTCTCGGTGAGCCGCTTCCACGTGCCCTCGACGCCCTCGACCCGCGCCTGGCCGCCGAGCTGGCCCTCGGTGCCGACCTCGCGGGCGACCCGGGTCACCTCGGAGGCGAACGACGAGAGCTGGTCCACCATCCGGTTGACCGTCGTCTTCAGCGCCAGGATCTCGCCCTGCGCGTTCACGTCGATCTTGCGGGTGAGGTCGCCGTTGGCGACCGCGGTGGTCACCTCGGCGATGTTACGCACCTGGTACGTCAGGTTGTTGGCCATCGAGTTGACGTTGTCGGTCAGGTCCTTCCAGACGCCCGACACGCCCTTCACCCGCGCCTGCCCGCCGAGCTGGCCCTCGGTGCCGACCTCGCGGGCGACGCGGGTGACCTCGTCGGCGAAGGACGACAGCTGGTCCACCATCGTGTTGAGGGTGTCCTTGAGCTGCAGCATCTCGCCCTGGGCGTCAACGGTGATCTTCTTCGACAGGTTGCCCTGCGCCACCGCGGACGACACGGCCGCGATCTGGCGCACCTGCGAGGTGAGGTTGTTGGCCATGGAGTTGACGTTGTCGGTGAGGTCCTTCCAGACGCCCGACACGCCGCGCACCTGCGCCTGCCCGCCGAGCTGGCCCTCGGTGCCGACCTCGCGGGCGACTCGGGTCACCTCGGAGGCGAACGACGAGAGCTGCTCGACCATCGTGTTCATGGTGGACTTGAGCTCGAGGATCTCGCCCTGGGCGTCCACGTCGATCTTGCGGGTGAGGTCGCCGTTGGCCACGGCCGTGGTGACCTGGGCGATGTTGCGTACCTGGTAGGTCAGGTTTCGCGCCATGGAGTTGACGTTGTCGGTGAGGTCCTTCCAGACGCCCGACACGCCCTTCACCTCGGCGCGGCCGCCCAGCTTGCCCTCGGTGCCGACCTCGCGGGCCACGCGGGTGACCTCGTCGGCGAAGGACGAGAGCTGGTCGACCATCGTGTTGAGGGTGTCCTTGAGCTGGAGGATCTCGCCCTGCGCGTCAACGGTGATCTTCTTTGACAAATTGCCCTGGGCCACCGCCGTCGCCACGGTGGCGATGCTGCGCACCTGCGAGGTCAGGTTGTTGGCCATGAAGTTGACGTTGTCGGTGAGGTCCTTCCAGACGCCCGACACGCCCGTCACCTGGGCCTGCCCGCCGAGCTGGCCCTCGGTGCCGACCTCGCGGGCCACCCGGGTCACCTCTTCGGCGAAGCCCGAGAGCTGGTCGACCATCGTGTTGACGGTGTTCTTCAGCTCGAACATCTCGCCCACGGCGTCGACCGTCACCTTGCGGCTCAGGTCGCCCTTGGCGACCGCCGTGGTCACCACGGCGATGTCGCGCACCTGCGCCGCCACGCGGGACGACATCGTGTTCACGGCCTCGGTCAGGTCGCGCCAGCTTCCCGACATGCCGCGCAGGTTGGCGCTGCCGCCCAGCCGCCCCTCCGTGCCGGCCTCGCGGGCGACCCGCGTGACCTCGGAGTTGAACAGCGCGAGCTGGTCCACCATGCCGTTGATGGCCTTGCCGAGCCGGCGCACCTCGCCCCGCGCCGAGCGGTCGAGGTCGATGCGGCGCGACAGGTCGCCCTTGGCCACCGCGTCGATGACGTCGGCCGCGCCGCTGACCGGGCTCACCAGGGCGTCGATCAGCATGTTGACCGACTCGACGCTCTCGGCCCACGCGCCGACGCCCGGCCCGGGCGTCAGCCGCTCGCCGAAGCGGCCTTCCTTGACGACTTCTTTGCGCACGCGTGACAGCTCGTTGGCGAGGTGCTCGCGCCGGTCGGCCACTTCGTTCAGCAGCAACCGCACCTCGCTGAGGATGCCAGGAGGCGCGTGAGGGACCCGACGCCGGAAGTCTCCGTCACGCCAAGAGAAAAGAGTCTCAAGGATGGGCACGAGATCCGACTCGGTGTAAGTCCTCTCCTCTGGGCTTAGAGCGGCCTTGGCCGTGGTCATGGGGCCTCCTTCACTCGTCGCTGCCGCACGGCGAGTGATTCAAGTCTGTCACGATGAGTAGCTCGTAGTCCTGTCCTTGGATTTACCCCAAGTCAGCGGGAAGTGTGGTAGGCACGTTGGGATGACTGCTTCTCCCCATGCGGTGCTGGCCGCGACCTTCGCGCCCGGCGAGACCGCTGTGACGGCTGCGATGAGGTTCACGCGCGAGGTGATGACCGCGTGGGCCACCGGCGGCGTGCTCCATACTGCCGAGCAGGTCGCCGCGGACCTGGCCGAGCAGGTCGCTGATGAGCCGTTTGAGGTGATTTGGAAGCATTTCGGGGACGCAGTGCAGGTGGAGTTGCGGCAACGAAACCTCTCCCAGAGTGATCCGAAGGCTCCTTCCGTCAACGTCGAGGAGTGGGGAGTCACCTTTGCGGGCGATTCCCGTGTCCATTGGGCAAGGCTCACGCTACCTGGCTCCGCCGACCGGGTGGCAGCCGAATGGCTGGAGGAGAGCAGCCGCGGGCCACATTGGCTGGGGTTCCTGGCCGACGCCAGCGACCTGCTCGCCGGCACGCTCGACCCCGACATGGTGCCGGCGATCATCGCCCAGGTCGTCGTGCCCCGGCTGTCGAGCTGGTGCGCCGTCTACACCTCCGACAACTCCGGGCCGCTGCGCCTGGTCTACCTCTGGCACGCCGACGAGGCCCGGATCGACGGCCTGCGCGAGCAGCTCACCGACATGGACGTCGACGCTGCCGACACCCGCGTCACCTCCCTGATCCACCTGCCCGAGTCGCAGGTGCTCGCCGTGCCGCTGACCGCGCGCGGGCGCAGCCTCGGCATGATGTGCCTGGGCCGCCCCGACCGCTTCCCCGACGAGGTCATCCAGTTCGCCGAGGACATCGGCAGGCGCGCCGCGCTGGCCATGGACAACGCCCGCCTCTACGCCCAGCAGGCCGCCGCCAACCGCGCCCTGCAGCGCAGCCTGCTCCCGCCGAACGAGCCCGAGGTGCCCGGCCTCGACTACGGCGTCATCTACGAGCCCGCCGGCGAGGTCAACGAGGTCGGCGGCGACTTCTACGACCTGTTCAAGGCCGGCGACGACTCGTGGCGCTTCGCCATCGGCGACGTCTGCGGCACCGGCCCCGAGGCCGCCGCCGTCACCGGCCTGGCCCGCCACACGCTGCGGCTGCTGGCCCGCGAGGGCTACGGCGTGGCCGCCGTGCTCGGGCGGCTCAACCAGGCGATCCTGGAGGAGGGCGAGCGGGCGAGGTTCCTCACGTTGCTGCACGGCGACATCACGCCCGTGCCCGACGGCCTTGAGGTACGGCTCGTCTCGGCCGGCCACCCCGAGGCGCTGCGCCTCAAGCCGAGCGGCCACGTGGAGGCGGTCACCACCCCGCAGTCGCTGCTCGGCGTCTTCCACGAGGTCGTGTTCGAGGCCGACACCGTGCACCTCGACCACGGAGACGTGCTGCTGGCCGTGACCGACGGGGTCACCGAGCGGCGCTCCGGCGGGCGGCTGCTCGACGACGACGGCGGGCTGGCCAAGCTGCTGGCCGAGTGCGCCGGGCTGTCGGCCAGGGCGGTGGCCGAGCGCATCCGCAGGGGCGCCGCCGAGTTCGCCTCCGAGCCCAGCGCCGACGACCTCGCCATCGTGGTGCTGCGCGCCCGCTGAGAGGCGGGGCAGGGGCGGGGGCGTGCTGGTCAAGGTGCGCCTTTCCGGCTGACTGCGGGTGGCGAGATGATGACAGGCGCTCTGGCCGACAGTCAAGAGCCCGGTCAAGGCCATTCTCGCAGCTCGCCGAGTGTCCCGGCGACGCGGGAGCGCTCTGCGACGAGCTGGGAACGCCCTGTGGCGGGGAGGCTGGCGGGCGCGGGGGCTCGCGGTCAGCCGATGTGTTTGCGGGCGAACTCGAGCTGCAGCGCCGTCTGCGCGATCCGCTCGGCCACCACCAGGGAGCCGCGGATGGCGTCGTAGGTGTAGACCTCGTGGTGGCGGCCGTGCTCTTCGAGCTTGGTGACGTACTTCTCGATCTGCCGCAGCGGGCACCGGGTGTCGTTCTCGGCCGCGAGGATCAGCAGCGGGCTCTTGACCTGGTCGACGTAGGTGATGGGGGAGCTGGCCGCGTACCGCTCCGGCTGCTCCTCGGGCGAGCCGCCGAGCAGCGCGCGGTGGAAGGCGCGCAGGCTCTCCGCCTCGTCCTCGTACGACGTCTGGTGGCAGGCGATCGGCACCGCGGCGATGCCGCACGCCCAGAGGTCGGGCTGGGTACCGAGGCCGAGCAGCGTCAGGTAGCCGCCCCACGCCGTGCCGGCCAGCAGGGTCCGGCCGGGGTCGGCGATGCCGTGGTCGACCACCCACTGCCGCACGGCCGCGACGTCGGCCAGCTCGATGTGCCCGACGTCGCCGTGCAGCGCGTCGCGCCAGGCGGAGCCGTAACCGGTCGAGCCCCGGTAGTTGACGCGGACGACGGCGAACCCGGCGTCCACCCAGGCCGCCACGGTCGGCGAGAACGCGTCGCGGTCGTGCGCCGTCGGGCCGCCGTGCAGCAGGAAGACCGTCGGGTAGGGTGCCTGGCCGGTCTCCGGCCTGGAGACCAGCGCGTGGATGCGGCCGCCCTCGCCCTCCACGTCGATGTCCTCGACCGGGACGCTCGGCGGCGCCGGCGGGCCGATGGGGTTGACGACGACCTGGCCGTTGCTGGAGCGCACGATAGGCGGGCGGGAGGCGCTGGACCAGGAGTACTCGACGTGGCCGCCGGGCCTGGGCCGGGCCTCGTCGATCACCCCGTGCGGCGTCTCGATGGGCGTCAGGCCGCCGCCGCGCAGGTCGTAGCGGTGCAGGTGGCTGCGGGCGCGGTCGTCGCGCAGGATGAGCAGGCCGCGGCCGTCGTCGTACCACTCGGCGTGCAGGTCTCCGGGGTCGCGCAGCCAGATCTCGCGCTGCTCGCCCGTCACCGGGTCCCAGACCAGCGGTTCGTCGCGGCTGCGGCGCTCGTGCAGGGCCAGCAGGCGGCGGTCGCCGACGATGGGGGCGAAGCTGAGGCCGACCACGCCCCTGCCGGGGCCGTCGTGCAGCTCGCCGACCACGTGGCCGTTCTGGCGGACGACGCGCAGCGCCGGGTGCCGGAAGTCGCCGTACTCGCCGTGGTTGATGGCGATGAGGGAGCCGTCGAGCGACATGGCGGCCACCCAGGCGGCCTCGGTGTGCTCGTACAGGGTCTCGGTGGGCTGGCCCTCGCGGACGAGGTGGACGCGGAAGGTGCCCTCGCCGGCCAGGCTGATCGCGGCGACGCCGGTGGTGGACAGCGCGATGCCGCCGGGCTGGCCGGGCGGCAGGTCGGGCGCGACCGGCTGGCCGGGGCCGCCGGTGAACGGCCGGCGCCACCACTGGCCGTACTCGTCGCCGTCGGTGTCGGCGAACCAGTAGATCCACTGTCCGGTGGGGTCGATCGCCGCGTACGCGGTGCCTTTGGGCTGGTCGGTGACCTGTCGGGTGGCGCCGGTCACGCGGTCCCAGGCGTAGACCTCCCACTTGCCCGTGGCGTTGGAGCGGTAGATGGCGCGGTTCGGGGCCTGGCGGGCCCAGGACGGCAGCGTCATGCGCGACGCGCGGAACCTGGCCTGCCAGCGTTCCTCCGCCTTCATCCGGCGCGCCCCCTCCCGTTGATGTCCCGTGCCTCAGGGCTCGGGATGCCGTCCAGTATTGCGCCTGTGCCGGGGAAATTCTCCGAGAATGTGGGGGAATTTCGGACTAAATGCCCCATCAGTAACACCAGTCGCACATGCCCGTCAAGGAACAGGTCTTGAACGGGGTGCCGGCTCGTAGATAGACAGATGAAACGCGGCGCGCGTTACTACTTTTTGCTGTCTTTTCGCGACATTTCGGGAGACAACTGCGGCGATCCGCTCGCCGAGCGTGTCCGCCTGGTGATGCCACGCGCTCGGGCCCATGCCGACGACCTGGGCGATGTCGTCGTGCCCCAGCTCCATCTCGAACGCGACCGTGCGCCGCCCGGTCTCGGCGAACCCCTCCAGGCTGCGCGCCACCCTGCGCTCTTTCTCCTCATCGACGGAGAGCAGCCCCAGCTCCTCGACGAGCGGGCTGAGATGCTCGGGAGCCGGGGTGACGACCACCGCCGCGCCTCCCGGCCGCAGCACGCGCCGGAACTCGGGCCCGTTCCTGGGCGCGAAGACGTCGATCACCACATCGGCCACCCCGCTCCTGATCGGAAGCGGGCGCCACACGTCGGCCACGAACGCCCCTGCCCTGGGATGCACCCGCGCCGCCCGGCGTACAGCGTGCTTCGACACATCGAACGCCATCCCGATGCCATCGTCCACCGCGTTGAGCACGGCCGCCAGGTAGTGCCCGGTGCCCGCGCCCGCATCGACGATCACCGGCGCGGCCCTGCCCGCCGCGCGGTGGTCCTCGACCTTGCCCGGCTCCCGCTCACCGCCCGCGGGCGGCGTGCCGGAACCGGCCTCCACTTCCGTCTCACGGTACGCCCTCAACTCCGCGTCGTCATGCGTTTCGGTAGAGGACTCATGTTTTCCTGGAACGTTCTCAGATGTCACGTATGCCCGTACGGTTTCCGCCAGTGCGTCCGTCAGCGGGGCGTAGTGCCCTTTGTCGAGGAAGGCCGCCCGCGCGGCCACCATCTCGGCGGTGTCGGCAGTGCCCGGCTGCCCGGAGCCGGTGAGCAGGCTCACGTAACCCTGCTTGGCGACGTCGAAGGTGTGACCGGCGGCGCAGCGCACGGCCGGCCCGGCCAGGCGCAGCTCGGCGCGGCACACGGGGCAGATCAGATAGTCGACGATGTCAGCCAGCATGCGGCCATTGTGCTGTACGAGCCGCGGGACGCCGCTCACGCGGCCTTGGCCGTCTCCATGAGGAAGGCGGCGTTGGAGGAGGTCGAGCGGAGCCTGTCGATGAGGGCCTGGAGGGCCTGCTGCCGGTCCAGCCCCGCCAGCGAGCGGCGCAGCCGCCAGACGATCTCGCGCTCCGACGGGTGCATCAGCAGCTCCTCGCGCCGAGTGCCGGAGGCGTCGAGGTCCACGGCGGGGAAGAGGCGGCGCTCGGCCAGCTCGCGGACGAGGTGCAGCTCCATGTTGCCCGTCCCCTTGAACTCCTCGTACAGGTTGTTGTCCATCCGCGACCCCGTGTCCACGAGGGCGGTGGCGAGGATGGTCAGCGAGCCGCCGTTCTCGACGTTGCGGGCGGCGCCGAAGAAGCGCTTGGGCGGGTAGAGGGCGCGGGCGTCGATGCCGCCCGTCAGGACGCGCCCGCCGCCGGGCGCGACGTTGTTGTAGGCCCGCCCGAGCCGGGTCAGCGAGTCGAGCAGCACGATCACGTCGCGGCCCGACTCGACGAGGCGCTTGGCGCGCTCGATGGCGAGCTCGGCGAGTGCGGTGTGGTCGCGGTCGGGGTGGTCGAAGGTCGAGGCGTAGATCTCGCTGGCGATGCCGGCCCGCATCTCGGTGACCTCCTCGGGCCGCTCGCCCACGAGCAGGACCATGAGGTGCGCCTCGGGGTGGTTGCGGGAGATCCCGGCGGCCAGCGCCTGCAGCACCATGGTCTTGCCGGCCTTGGGCGGCGCCACGATGAGGCCGCGCTGCCCCTTGCCGATGGGTGCGAACAGGTCGATGACCCGGGTGGTGAGCGACGGCGTCTCGACGCTGAGCCGCTCGTCCGGATGGATGGGGGTGAGCTGGTCGAACTGCGGGCGGTCGAGCCACGAGGCGGCGCCGTTGACCGATTCGACCTTGAGGAGTTTGTTGCCGTCGAAGGCCGCGACGACGTGGTCGCCGGGGCGCAGGTCCCACTGGCGGACCTTCTCGGGGGTGACGCGTACGTCGCCCGGCCCCGGCAGGTGATCCGCCCGGATGAACGCGGACTTGTCGCGTACGTCCAGGAGTCCCTCCACGTGGCGGACCGGCGCGGCGGCACGCTGCTCTGGAATGGTGTGCACAGACATGATGAGCCCCTTTGGGGGAGATGCGCCGGGGCACTCGGACGAGGACCGGCGGGTGATGAAGGAAAGCAGGCCGGGCGCCCTGCGAACAGGAGGGCCGGAGCCGGCTTGGAAGATCAAGCGGAGCTGGAGCTCGACGCTTGGTGGCAAGATACCACACCGTCCAGTCCATGCAACGCCTAGCCCTCTTGGGCTATTCCTGGACGGTTATCGGAGCTTCTCCCGCGAATCCGGGGCGCCAGGCATGACAATGTTCTTCTCGGCGATGCGCAGCGAGGAAAATTACCGCGCCTGGTGTGCCGAGCAGCACAGAGCCCCCGTCGACGCAGCGTCATCGTGTCAAGTGGCATGCAGGGTCCCTGCAACTCGATGAGGGTTCCATAGGGACGAAACAGAAAAATCTCCTTGGGGGAGCACCATCATGAAGACCGCCAACTGCCCGCGGTGCCACCACGAGCTGGACGAAGGCCCCATCATGTACCGGTGCGCGAACTGCCGCCGCGCCGTTTACGCCGCCGACGTCGAGAACGAGTACGTTCCGGCCCAGCCCGTCGCCGCCTAACCTGGCGGGATGCCGCATCAACCGCTGACCGTGTCCGGCATCGAGGTGACACCCCTCTGCGACGCCGTGGGCCCCATGGGGGCGGCGATCCGCCGCCCGCTGAGTGAGATGTTCGCCGGCTCCGGCCTGCCCGACGACCCGTGGGTCCTGCACTTCCACTGCTTCCTGATCCGCGACGCGGCCGACCGGCTGACGCTGGTCGACACCGGCATCGGCGGCACGGACTCACCCGCGTCCACCTGGGCGCCGGTGCCCGGCACGCTGGCCGGCGAGCTGGCCGCCGCGGGCGTCGCGCCCGCCGACATCGGCACCGTCATCCTCACGCACCTGCACAGCGACCACGCCTCGGGCGCGGTCGCCGGCGGCCGCCCGGCGTTCGAGAACGCCCGGTACGTCGTGCAGAAGGCGGATCTCGACGCCGCCAGGGGGCCGGTGCTCGACGACGTCGTCACCGTCATCAAGGGGCAGCTCCACGTCGTCGAGGGCGACGCCGAGGTGACGCCCGGCGTGCGCGTGCGGCACACCCCCGGGCACACGCCCGGCCACCAGATCGCCAGGGCCGGCGAGCTGGCCATGACCGGCGACCTGGTCCTGCACCCCGTGCAGCTCGACGACCCGACCGTGCCCTACGTCTACGACGACGACCAGGACGCCGCCGTGCGCAGCAGGACCGAGGTCCTGGCCGCGCTGCGGGCCGAGCGGGCGATCCTGGCCACCGGGCACTTCAGCGAGCCGTTCCTGCGCCTGTGACCGCGGGCCCTGGTCGCCGTCCTAGCCGGCCGGCGCGGGCCCTGGCCGCGACGTCCTACCGGCCGGCCAGCGCGGGCTGGTCGGCGAGCAGGGACGCGGGCAGGGCCACCATCGCGGTCAGGCCGCCGTAGGGCGAGGGCACCAGGGCGACCTTGATGCCGTGCCTGGCCGCGAGCCTCGCGACCACGAACAGGCCGAGCCGGTCGCTCTGCGCCAGGTCGAACTCGGGGGCGGTGGTCAACCGGTCGTTCAGCTCGTCGAGCTCGGTGCGCGGCAGGCCGAGGCCGCGGTCCTCCACCTCCACGACGAGGCCGTGCGGGGTGACGGAGCTGCGCACGTCCACCCTGGTCTGCGGGGGCGAGAAGAGGGTGGCGTTCTCGATCAGCTCGGCCATCAGATGGGCCACGTCGGTGACCGCCGAGCCGAGCAGCGCCACGGACGGCGGCTGCATGATCTCCACCCGCTCGTACTCCTCGACCTCGGCCACGGCGGCGCGCAGCACGTCGAGGATCGGCACCGGATTGCGCCAGCCGCGCCCGGGCGCCTGGTCCGACAGGATGATGAGGCTCTCCGCGTGCCTGCGCATGCGCGTGGTGAGGTGGTCGAGCTTGAACAGGTCGGCCAGCACCTCCGGCGCCTCCGTGGCCCGCTCCATGCTGTCGAGCTGCAGGAGCTGGCGGTGCAGCAGCGACTGGTTGCGCCTGGCCAGGTTCACGAAGACCTGGCTGACGCCGTGGCGCAGCCTGGCCTGGTCGACGGCGGCCTCGATGGCGGTCGACTGCACGTCGTTGAAGGCGCGCACGATGTCGGCCACCTCGGAGGTGTTCGCCTTGACCTCCAGCGGCGCCATCTCGGCCGACGTCGGCGGCGCGGTGTTGGTGCGCAGCCGCTTGACCAGCCCGGCCAGCCGCACCTCGGCCAGCTCGGTGGCGGCGTCACGCAGCGCGGCCAGCTCCCGCACCAGCCGCGTGCGGAAGCGCAGCGAGAGCAGGATCGAGGCGATGACCGCGACGAGGCCCACGCCGCCCGCCACGCCGATCTTGACGAGCATGCCGATGGCGGTCGGGGTCACCCGGTTCACGATGCCCTGATTGGTCTTGGCCTGGGCGCGCTCGACGGCGTTCCACAGGTTCTGGGCGTCGATGGGCCAGGTGGCGGCGCTCGCGGGCAGCCCGTTGACGGCCGCCTGGCCCTTGATGACGTCCTCGGCCTTCAGGAACTCCTCGTAGACGGGCGAGCCGGCCAGCTTCCCGTACGGGCCGCGCAGGCTGCCGTCGAGATGTGAGAGCGCCTGGGAGAACAGCAGCCGCCTGGTCGCCACCATGCCGGTGAACGACTCCCGCTCCCGCGCCTCGACCCGGCCCCTGGCCAGCACGATCGCGACCACGGCCCGCTCCCTGGAGAGCACCTCCTTGGCCTCGCCGAGCATGGTCACGGCGCGGGCCTGCTGGTAGAGCGCCATGTCGGGGACCAGGATCATGGCGTCGTACATGCGGAAGGAGGCGTCGGCGATCTGGCTGTAGCCGTCGATGACGTCGAGCGGTGCCGCGAGCGTGCCGTCCACCTCCTTGCGGACGTCGGCGAGCTGGTCGAGCTTGACGTTGAGCGCGTTGAGCTGGGTGCGCATCTCCGGCGTCAGGTCGCGCAGGCTCGCGGCCGACGAGCGGAAGGTCTTCACGGCGCGGTCGGTGCGCCCGCGCCGCTCGGCCATGATGTCGGCGCCCTGCCCGGTCACCAGGAACTCGACGGAGGCCAGCCGCTCGTCCTGCAGCGCGATGTTGACGGCCTCGGACGGCAGGGCAAAGTTGGTCGCCAGGTCGTTGATCGAGAGCAGGCGCATGCCGGCGCCACCGGTCAGGCCGGCGGCGAACGCCCACAGGCCCACCAGGGAGAGCAGCGGGACCAGCAGGAGGATGAGGAGTTTCAGCGCGATGGGGCGGCCACGCGTGGGGGGCATGCGACCTCCGGGTGCATGATGAGATCGCCTCGCAGATTACACCCCCCTTTGGAAGGATTTCTGTGCGTCTTCCGCGTTCTTTTTCCGGCTGGACCATCGCGGTCTTCGGCTTCCTCGCCTTCGCGCTCGGCCTGCTCGGGCTGATCTCGCCCGGCACGCTGCTGGGCATGCTGGGATTCGAGGTGCTGGACGTGCGGCCGGCCGGGGATTACACGCTGGTCTATATGGCCGCCAGCTCCATGGCGGCCGTGAACATGGGCGTCTACTACCTGTTCGCCGCCTCGCACGACTACACCCCGTTCTTCCGCTGGACCGTGCCGTTCCGGCTCGTGACGTTCGCGGTCTTCACGACGCTGGTGCTGACGGGGGCGGCCCCGGGCAAGTTCTTCGGCGTCGGGCTCTGGGAGGGGCTGGGGGCGGTGATCACCGGATTCGCGCTCTGGCGCGAGGGCAAGCTGGTGCCCTCGCGCCAGAGCGCGGAAGTGGCCTGACCCGGCCCCTTTCGGGACTCAGCGGCGGTGGTCGGCGCGGGCCACGAGCCGGTCGTCGGCGGGCACGGGGGCGTGCTCGCGCTCGGCCTTCACGTGCTCGCGCTCGGCCTTCGCGCTTTCGCGCTCGGCCTTGGTGTGCTCGCGCTCCAGCTTGCGCTGCAGGTCGCGCTTCTCGTCCTCCAGCTGGGCCACCCGGCTGGAGGCCTCCGCCCTGGCACTGCGCAGCCGGCGACGCTGCCTGGCGGTCCTGCGGGAACCCGAGCCCAGCAGCCAGAGCCCCAGCAGCAGGACGGCCGCGGCGGCCGCACCGGCGAGGAACATCTCGACGTGGTTGAGCTCGAAGGTGTAGCCGAACAGGATGTACCTGGTGCTCTCCTCGGTGAGCACCAAGGCGAACGCAGCGCCGGCGAGCAGGATCAGGAGCAGTCCTATGACGATCATCCAACTCACCCCTTGTCGTAAGAGGCGTTTCTCCTGCCCGTAGATCGGCGGGGTATGCGCGATGATGACGTCCATGAGACCCGAGCCGGGCCAGGTCCTGCACTTCTCCGAAGACCCGACGATCGAGCGCTTCGTGCCGCACGTGGCGGTGACGAGCTCGCGCAGCGAGCCGTACGTGTGGGCGGTCGGCTACGACCGCTGCCCCGACTACTGGTTCCCGAGAGCCTGCCCGCGCGCGATGGCGTGGGTCGGGCCGCGCACCGACGAGGCGGACACGGCCCGGATCATCGGCGCGGGCTGCGGTCAGCGGGTGCACGCCATCGAGTACTGCTGGGTGAAGGCGCTCATGGAGGTGCGCCTGTTCGCCTACCGGCTGCCGGCCGACCGCTTCGCGCCCATCGGGGAGCCGCCGCACGCGGTGGTCTGCAAGGAGACCGTGAAGCCGCTGGGGCCGCCGGAGCCGGTGGGCGACCTGTTCGAGCTGCACGAGGAGGCGGGCATCCAGCTCAGGGTGCTGGACAACCTGTGGCCGTTCTGGAACGAGGTGACGGCCAGCAGCCTCGAGTTCAGCGGGATCCGGCTGCGGAACGCGCGTCGATGAGCGCCGTCAGCGTCTCGGGCGGCATCGAGCCGGGCGGCTGCTTCTCGCGGGCGAACCGGTTGGCCTCGCGCCGCAGCGTCTCGTTGACCGGGGTGGCCAGGCCGTGCTCGCGGCCCAGCAGGACGATCTCGCCGTTGAGGTAGTCGGCCTCGATCGAGCCGCTGGCCCTGGCCAGGCTCTGCCACGACGATCCGCCGCCGCGGCTGACGCCCTCGATGGGACGCGCGTCGACCTTGTGCCCGCGGACCTCGGCCTCCTCCTGCGGAGTGGCGTACGCGATGCCGGCGTGCGCCAGCACGGCCCTGGCCTCGGCCCTGGCGCGCTCGACCACCTCGGTCAGGGCGGGCACGTGGCCGAGCAGCGCCTCGGCGGCGTTGCCCAGGTTGCTGAGGAGCTTGGCGTACTTCCAGCGCATGACGTCGGGCACGGCGCGGCCGACGAGGCCGTGCTTGCTCAGGTCGCCGGCGATCTTCGCGGCGAGGCCGTCGTCGTCCACAGCCTGTGGGTAACGGCCGACGTGCAGCATGCCCGAGTAGGGGTGGCCGTGGGCGGCGATGACGCCGGGCTGGGGGATCTGTGCCGGCAACCACACGCACATGCCGTAGACGCGCTCGAACCGCCGCAGGACCATGCGCTCGTTGGCCACGCCGTTCTGGGCGCATACCACGGGCAGGTCGGCCGGCCAGGGAGCCAGCGCGGCGATCGTGTCCTGGGACTTGGTCGCCAGGATGAGCACGTCGTCATCGCGCGTGGGCACGGGGCCGTCGGCGGAGGGGATGTCGAGGGTCTCGGAGCCTTCGGGGGTGATCAGTCGCAGGCCGTCTCGCCGGAGAGCCTCGTAGTGGGCTCCTCTCGTGATGAGGAGGACCTCGTGCCCGCCCTGAAACAGGCGGGCGCCGATGGTTCCGCCGACTGCCCCTGCTCCGATCACTATGTAGCGCATTGTTCGAGAATGTCACTCCCTACTTGGCCAGCGCCACTTGGGCGGACTGCGCCGGGGAGACGGCCGCGCCGCGGGAGCGCTCGCGCCAGATGGTCTTGAGCACCCGCCAGCCGTCGCGCACCGCGTTCAGGTTGCTGACGCCGTGGATGCGGGAGCGCTCGTGGCTGGGGACCTCGCGGATGATGAGGCCGGCCTGGGCGGCGCGCACGTTCATCAGCGTCTCGATCTCGAAGCCGTCGCAGTCGAGGCCGAGAGCGTCGAGGTGGCGGGCCCAGAAGGCGTTGTAGCCGTAGCAGAGGTCGGTGTAGCGGGTGCCGTAGAGGAAGTTGGTGAGCCCCGTCAGGACCTTGTTGCCGAGCGAGCGGATCGGACTGAGGTCGTCCGAGCCGCCACCAGGGGCGTACCGGGAGCCCTTGGCGAAGTCGGCGCCGTTCATGAGCGTGGCGACGAAGGAGCGGATCTCCCGGCCGTCGGTGGATCCGTCGGCGTCGATCATGACGATGATGTCGCCCTGGGCGGCCTGGAAGCCCTCGATGAGGGCGTTGCCCTTGCCGCGCCGGCTCTGCACGACGACCCGCAGGTCGGGGCGCAGCCTACGCGCGACGGCGATGGTGTCGTCGGTCGAGTTGCCGTCGACGAGGATGACCTCGTCGATCCAGTCGGGCAGCGTCGCGAAGACGTGGGGAAGGTTCTCGGCCTCGTTCATCGCGGGAACGATGACGCTGACACTGGCGGCGAAAGGCTGCTTGTTCATGTCACCAAGGTTCGCCGCCCGCACATGCAGCCCGCTTAACAGTGCCTTGCATAGATCATGCGTATGACGAAAACTCAGGTGATTTGGGCCTCCCCCGCTCTGGCGAGGATCTCGTCCACGGTGTCCGGGACGCTCTGGCGGGTGGTGTCGAGCCAGAGCCCGAGGCGCGGTGTCTCCTGCCGCAGCGCGGCGTCTAGCTGGGCAATCGTCCATCCTCCGCCGTAGCCGGTCTTGGGGCGGGCCGCCTCGCGGCGCTCGACCTCGGCGGGGTCGGGGGCCAGGACGATCACGTGCAAGGGACGGGTGGCGACCAGCTTCGTGAACAACTCCAAATCCCCACCGAGAATGACATCCTGAACAATTGGCGTGAATCCGGCGTCAAAATATAGATCTGCTGTTTTGGCTGCGATTCGGTAACGAAGATGGAGCTGCCGTACCGCCTCCGCGGACAATTCCGGCGTCATCTCGGCGCGCCCGCCGACCACCATCCGGCGGAACGCGTCGCCGCGCACGTGGGCCGAGCGGGGCAGCCGCTCGGCCAGCGCCTGCGCCACCGTCGACTTGCCCGACGCGGAGATGCCCGTGATCAGGACCGCGCCGCTCAGCCCGCTCACGCGCCCACCAGCTTGCGCACCCGGTCGGCGCCCACGGCCATCAGCAGGGTCGGCAGCCTCGGGCCCGTGTCGCGGCCGACGAGCAGGCGGTAGAGCAGGGTGAAGAAGGCCCGCTGCGCCGTCTTCAGCTCAGGCGTGGCCGGGGCGTCGGCCGGCAGGCCCGCCTGGAGCTTGGGCACGCCGTACACGAGCGCGGTCAGCCCCTCCAGCGTCCAGTCGTCGAGGCCGTCGGCCAGCAGCCGCAGCCCCTCGCGCTCGGCCTGGCCGAGCGAGCCGAGCAGCTCCTGGTCCGGCGACTCCCGCACGCGGGTGCGCTGGTCGGCGGGCAGGTGCAGCTCCACCCAGCGCCGCGCGCGGTCGAGGCGGGGCCGCACCTCGTCGAGCGTCTCGACGCCGTCGAGGTCGCGCAGGATGCGTAGGGTCTGCTCGGCGTGCCCGGTCGTGATGTCGGCGACGGAGGCCAGCGTGCGGTAGGCGACCGGGTGCGGCGTGACCGGCAGCGGGCCCGCCGCCGTGGACACCGCGCGGCGGTGCGCGGCCAGCTCGGCCGGCTGGGCCTGCCCGGCCGCGACCTTGCGTCCCAGGGAGTCCCACTCGTCGTAGAGGCGCTGGATCTCGTGGTCGAAGGCGATCTTGAAGGACTGGGCCGGCTTGCGGCGCGCGTACAGCCAGCGCAGCAGCGGCGCCTCCATGATCTCCAGCGCGTCGGACGGGGTCGGCACGCCGCCCTTGGAGCTGCTCATCTTGGCCATGCCGGTGATGCCGACGAACGCGTACATGGGGCCGATCGGCTGCTGACCGCCGAACACCTCGCCGACGAGCTGCCCGCCCACGATCCACGCCGACCCCGGAGAGTGGTGGTCGACCCCGGACGGCTCGAAGACCACCCCCTCGTACGCCCAGCGCATCGGCCAGTCGACCTTCCACACCAGCTTGCCCCGGTCGTGCTCGGCCAGGCGCACGGTCTCGCCGAAGCCGCACTCGCAGGTGTAGGCCAGCTCGGTCGTCTCGTCGTCGTAGTTCGTGACCGTGGTCAGGTCGCGCTCGCACAGGTCGCAGTACGGCTTGTACGGGAAGTACGCGCCGCGCGCCCCGCCCTCTTCGGCCCCGTCGCCCTGCTTCGAGCGGTAGCGCGACAGCACCGCGTCGATCGTGGCCCGCGCGCGCACCGCCGTCAGGATCTGCTCGCGGTAGACGCCCGAGGTGTACTGGGCGGTCTGGCTGATCGCGTGGTACTCCACGCCTAGCTCCGCCAGCGCGGTGACCAGGGGGGCCTTGAAGTGCTCGGCCCAGTTGGCGTACCGGCTGCCGGGCGGGGCGGGCACCGAGGTCAGTGGCTTGCCGATGTGCTCGGCCCACGACGGGTCGATGCCCGCGGGCACCCTGCGGAAGCGGTCGTAGTCGTCCCACGAGATCAGGTGCACGCACTCCAGGCCGCGCCGCCTGATCTCGTCGGCGACCAGGTGAGGTGTCATCACCTCGCGCAGGTTGCCCAGGTGGATCGGGCCCGACGGGCTCAGCCCTGAGGCGCAGACGATCGCTTTACCCGGGGCGCGTCGCTCCGCCTCGGAGATCACCTCGTCCGCGAACCTGGAGACCCAGTCGGTCTCGGCACTGTCAGCCATCGCGCCATTCTTGCGGGTCCGCCCGGTTCAGGCCAACGCGTTGCCGGACGCCGGCATCGGGGGCGGCTCGGGTCAGGCGGCTCCGGTCAGGCGGCGCGGGTGCGGTTCTGGCGGCCGAGCGCGGCCAGGATGGCGGGCGGGTCGATGATGCCGAAGCCGTAGTCGTGGTCGAAGCCGACCGTGCTGCGGTCGTCAGCGGTGCGGTGCAGCAGCGTACGGAGCTGCGCGGGCGACAGCTCGGCCGCGGAGCGCTGCGTGCGCACGGCGGCCACCACGCCGGCGGCCACGGGGCAGGCGGCGGAGGTGCCGGTGTCGGCGGCGCCGACCGCCTCGGAGCCGGCGAAGTGCGTGTAGGCGCACAGGTCGGGCTTGCGCTCCGACAGCCGCCCCGGCCCCTGCGAGGAGTAGCCGACGCGCTGGCCGCGCGTGTCCACGCCGCCGACGGACAGCACCTGCGGGTGGGAGTTGGCGCCCGCGATCGTCCGGTCGGGGAAGCCGCAGCGCCGGTCGGGGCACTCGCGCCCGCAGTTGCCCGCCGAGAACAGGATGTCGGCGCCGGCGCCCTCCAGGCTGCCGACGATCACGTTGAACGGGTGCGCCGGGTTGTCGGAGTAGTTGCCGGGGTGGCCGGGCGGGAAGTCCATGTCGGGGGAGAACAGGCCCCAGCTGTTGGAGACGACCAGGGACCGGGAGTCGGCGGGCATGGCCTCCAGCACGGTGGCCAGGTGGGAGTAGGCGGCCACCGCGTCCGACAGCAGGCCGTCGGCGGTCGGGCCCGGCTTGCGGCTGAGCAGGACCGGGATGTCGAGCAGGGTGGCCTTGGGTGCGGCGATCAGCGTGTCGAAGGCGCACATGGAGCCGTGCTGCACCGGGTAGCGGCCGGGTGTCTTGTCCACCCCGGGCGGGCTCCAGCTCCGGTCGGCGTCGATGGTCACGTCGTGGCCGATGCGGGCGGCGACGTGGTCGGCGTTGATGCCGGTGTCGACCACCGCGATGGCCACGCCCTCGCCGTCGTGGCCGGCCGACCAGAGGTCGTAGGCGTGCAGCAGCCGCCTGACCTCCTCCCAGTCGCCCACCGGGCCGCTGTCGCCGCAGGTCGGGTGCGAGTGGATGGCCGGGTCGGCGAACACGCCCGCCACCTCGCGCACCGAGGAGGACAGCAGCGCCGCCCGGGTGCTCAGCTCGGCGTCGGAGATCTCGCCGCGCACGAGCACCGAGGCGTCCTCGGGCGCCATCGAGAACCGCACCCGCTGGTGCGGGGAGAGCGGGGCGCCGTCGGCGGAGACCGGCCTGGGCACGGCCACCGGGGTGAACGCCGAGTCGAGGAGGACTCCGGGGAGGTCGGCGACGACGTCGGAGACCGCGCTGCGGACGCCGGGGTCGATCACCGACGCGACGACGTCGGGGGCCGGGCGGAGCTGGATCAGGACGCGCATGGGATCCCCTTGGGAGTGCTGTTACGGAATGATTACTCACCGTAATAGTGCCCCGCCCGGCAGGTGGTGACTCCTTTGTGTAAGGATGTTGTAACTTTCCGTACCCGGACTAGTCGAGGGTCGCCTCGTACGGGTCCCAGTCCGCGGGCAGCGGCTCCGGCGCCGCCACCGTCGAGCCGACCGTCCTGAACTGCGCCAGCTCGCCCGACTCGGTGATGGCCGACATCAGCTCCAGCACGTGGTAGGCCAGCTCGCCCGACGCCCGGTGCGGCGTGCCGGCGCGGATCGACCTGGCCATGTCCAGGACGCCGATGCCGCGCCCCGCCGTCGTGCCCGCGACCGGCAGCTCCCGCCAGTCGAGGTCGGCGGGCCCGCGGGCCAGCAGCGGGCCGTCGAACGTGTTGGGGTCCGGCAGCGACAGCGCGCCCTCGGTGCCGATGATCTCGATCATCCGCCGGTTCACGGCCGAGTCGAAGCTGAAGGTCGCCGTCGCCGTGGCCGAGCCGGGGAAGTCCAGCAGGGCGTTGACGTGGGTGGGCACCTCCACCGGGAACGCGGTGCCCGCCTTCGGCCCCGAGCCGATGACGCGCTGCTCGCGCGCCCTGCGCGTCCCCGCCGCCACCCGGGTCACGGGGCCGAGCAGGGACACCAGGGCGGTCAGGTAGTAGGGGCCCAGGTCGAACAGCGGGCCGCCGCCCCGGGCGTACAGGAACTCCGGGCTGGGATGCCAGGACTCCGGGCCGAGGCTCTGCGTGGCGGCCGTGACGGCGACCGGCTCGCCGATCGTGCCCGCGCGCAGGGCGTGCACGGCGGACTGCAGCCCGGCGCCGAGGAAGGTGTCGGGGGCGCCGCCCACCCGCAGCCCCCGGCTCTGGGCCTCGGCCATGACCTTGGCGGCCTCGTCCAGGTCCATGGTCAGGGGCTTCTCCCCGTACACGTGCTTGCCGGCGCGCAGCGACTCCAGCGCGACGGACGCGTGCGCGGCCGGGATCGTGAGGTTGACCACGAGCTCGACCTCCGCCAGGGAGAGCACGGCGCCGAGCGTGCCGGACACCCGGACGTCGTGCTCCCTGGCCACGGCGGCGGCCCGGTCGGTGTCGAGGTCCGCGACGGCGACCACGCGCACGTCGGGGAACGCGTTGAGGTTGCGGAGGTACTGGCCGCTGATGACTCCGGCGCCGACGATGGCGACGCCGACCGGGCCGTTGCTCAAGAGCTCTCCAGGGAGGTGAGGTAGGCGTGGCTGTCCGCGAGCGCGGTGAAGACGTCCGTCGCGCACTCGTCGAGCTCGACGATGCGCCACGCGCCGGGCGCGGCGCCGAGGATCGCGGGCACGGGCATGACACCCGCGCCCACCGCGACGTGCGGCTCGCCCTTGATCCCCGGGCCGTCCTTGACGTGCAGCGCCTCGATCCGCTCCGACAGGCGGCCGAGCAGGGCGGGCACGTCGGCGCCGCCCACGGCCGCCCAATAGGTGTCGATCTCCAGGAACACCTCGGGCGCGAGCAGGTCGGCCAGCACCTCGATGGCGTGCCGGCCGTCCACCCGCGGCTCGATCTCCCACCAGTGGTTGTGGTAGCCGATCCGCATCCCGTGCCCCGCGGCCTGCTCGGCCAGGCCGTTGAGCAGGTCGGCGGTGCGCGCGAGACCGTCGCGGGTGGTGAACTCCTCCTCGGCGACGCCGCCGGGGATGATCACCTTGTCGGTGCCGACCGTGGCGATCGCGTCGAAGACCTTCGCGGGCTCCTGGCTGAGCAGCGCGTACGCGTGCGTGCTCGACACCGTGAGCCCGAGGTCGTCGGCCACCCGGCGGAAGCCCTCGGGGTCGGTCGTGGGGTCGTAGGGCTCGACGGCCCGGTATCCGATCTCCGCGATCCGCCGCAGCACGGCGTCGCGGTCGGCGGCCAACTCGTCCCTGACGGTGTAGAGCTGGACACTGATCGGTCGGGTCATCCGCGTACCCCCATGAGGTGCTCGAGGGCGAGCTGGTTGAGGCGGGTGAAGTGGAAGCCGCGGGCGGCGGCGGCCTCGACGTCGAAGTCGTCCTTGGCCAGGTCCTGCCACGTCTCGCCGGCGGCGAGCGTGGGCTGGGCCAGCTCGTCCACGCGGGAGGCGCGCAGGGCCTCCTGCACCTCGGGGTCGGCGCGGAAGACGCGCGACTTCTCCTTGAGGATCAGGTACGTGCGCATGTTCGCCGCGGCCGAGTCCCACACGTCCTGCGGGTCGTCGGTGCGCAGCGGCTTGTAGTCGAAGACGAGCGGGCCGTCGTAGCCGTGCGTCTCCAGCAGGTCGACCAGGAAGAACGCGCTCTTCAGGTCACCGTGGCCGAAGATGAGGTCCTGGTCGTACTTGGGGCCGTGCTGGCCGTTGAGGTCGATGTGGAAGAGCTTGCCGTGCCAGAGGGCCTGGGCGATGCCGTGCACGAAGTTCAGGCCCGCCATCTGCTCGTGGCCGACCTCGGGGTTGACGCCCACCATCTCGGGGTGCTCCAGCTCGTTGATCAGGGCCAGGGCGTGGCCGATCGTGGGCAGGAGGATGTCGCCGCGCGGCTCGTTCGGCTTGGGCTCGATGGCGAAGCGGATGTCGTAGCCCTTGTCGATGACGTACTGGCAGATGACGTCGAGGGCCTCCTTGTAGCGGCCCATCGCGGCCTTGACGTCCTTGGCGGCGTCGGACTCGGAGCCCTCGCGCCCGCCCCAGCACACGTACGTCTTCGCGCCGAGCGAGGCGGCGAGGTCGAGGTTGCGCATGACCTTGCGCAGGGCGTAGCGGCGCACGTCGCGGTCGTTGCTGGTGAAGGCGCCGTCCTTGAACACCGGGTGGGTGAACAGGTTCGTGGTGGCCGCGGGGACCTTCATGCCGGTCTGGTCGAGGGCCTTCTTGAAGGCGGCGATGGCCTTGTCGCGGTCGGGCTCGACGGCGAGCAGGTCGTCGTCGTGGAAGCTGACGCCGTGGGCGCCCAGCTCGGCCAGGCGGTGCACGGTCTCGACCGGGTCGAGCGCGGGGCGGGAGGCGTCGCCGAACGGGTCGCGGGCCTGCCAGCCCACGGTCCAGAGGCCGAAGGTGAAGCGGTCGTCCGGGGTCGGGGTGAAGTTGGTCATTGGTGTCCTTTGCGGGCTTTAGTCCATAATCTGTATTAATCCTGAGGAGGTGGGCATGGTGTCGTCAAGAGGGGTCCGGCATGATTCCATGCGCGCCCGTAACCTGTCCGTAGTGCTGGCGACCATTCACCGGTCAGGACCTGCCACCCGCGCGGCCCTCGCCGAGCGGACCGGGCTCACCAAGACCACCGTATCCAGCCTGGTCGCGGACCTGCTGGAGGCGGGCGTGGTGGCCGAAGGCGGCGTCGTGCGGGGCGGCGAGCGGGGGCGGCCCGGCGTGGCGGTCGCGCTGAGCGGGCACCGGGTGGCCGCGCTGGGGTTGGAGATCAACATCGACTACCTGGCGGCGTGCGTGGTGGACCTCACGCGTACCGTGCGGCTGCGGCGCGTCCGGCCGGCCGACAACCGCAACTCCGACCCCCGCGAGATCCTCGAAGGGCTGCGCGGGCTGGTCAAGGAGATCACCGCCGAGGCCGAGCAGGCCGGGCTGCGCGTCATCGGCGCCGCGCTCGCCGTGCCCGGCACCGTCGAGGACGGCGTGCTGCGCAGCGCCCCGCACCTCGGCTGGCGCGACATCCGCGTGGCGAACCTGGTGGACCTGCCCTTCGAGGTGGACAACGAGGCCAACCTGGCCGCGCTCGGCGAGCTGTGGTTCGGCGCGCGCGAGCCCGACTTCCTCTACGTCTCCGGCGAGATCGGCATCGGCGCCGGCCTCGTGGTGCGCGGCGACCTGTTCAGGGGCACGTTCGGGCTGGCCGGCGAGCTCGGGCACGTCGTCGTCGTGCCCGACGGGCCCACGTGCCGGTGCGGCGGGCGGGGCTGCCTGGAGGTGTACGCCGGCCAGGACGCGCTGCTCGGCGACCTCGCCTCGGTCGGCGACCTGGTCGCGCGGCTGGAGTCGGGCGAGCGGCGGGCGCAGGAGGCGTGCGAGCGGGCCGGGCACGCGCTCGGCGTGGCGCTCACCTCGGCCGTGCACCTGCTCGACCCCGGCCGGATCGTGCTCGGAGGGATCTTCGCGCCGCTGTTCCGCTGGCTGGAGCGGCCGGTGAGCGAAGGGCTGCGCGGCAGGCTGGGGCAGATGCGGGGCGCGCCGCCCGCGCTCGTGGTCTCGGGGACGGGCGGCGACGCGGCCGTGCTCGGGGCGGCCGGGCTCATCATCCAGCAGATCCTGGCCGAGCCGGCGAAGATGCTTGGGCTCTGATTTCCTACTATGTCGGCATGTTGATCGAGGAGCGGCCCGCCGCGGACACCGAGCTCGCCGCACTGCTCGACGCGGCCTTCGCCGAGCTCGTCGCCCGCTACGGGCCCGAAGGGCGCTCGCAGGTGAAGGAGGGCGCCAGGTTCCTGGTCGCCTCCATCGACGGCCAGGCCGTCGGCTGCGGCGCCGTCCAACCCATGGACGCCGTCACCGGAGAGCTCAAACGCATGTACGTCGTGCCCGGCCGGCGCGGGCGCGGCATCGCCACCGCGCTCCTGGCGGCCCTGGAGGACCTGGCCAGGAGCCTCGGCTACGAGCGGCTGCGGCTGGCGACCGGGCTGCGCCAGCCCGAGGCCATCGCCCTGTACGAGCGGTGCGCGTACACGCTGACCGAGCCGTACGGCAGGTATGTGGACGCCCCGCTGACCCGCTGCTACGCGAAGACGCTGGCTACGGCTTAGTACTAAGGGTGAACACCTTGACGTTCGGGACGGCGGGGCTGGTGAACGAGACCGCCTCCCTGCCCGGGTCGGCCGGCACCGAGACCCGCCAGATGCTCACCTTGCGACCGTCGGCGGTGCCGTTGACGTTGTAGCGGGTGTCCGCCGTGATCGCCGCCTGCTCGCCGAAGCGCGGCGCCCCGGCCGCCCAGTCGGTCACCTTGAGCGGGGCCGTGGAGGTCGTCCCGTCCGCGTAGGTGATCGTCAGCTCCGTCTGCTGGTCGCCGTTCACCGCCGTGACCAGCAGGTCCAGCGCCTGGTAGCGGCCCGGCGTGAGGTAGGTGCGCTGGCCGCGCAGGCTGTGGAAGTTGCCCGCCGTGCCCTTCGTGTCGGGGATCACGTGACCCTCGTACGGGCCGGGCGCCGGGAGCTGCTCCGCGGGGAAGCTCCAGCCCTTGCCGTCCAGGTTGCCCTGCGCCTTGGCGTCGGCGGTGGCCACGCCGTCCACGTCGTACTGGAGCTTCTGGGCGCAGGCGCCGCCGGTCGGCTCGCACGCCTCCGGCAGGTTCGGGATCGGGGTCTGCGCGGCGGGCACGTGGTCCACGGGCAGGTCGGCCTCGGCGGTGGCCCACTGCCGGTTCGCGGTGGCGCCGACGTCGACGACGACCTCGCCGCCCCGGTCGACCAGCGACTCCGGCAGCCACGACCTGGTGTACCTCCGGCCGTCGACCTTCACGTCCTGGACGTAGATCGCGCCGGGGGCGGCCTGCGGGGCCGTCACCGTGATCGTGCGGCCGTTGCCGCGCTTGATCCACGCCTTCGGGAACATCGGGCTCGACAGCAGCAGCTCGGCGCGGCTCGGCGTCTGCGGGTACAGGCCGAGCGCGGCGAAGACGTACCAGGCGGACATCGTGCCGAGGTCGTCGTTGCCCGGCAGGCCGCTCGGGCCGGTCCTGTAGACCAGCGACGCCATCGCGCGGACCGTTTCCTGCGTCTTCCACGGCCGGCCCAGCGCGTTGTAGAGCCACGGGACGTGGATGCCCGGCTCGTTCGTCGGGTCGTAGCGAAAGCCGTCGCCGCCCGTCGCCCACGAGCCGTCGGGCCGGTGGAAGAACGCGTCCAGCCGCTCGGCCGCGCGGTCCTTGCCGCCCATGGCGGCGGCCAGGCCCGACACGTCGTGCTGGACCATCCACGTGTACGTGGCGCTCGTGCCCTGCGCGAAACCCGCGTCCGAGGTCGGCGAGAACGGCCACAGCCAGCTCCCGTCCGCCTTGCGGGCCTGCTGGTAACCGCCCTCCGCGCCGGCGGACGGGTTGAACGTGTTGCGCCACCAGCTCGCCCGCGGCAGCAACTGGGCGCGCTCCTTGTCACGCCCGATGCGGCCGGCCCAGTCGGCCAGCGCGAAGTCGGCCGTCGCGTCCTCCAGCGTCTCGGCGGCGCCGCCCCAGCAGTGGCAGGTGTCCTGAGGGGCGTACCGGAGGCGCAGGTACTCGGCCAGGTTCGGGCGCTGGCCCTCGCACTGCCCCGGGCAGCCCTTGTCGGACAGACCCGACTCGTGCGGCACCGTCGCCTGCCGGTAGAGCGAGTCGAACGCGCCGCGCACGTCGAAGTTGCGCACCCCGAACGCGTAGAAGCCGGCCAGCGCCGGGGCCGACGGGTCGCCGGTCATGACGTGGGTGGGGCCGTTCACGTGCACCCAGCGGTCCCAGACGCCGCCGTTCTGCCGGGCCAGGTTGTACAACGACTGTGCGTAGTCGCCGGCGACCTCGGGCTCCAGCAGGGCCAGGAGCTGGGTGTGGGCGCGGTACTGGTCCCAGCCGGAGAAGTTGCCGTACTGGACCTTCTGCCCCCTCGCCAGCCGGTGCACCTTCCGGTCGCTGCCCAGGTAGGTGCCCGCCACGTCGCTGGTGACGTTCGGCTGCAGGTAGGCGTGGTACATCGCGGTGTAGAACGTGGTGAGCTCATCGGCCGAGCCGCCCGCCACCTCGATCGAGCGCAGCGCCTCGTTCCAGGCGCGGCGGGCATCGGCGGCCACCGACGCCACGTCCGCGCGGCGCGACAGCTCCTTCGCCAGGTTCTGCCTGGCCGCGTCCAGGCTCGTGTAGGAGATGCCGACCTTCATCCGGACGTCGGCGTCCGTCGTGGTGTCGAAGCTGACGTACCCGCCGGAGCCCCTGCCCGCCCGGTCGGCGCCCGTGGCGTAACCCTCGCCGCCGGAGGCCGCGGTCGTCCCCTTGCGCAGCTCGCCGTCCACCCACGTGCCCGTGCCCGAGAAGGCCCGGTCGAACGTGGCGGCGAAGTGCAGCCGGTAGTAGCTCTTGCGGTTGTTCACGCCGCCGTTCGCGCGCCGGCCGCAGAACGCGCCCGTCAGCACCGAGCCGGTCACCGTACGGGTCGCGGGGTCGATCGTGATCTCGGCGTCCTCGCTGCCGTTCAGCGAGTTCGACACGCGGAAGAGCAGATGGGCCTGCTTGCCCTGCGGGAACGTGAACTCGCCCACCCCCGCCCGGGTCGTCACCGACAGGTCGGCCTTGACGCCGGAGTCGAGCGTCACCGTGTAGCGGCCCGGCTCCGCGCGCTCCTTGTCGTGGCTGAACGTGCTCGCGTAGACCGCGTCGGTGGTGTCGGCGGTCGGGGAGGAGACGACCTCGCCCGCGAACGGCATGATCGGCACGTCCCCGGCGGCACCCGGATGGCAGCCCGCGCCGTTGACGTGCGTGAGCGCGAAACCGCGCACGCGCGGCGTGTTGTAGGAGTAGCCGTTGGCGCCGGCGGCGTTCGTCTGGTCGCCCGCCGTGTTGGTGGGGCTCCAGGAGATCATCCCGAACGGCAGGACGGCGCCCGGATAGGTGTTGCCGCCTCCGGCCGAGCCGATCAGCGGATCGACGTACGCGACCGGATCCTTGACCTTGGCGGGGACGAGCGTGCTTGTGGCGGCCGTTGCCGGGACGGCGACGACGGTGCCGACCAACGCACCGGTGATCGCCGCGGCGAGCCACGAACGGGGAGAGAACACGTCAGGATCACACTGCCTTCCCTTGTCCAGGCCATGAACGCATCCGTAAGCCGAGAAAAACCTCCGGCGGGAGGTCGAGAACGTCGCCCCGGCTCCGACCAGTGGGTGCTCATCTCGTACAAGGAGGAGGACATCGTGAAGTACATGGTCATCATCTACGGCAACGCCGAGCTCTGGGAGTAAAGGACGATCCCGAAGGCTACGTCCGAACGATCATGGCCAGGCAGCACGTGAGCTGGTGGCGCGGGCGGCGGCGCGGGCGAGCCTCGTGGCCACGCTTTCCGAGCCGCCGGGGCTGGTGGCGGCCGATGGTGAGTGGGTCGCGTGGGTGGGCGAGCGGGAGGTCGGGTTCGTGCCCTTGCGTGGGGGCGCGAAGCCCGTGCGGCAGGGGCCGGTCGAGGGTGAGCTCGTCGATCGGATCCAGGTCGCCGGCGATCAGGTGGTGTGGTCCGCGCCGGTCGGCGGGGTGTGGCGGCTCGACCTGCCGGCCGGGATGATCGAGCAGATCGCCGGGTCGGACGGGCTGCAGCTCGTCTCCTGGCCGTGGGCGATCGACGAGCCGCTCGACCTTCGCGGCAACCCCACCAGGCTGGTCAACCTGGCGACCGGCCGGACCGTGCCCATCAAGCCGGCGCGCGGGGTCGAAGGGCTGCGGTGCGGGCCCACGTGGTGCTCCGGGGTCAGGGACGGGAATGCCTTGGTGCAGCGGACGGACGGCAGCCGGGTGCGGGTGCGGCGGGGGTTGTCCGGGCAGGTGGGGGCCGCTCCGTACCGGGATCGCTTCTTCGTGGGGTCGGAGGTGTACGACGCCGAGGCTGATGAGCTGGTGCCGATCGAGCCGCCCGACGGGGAGTGGTCCGGGACGCCGGGGGTGATCTCGTGGAAGGCTCGGGACGGCGGGGTGCGGGTGCTGAACCTGGCGGCCGTGCCACCCGCTAGGTAGCGGGCCGGGGACGCGGATCATGGTGTCCGCATGCGGTGGATGGCGGAGGCCATGATGACCGCAATGCGGTAGGCGAAGCCATGGTGACCGATTCGGCCACGGAGATGGCCCACGGGGCGTCGTAACGGTGGCGCGCCACTGAAGGGGTCAGCAGGCGTCTCCCTGGAAGGTCGTCAGCCAGGTGCGGCGGGTGGGGCAACCCCGCTTGCCGTAACGAAATCAGGGGGTTTCCGCGTAGGAGAGGACGTGCTCGCGCAGCAGGACGCCAGCCCCCGGATCGTCGCGTTCGAAGGCGGCGAGGAGGTGCGCGTGGTCGGCGGCGTTCTCCAGAGCGTGCGTTCTGAACAGGCGGATCGACAGGTGCGTCCACACCTCGATGCCCAGTGACTCCCACACCGACAGCAGCACCTCGTTCCCGGCCGCTCTGACGATCTCGCGGTGGAAGGCGACGCCGTGGCGGACCTGGTCGGCGACGGGGCCGGCGGCGTGCATGCGGGTGAGGTGGGTGCGCAGGGCGGCGATGGGCGGGCGGCGCAGGCGGACGGCGGTCTCCTCCAGGCCGGCCCGGACCACGTAGACCTCGCGCAGGTCCGCCTGGGTGAGTTCGCGCACGCGCGCGCCCTTGTTGGGGGAGAACTCGATGAGGCGCAGCGCCGCGAGCTCGCGCAGCGCCTCGCGGACCGGGGCCTGGCTGACGCCGGCTTCGGCGGCGAGCTGGCGCTCGACGACGCGGTCGCCGGGCCCCCAGCGGCCGCTGATGAGGCCGTCGAGGAGGGTTCGGCGGATCTGGTCGCGGAGCGGCGAGCGGACGACGGGTTTCACGCCATCAGACTACAGATGTCGGATGATCGATCATAGGGTGTTTAATGGAAGCATGGAGAAGGATCTGGATCCGCAGGAGACCGCCGAATGGCTTGAGTCGCTGGAGGCGGTGCGCCGCGCGGCCGGCCCCGAACGGGCCGACTACCTGCTGAGAAGGCTCGCCACGAGCAGCCGGCCCGTCAACACGGTGCCGACCTCCGAGGAGCCGCCCTACCCGGGCGACCTGGCGCTGGAGGAGCGTATCTCGGCCTACGACCGCTGGAACGCGGCCGTCATGATCACCCGGGGCAGCAAGCACGGCCTGGGCGGCCACCTGGCCACCTACGCCTCGGCCGCCTGGCTGTACGAGGTCGGCTTCAACCACTTCTTCGACGGCGAGCACGACCAGATCTACTTCCAGGGCCACGCCTCGCCCGGCATCTACGCCCGCGCGTTCCTGGAGGGCCGGCTGAGCGAGGAGCAGCTCGACCTGTTCAGGCGCGAGCCGGAGGGCGGGCTGCCGTCGTACCCGCATCCGCGCTCGATGCCGGACTTCTGGCAGTTCCCCACGGTGTCCATGGGGTTGGGGCCGCTGAACGCGATCTACCAGGCGCGGTTCAACCGCTACCTGCACCATCGCGGCATCAAGGACACCTCGCGCAGCCACGTGTGGGCCTTCCTCGGCGACGGCGAGATGGACGAGCCCGAGTCCACCGCCGCCCTCACGCTGGCCGCGCGCGAGGGGCTCGACAACCTCACGTTCGTGATCAACTGCAACCTGCAGCGGCTCGACGGGCCGGTGCGCGGCAACACGAGCGTCGTCCAGGAGCTGGAGGGCGTGTTCAGGGGCGCGGGCTGGCACGTCGTCAAGGCGTTGTGGGGCCACGAGTGGGACGGGCTGCTCGACTCCGACGAGCTGGTGGCCAGGCTGGGGGAGGTGCCCGACGGGCAGTTCCAGACGTTCGCGGCCTCGTCCGGCGACTACATCAGGAAGCACCTGTTCCAGGGGCTGGACGTCCCCTACTCCGACGAGGACCTGCGGCGCATCGTCGGCGGTTCGCGGGCGGGCCACGAGCCGCGCAAGGTGTACGCCGCCTACCGCCGCGCGCTCGACAACCGGGGCGCGCCCACCGTCGTCCTCGTGCAGACCGTCAAGGGCTGGATGCTCGGCTCCGGCATCGAGGCCCGCAACGCCAACCACCAGATGAAGAAGCTCACCCAGGACGAGTTCCGCGTCCTGCGCGACCGGCTGCGGCTGCCGGTGCCGGACGAGGCGCTCGAAGGCGAGCTGCCGCCGTACGCGCACCCCGGCCCCGACTCCCCCGAGGCCAGGTATGCGGCCGAGCGGCGCCGCGCCCTCGGCGGCGCCGTCCCGCGCCGCACGGTCGTGCCCCGGCCGCTGCCCGAGCCGGGCGAGCGGGCCTTCCGCGCGCTGGAGAAGGGCTCGACGCAGCCGGTCGCCACCACGATGGCGCTGGTCCGCCTCGTCAAGGACCTGATGAAGGAGCCGGAGACCGGCCGCCGGTGGGTGCCGATCGTGCCCGACGAGGCCAGGACGTTCGGCATGGAGTCGCTGTTCCCCACCGCCAAGATCTACTCGCCGCTGGGGCAGCGCTACGAGTCGGTCGACAGGGAGCTGCTGCTGGCCTACAAGGAGGCCACCGACGGGCAGCTGCTGATCGAGGGCATCACCGAGGCGGGGTCGATGGCGTCGTTCGCCGCCGCCGCGTCCAGCTACGCCACCCACGGCGAGCCCATGATCCCGTTCTACATCTTCTACGCGATGTTCGGCTTCCAGCGCACCGGCGACCAGATGTGGGCGCTGGCCGACCAGCTCGGGCGCGGCTTCCTCGTCGGCGCCACCGCCGGCCGCACCACGATGACCGGCGAGGGGCTCCAGCACGCCGACGGCCACTCCCAGCTCCTCGCCTCCGCGAACCCGGCCTGCGTCGCCTACGACCCCGCCTTCGCGTACGAGGTGGGCACCATCGTTCGCGACGGCCTCAGGCGCATGTACGGCCCGTCCCCCGAGGACGTGTTCTACTACCTGACCGTCTACAACGAGCCGATGCCCCAGCCCGCCATGCCGGAGGGCGTGGAGGAGGGCATCCTGCGCGGCATCTACCGCTACGCGGAGGGCGGCGGCCAGGCCCACCTGCTGGCCAGCGGCACCGCCATCCACTGGGCGCTGGCCGCGCAGAAGCTGCTCCAGGAGGACTACGGCCTGGGCGTCGACGTCTGGTCCGTCACGTCGTGGAGCGAGCTGCGCCGCGACGCCATGACCTCCTCGGGCGTGCCGTACCTGCGGCAGGCCCTGGCCGGGGCGCGGGGCCCGGTGATCGCGGTCAGCGACTGGATGCGGGCGGTCCCCGACCAGATCCGGCCGTGGATCGACCAGCCGTGGACGTCGCTCGGCACCGACGGGTTCGGCCTGTCGGGCACGCGCGAGTCCGTACGCAGGCACTTCGGGGTCGATCCGCGCTCGATCGCCGACGCCGTGTTCAAGGCCGTGGAGGAGCAGTCCCGGTCGTGACCGTCCTGTGCAGGTAGAGGTCGCGCAAGAGGCACACCTCTGACAGGTGGTGGATCAGCTCCCGGTTGATGTGCAGCACGAGCGCCGCCATCGGGTACTCGGCGTACGGGCCTTCCGCCTCGCCACAGGGGCGGGAGAGCCCGTCCTCGCCGAGCGACTCGACCCCGGCCAGCCAGGTGGCGTACTCGGCGTCGAGCTGGGCCAGCGCCTCGTCCGCCGTGGCCGCGTACTCGAAGGAGTGGTAGTCGGCGGGCTTGCCGCCGAAGTGGGAGGCGTTGCGGGCGGCGAGCACGCCGACGATCACGTGCCCGAGCCGCCAGGAGATGGTGGTGAACGGCGCCGGGTCGGGCGGCGGGATCTCGAAGTCGATCGTCATCGCGCCCGATCCGCCCTGCACGGGCGCGGTGCCGGTGCCGCGCGGGCGCACGTTCCAGCTTCCGGGGGCCGGCTCCCAGAAGTACTCGTCGTCGGTGAGGCCCGCCAGGCGGGGGCGGAGCTGGTTCGTCCAGTGCCAGTCGATCTGCTCGCGGAGCAGCGCGTTCCAGGTCATGGGCCCAGCCTGCCGCCAATACCGGACAGGAACGGTCCGTGTCCTGTGCGAGCATGGGCCCATGACCGCCGAGGGGACGACCGAGCGGGTGCTGCGCCTGCTCTCGCTGCTGCAGAGCCGGCTGTCCTGGACCGCCACCGAGCTGGCCGCCGAGCTGGGCGTCACCGACCGTTCCGTACGCCGCGACGTGGAGCGGCTGCGCGCCCTCGGCTACCCCGTCCACGCGACGGCCGGCGTCGGAGGCGGCTACCAGCTCGGCGCCGGCACCCGGCTGCCGCCGCTGCTCCTCGACGACGACGAGGCCATCGCGACCGCCGTCTCCCTGCGGCTCGCCTCCGGCGGCACCATCGCCGGGGCGGGCGAGGCGGCGCTGCGGGCGCTGACGAAGCTCGACCAGGTGATGCCGCCCCGGCTGCGCGCCGAGGTGCGCGCGGTGCACGGCGCCACCGACACCCTGCTCGGCCCCGGCGTCGAGATCGACGCCGAGCTGCTGGTGACGCTCGCACGGGCCTGCCGCGACGCCGTCCGGGTGCGCTTCCGGTACGCCGGGCACGGCGGCGAGGAGCACGAGCGCACGGTCGAGCCGGTACGGATGGTCGCCACCAGCCGCCGCTGGTACCTCATGGCGTACGACGTGGACCGCGACGACTGGCGCACCTTCCGCCTCGACCGGATGCGCGAGGCTACGGCCACGACCTGGCGCTTCCCGCCCCGCGAGCACCCCGACCCGGTCACGTACGTGCAGCGCGGCGTGACCGAGGCGCCCTACCCGTATCTGTCGCGGATCCGGCTGCGCGCCCGGCCCGAGCAGGTGCGCGAGGTGGTGCCGCCCCAGGTGGGGCGGGTCGAGGACGATCGCGACGGCTGGTGCGTGCTGATCTCCGGCGGCCCCAGCCTCGACTGGATCGCCATGCACGTGGCGCTGCTGGGGTTCGAGGCGGAGATCCTGGATCCGCCGGAGCTGCGCGAGACGGCCGCCCGCCTCGCCCACCGCCTCACGGCCCTGTCGGGGATCTCCTGAGGACGGCGCCGCTCAGCTCGCCGCCTGCTTCACCAGCGCCGCGATCCGCTCCTCGACCTCGGGGGTCAGCGCGGTCAGGGCGTAGGCCGTCGGCCACATGGTGCCGTCGTCGAGGTTGGCGGCCTCGTTGAAGCCGAGCGTGGCGTACCGCGTCTTGAACTTGCGGGCCGGCTGGAAGAAGCAGACGAGCTTGCCGTTCCGCGCGTAGGCGGGCTGGCCGTACCAGAGCCGGGGGGTGAGCTCCGGCGCGTGCTCCTTGACGATGGCGTGGACGCGCTCGGCCAGCGCCCGGTCCGCCTCCTCCATCTCGGCGATCTTCTCCAGCACGTCGTTCTCGCCGTCGGCGGCGGTGGCGCGCGCGCCGCGGCGCGCGGTCTTCTTCAGCTCCTGGGCGTGCTCCTTCATCGCGGCGCGCTCTTCGTCGGTGAAGCCCTCGAACGCCTTGTTGTCCGCCATTGGGGTGTTCCTCCTGTGCAGGTCTTTCTGGGTGGATCTCATGCTAGGGAGTCGCCCCAGGCGGCGGCTTCTTGAAAACTGACCGGTTCCCGGCGTCACAGGGTGGAGGTGAGCCCTTCCCCGATCCTGTTCAGCTCCGCGGTGACGGCCTCGGCGTCGCGGAACTCCTTGGCGTACACGGGGCTGAAGATGATCTCGGCCCACTGCCGGTCGCCCAGCTTGAGGAAGAGGGTGGGGGTGCCCGCCATGCCGTCCTCGCCGACGTTCGCCACGACCCGGTAGCCGCTCCGGCCGCCCACCGTGACGTCCTGGCCCTCCTCCTCGTCCCGGAACGTCTGGAGCCGGTCCTCCAGCTCCTGCACCGCGCCGTTCTCGTAGACGAAGATCTGCACGCGGTACGAGCCCTCGTCGTCGCCCTCGTAGTTGTACGACGTCGAGTAGCTGTCGCCGTGGTCGATCGACCAGTTCCCCCACCGCAGCCGTTCGGGCAGGTAACCCACCTTGACGTGCCCGAACTCCTTCCCGTCGCCCAGGTCCCCGAGGTTCGCGGGCTCGGTCGGCGCGGGCGGGGTGTCGTCGATGGCGGGCGGCTCCGGCACCGCGGACGTCGTCCCCGGCCCGCCCGCCGTGGGCGCGGGCCCGGCGGACAGGTAGACCGCGGGGCCGCCGACGACGACCAGGGCGGCGGCCACGGACGCGGCCACCGCCACGGCCTTCACCCTGCTCCTCCTGGCCCGGTGGGAGCGAACCACCCGCTCCAGCAGGTCGGGCGCGGCGTGCAGCCGCGCGGTGTCGTCCGCCATGAGCCGGCGGAGCTCGTCCTCAAGCGTGGGCATTCCTGATCGCTCCTTTCACTGTGTCCTGGCCGAGCGCCGAGCGGAGCTTGGCCATGGCCTTCGACGCCTGGCTCTTGACCGTGCCGACCGAGCAGCCCAGCACCTCGGCGGTCTGCGTCTCGCTGAGGTCCTCCCAGTACCGCAGCACCACCACGGCCCGCTGCCGGGGCGGCAGGGCCCGCAACGCCTCCCTGAGCACGTGCTGCAGGTCGGGGTCGTCCGTCCGGGCCGGCGTGTCCGGAGGACTGTGCATGGGGATGATCTTGAGGATGGCCCGGCGTCGGGCCCTGCTGATGGCCGCGTTGACGATGACACGGCGGACGTAGGGCTCCGGGCTGTCGTGGCGGATCCGGTCCCACTTCCGGTAGGTACGCTCCAGCGCCGTCTGCAGCAGGTCCTCGGCCTCCGTCTCGTCGCCACAGGCGAGATAGGCGACCCGCAGCAGACTCGTGGCACGTGCGGCCACGAAAGCGCCGAAGTCGTGCTCCGCGCCGCTCACGGCTGTCTGTCCGATTTCACGCCTCCTAATACGCCCCGGCCACGGGAGACCGTTGCCCGCCCGCCCGAAAAGAGTTCGCAGGCAACCCTTCCGCGCGGCCCAGGCGTATGGAAGGTCGTGAGTTGGAAACCAGTGAGCAAGTCGATGACGTTCGCCACCGCGCCGGCCCGGCGGCTGGTCGTGCTCGGCGCCGGCCTGGCCGTGGCAGCCGCCGCCCTGGGCGCGCCGCCGGCGGCGGCTGCCGCGCCGCCCGAGGGCGCCTACTGGCACACCAGGGCGGTGACGACGCACCTCCACCCCTGGCGGTTCGGCTCCAAGCCGGACCCCTACTCGCTGGTGGAGCGGCGGGTCTCCGAGCAGTGGACCACCCCCGACGGCAGGTCCTGGTACGGGTACCGCGACCTGGGGACGCTGCCGGCGACCGAGAAGGACAAGAAGGCGTGGCAGCGCGACGGCTCGCCCGCCAAATGGGGCAAGTCGATCGACGGCAAGGTCGTGAAGCTGTCCACCGAGCCGGCCAAGGGCCACGTGGCCCCGGTGCGGGGGGAGCGCCGGCAGTTCCACCTCGCGGGCCAGTGGCTGACGTACGACGAGGTGCAGCGCCTGCCCGCCGACCCGGACAGGCTCAAGGACTGGCTCAGCAGGGCGGGCCAGGTCGGCGAGGTCCCGGCCGCCCGACTCGGCGACTGGGTCACCTCCACCCTGCCGCAGCTCCTCTACGACCTGCCCGCCCCGAAGGAGGTCCGCGCCGCCGCCTACCAGGCCCTGCTGACCTCCCCGAAGGTGCGCCAGGCCGGCGCCGCCAAGGACACCCTCGGCCGGCCCGGCACCGCCGTCGTCATCGACGAGTCGAACGGCGAGGGCAAGAAACGCACCGACGTCACCCTGACCCTGGTCGTCGACACCGGCCGGATGGTGCTGCTGTCACGGGACCATCTGGTCGAGATCCAGGACAAGGCGTTCCCCGGCAAGTCGTACACCGAAACGCTGACCGACGTCGGCTGGACCGACGCCCAGCCCGCCGTCCCCGCCCTGCCCTGACCCGCGCGCCCCGGCCAGGGGGTGTGGTTTCCCCCACCCCCGGAACGGCCACACGCCCCATGGTGAGCGGGCCCCGCCTCTTCCTACGCTCGATCACATGACGGAATGGCTGATCGACCTGATGGAAGCACTCGGCGCCCCCGGAGCAGGGATCGCGATCGCGCTGGAGAACCTCTTCCCGCCCCTCCCCAGCGAGGTGATCCTGCCTCTGGCCGGCTTCACCGCCTCCCAGGGCGAGATGAACCTGCTCGCCGTCCTGCTGTGGACCACCGCCGGCTCGGTGGTCGGAGCGCTGGCGCTGTACTGGGTGGGCGCGCTGCTCGGCCGCGAGCGCACGCTCGCCCTGGCCGCCAGGATCCCCCTCGTGAAGGTCTCCGACATCACCAAGACGGAGGCGTGGTTCCTCAAGCACGGCCGCAAGACGGTGTTCTTCGGACGGATGATCCCCATCTTCCGCAGCCTGATCTCCATCCCCGCCGGCGTCGAACGCATGCCCCTGATCACCTTCACCCTCCTCACCACCGCCGGCAGCCTGATCTGGAACACCCTGTTCGTCCTGGCCGGCTGGGCCCTGGGCCGCAACTGGTCGGTGGTGGAGACCTACGTCGGCATGGGCACCAACGCGGTCATCGCCGTCGTGCTGCTCGCCGTCGCGATCTTCGTCGGCGTCCGCGTGGCCGAACGCCGCAAGGGCCGCCACGCCCTGCGCGACTAGGGCCTTCTCGGTTTAGACCGGCATTACGCCCGCCCTTCTATGGTGACGCCCGAGACCGTACTCGGGAGCAGCCATGTCACAGCGAAAGGTGAAGCGCAGGCGCGCCGCGATGCGGCGCGAGGAGGCTCTGCGGCAGGAGCGGCGCAGGCGCCTGCGCCGCAGGATCGGGTTCGGCGCCGCGGCGGTGGTGTCGGTGGTGTTCGTCGCGATCGGAGTGCTGGCCTACCTTTCGGTCGGTACGCCCTCCGCCCCCACCGCCGGAACCGCCCCACCCTCAGCCACCCCGACCAGCACCACCACCCCGACCAGCACCACCACCCCGACACCGACGGCCAAGCCGACGAGCACGCCCACCTCCTCATCAGGGCAGGGCAAATAGCCGGATAGGCCGGATGCACGCCTTATGAGAGTAGGCTTTTAGCGCTGCATCTCGTGCGTAAGCGTCCGTGGCCATCATCCTGCTGAGCCTCGTTCTTGGGGAAGGTACGTGTGCCCAGTTCCAGTCCTCTGCGGCCGACCGACCCGCGGCAGGTAGGTCCTTACCGGCTGACGGGCTATCTGGGCGCGGGCGGCCAGGGCACCGTGTACGTCGGGGAGTCACCCGAGGGCCAGGTCGTCGCGATCAAGGTGCTGCACGCCCGGCTGTCGGAGGAGCCCCAGGCCCGCGAGCGGTTCCTCCAGGAGATCGCGGCGACCCGCCAGGTGCGGCAGTTCTGCACGGCCCGCGTGCTGGACGCCGACACCAGCGGCGACCAGCCGTACGTGGTCAGCCAGTACGTCGAGGGCATCTCGCTGAGCCGGCTCATCGCCACCCAGGGCGTCCGCGACCCCGACGCCCTGGAGCGGCTGGCCGTCGCCACCGTGACCGCGCTGGTCGCCATCCACCAGGCCGGCATCGTGCACCGCGACTTCAAGCCGAGCAACGTCGTCTGCGGCCCCGACGGCCCCCGGGTGATCGACTTCGGCCTGGCACGTGCCCTTGACTCCACGGTCGCCGAGAGCAGCGAGATCCTCGGCACTCCGGCGTACATGGCGCCCGAGCAGTTCAGCGCCGGCGTGGTGACGGCGGCGTCCGACATGTTCAGCTGGGCCGCGACCATGGCGTACGCGGCGAGCGGCCGGCCACCGTTCGGCAACGACAGCATTCCTGCGCTCTTCCAGCGCATACTCAACGAGGAGCCCGACCTCGCCGGCCTCACCGAGCCGGTGCGGTCACTGGTGGTGGCGTGCCTGGACAAGAACCCGGCGGCCCGGCCGACGGCCACCGACGTGCTGTTCAACCTGCTCGGCCACGGCGTGCCCGAGCCCGCGCGGGAGACGCCGGGCCAGGAGGCCCTCTTCCCGGCGCGAGAGGGCGCCGCGTTCCGCGCGGCGGCACCGTCGCTCTCCGGCCCGTTCTCCCCGCCGGGCCCGTCGTCGCAGTCCGGGCCCGCCTCGTTCTCCGGCCCGTCCCAGGTGTCCGGCGGGATCTCGCTGCCCGACCCCGGAGCGGTCTCGGTGACGGAGTCGCTGGTAGGGCAGCGCGGCGGGCTGAGGTCGCGGCGCGGCCTGCTCACCGCCTCGCTCGGGCTGGTGGCCGCCGGGGTGGTCGCCACGGGCACCTACTTCGCCCTGGCCACGCCGGCGGTGCCCAAGGTCGTGGCCCGGCCCACGGTCGTGCCGGGGCCCACGACGCCGGTGATCGAGCCCGAGGTGACCAGGACCCTCTCCCCGGACCCCGCGTACGCGGTCGCGTACAGCCCGGACGGGAAGAGGTTCGCGACCGGCGGCGGGAACGGCACCGTGCAGTTGTGGGACGCCGCCACCCGCCGCGTCACCGCCACGCTCGACGGCCACACCAAGGGCGTGCACGCGGTGGCGTTCAGCCCCGACGGGAAGATGCTGGCGACGGGCGGCGACGACGGGACCGTGCGGCTGTGGAGCCTGCCCTCGGGCACGGGCAAGGGCACGCTGACCGGCCACACCGGAGGAGTCGGGGCGGTGGCGTTCAGCCCCGACGGCAAGATCCTGGCCAGCGCCAGCCGCGACCGGACCGTGCGGCTGTGGAACGCCGAGACCGGCGACGGCACCGCGATCCTCGGCGGCCACACCGACTGGGTGGACTCGGTGGCGTTCAGCCCCGACGGCACCACGATCGCCACGGGCAGCCACGACCGCACCGTGCGGTTGTGGCAGGCGGCGACCGGGGAGGCCGCCGCCGTGTTGTCCGGCCACCGCTACTGGGTCTTCTCGGTGGCCTTCAGCCCTGACGGGAGGACGCTGGCCAGCGCCAGCGCCGACCGCACCGTCCGGCTGTGGGACGTCGCCGCCCGCAAGGAGCGCACCGTGCTCGCCGGGCACCGGGGCTGGGCCACCGCGGTCGCCTTCAGCCCCGACGGGAAGACGCTGGCCAGCGGCGGCTACGACCGCAAGGTGCGGCTGTGGGAGGTGGCGAGCGGGCGCGGCACCGGCGAGCTGGACGGGGCCGCCGACTGGGTCTACTCGGTGGCGTTCAGCCGGGACGGCGCGACCGTCACCGGGGTGGCCGGTGACGCCACGCTCAGGGTGTGGGGGACCCGCTAGACCTGCCGGTTCAGGGCGTGCCGGCCTCGTCGGGCGACAGCGGGCGCCGCCACAGGGTCGGCTCGTCGCCGTGGCCGGTGGCCGTGGAGCCCACGCCGACGAGCTCGCCGTCCACGGTGGTGAACGCGCTCAGCCGCTGGTCACCGGGCCCGGACACGCCGGCGCCGCGCGGCTGCTCCGGCTTCCACGAGCGGCCGTCCGCCGAGGTCCAGACGACCACGTCGCCGGGGCTGCCCACCGTGCCGGCCACGACGAAGCCGCGCGGGGTCGTGGCGACGGCGGTGACGCCGGACTGCTCGCCGGCCGTGACCGGCAGCGTGATCTGCTGCCAGCTCCGGCCGCCGTCGGTCGAGGCGTACCCGAACGCGGCCGTGCCCGTGCCGTTGCCGGTGACGGCCGTGCCCGCGGTGACCAGGACGTCGTCATGGGAGGCGATGTGGGTCAGCCAGCCCTCGTTGACGCCGGCCGGGATCGGCAGGCGCACCAGCGACCACTTGCGGCCGTCGGGCGAGATCCACACGGTGGGGCGGCGGACGAACACGCCGCCGTAGGCGTTGGGGTCGGTCACGCCGCCGGCGGCGACGAAGCCGAACATGCCGTTGGTCACGGAGTTCATCCACCGCCTGGTCGTCGGCGTGCCGACGAGGTTGTCCTGGCCCGCCGGGGTGCCGCGCTCCCAGGTCTTGAGGTCGGGGGACCACCAGGTGCCCGCGCCGTAGCCGTCCTCGCCCACGATCACGTAGCCGTCGGGGCCCGCGGCGGTGGCGCGGGCGATCAGCGGCTCCTTGCCGGTCGACTGGAACGCCGCCGCGCCGTCGGCCCGCCGCCAGCTCTCGCCGTCCGCCGAGGTGACGACCAGGGGACGGCCGGGTGTCCGGCCGCTCGACCCGACCGCCAGCCAGCCGGCGAAGCCGGCCGTGACGCCGGTCAGCCGCTGGCGCCCCTGGCCGGTCAGCGCCTTGTCCTTGTCCTGGACGGGCTGCCAGGAGGACCCGTCGGCGGAGGTCCAGACGGTGGCGTCGCCGTTGGCGCCGCCGACCGCGACCACCCGTCCGTCGGCCGTGCCGAGCGCGTCCACGACCTTGCCGCTCCCGCTGGTGTCGGGGATGCGGGCGGGAACCTCCTTGCCGGTCTTGTCGCGCACCGCGAGCAGGGCACCCGTGCCGTCCTGGGCGCCCACCGCGACGGTGTTGTCCCCGGCCGCGGCGGTGTCGCGTACCTCGGCGCCGCCGGCGGTCGTGCCCGCGGGCTGCCAGGAGCGGCCGTCCACGCTGCGGACCAGCCGGATGCCGCTGTCGGTCTCGATCGCGGCGACGGCGGCCTGCGGCGTGGCCGTCAGCCGCGACAGGCGCTTGAAGCCCGGCACGTCGATCTTCGCCGCCGTCGTCCAGTGCACGCCGTCGGGCGAGGTGTAGGTGGTGGCGTGGGAGCCGCCCTGGCGGAGCGCGAGCATGGCCGTCGCGGTCGAGGCGAACGACAGCTCCGGCTCGCTCGACGTGCCGGGCACCGCGAACGCCTGCCAGGTGTCGCCGGCGTCGGTCGAGCGCCAGGTGATGTCGTACGGCTTGATGGAGCTCTCCCCGCGGACCACGATGGCGTTCTTGACGCTCGCCACGTCGGTGAGGGCGAGCGTGCCCCCGGTGGGCGGGTGGAGCCGCCAGCCGGCCCGGCGCTCCCAGCTGCGGCCGTCGCGCGACAGCCACACCACCGGCGCGGCGTCGGTGAAGTCGCCCTTGTCCGAGGTCTGCCCCACGGCGGTGAAGCCGCCGCCGGTCCAGGCGACGTCGGCGACCCGGTCGCGCGGGCCGAAGGCGAGGCTGGCGGTGGCGTCGGGCTGGCGGGTCCAGGAGGCGCCGTCGGGGCTGGTCCACACGACGGTGCCGCCGACGCGGTCGCCGAGCGCGACCCACCCGGCGGAGCCCGCGGGGCCCGCGGCCAGGTGGCGGGGGACCTCGCCGGCGACGGGCGGCTCGCCCTTCGCGGTACGCACCTGGGCACGGGTGAAGGTGCGGCCCGCGTCCTTCGACAGGAAGAACTCGGTGCGGTAGCCGGAGTCGGCGTCCTCGCCGCCAGCGACCACCACCGTGGCGCCCATGGCGGCGACACCGTTGAGCTCCAGTTGGCGGCCGTCGGCGGCGCCGGTCGTGCCCGCTGCGAACAGGTTGCCGGCCAGCTGCGCCGTCTGGTCGTCGCCCTGGCGGGAGGCCACCAGCACGCCGGCCGCCACGACGACCGCGAACGCGACGGAGGCGCCGCCGATGAGCAGCGAGCGGAACCGCTTGCGCGGCCCGCCGGGAGGCGCGGGATGGCCGACGTCGGGATCGGTCAGCTCGGTGGTCGGCGGCATAGACGGCACCGAAGGGACCGACGGGTGCGAGGGGTGCGAGGGGTACGAGAAGGGGGAGGAGGGCTGCGATAAGCGCTCGACCGGCGGCAGCGAGGGCTGGGAGAGCCGCTCGTCCAGCGGCCCCGACGGCGGGGACGACCGCTCGCCCGGCGGCAGTGACGGCTGGGAGAGCCGCTCGTTCACCAGCTCGGGCGAGCCGTCCGGATCGCCCGTCTCGCTCCTCCAACCACCTCCGGTCACCGCAGCCTCTCCCTTTGGTATTCTCCCGGCCAGGACGGAGCCCCTCGCCGGAAGTCATTATTTATGGGAAGCGCGACGAAACGAAGTCCGAGCGCGAGCCGGCCCGATGACGGCGGCTGACGTCCGGGCCCGTTCCCGCACCTGGATCCTCGCTGCGGCGGTCTGCGCCACTGTGGCCGCGGCAAGTGCGGCGGGGGTGCGCACGATCGGCGAGACGCCTTCGGGCGGCGCCGCGAACGCGGCGGCCACGCCGCCGCCCGCGCAGTCGATCGAGCCCGCGCCGCTGGCGCTGCCCGACGCGTCGTGGAAGCTGAGCTGGTCCGACGAGTTCAACGGGCGGGGCCGCCCGGTCAAGTGGACCGCCCTGTCCGGCACGAGCTGGTCCAACCGGAAGGCGCTGCACTACTACACCCCGGCGAACGCGGTGCAGACCGGCTCCGGCCACCTGGTCATCTCCGCCCAGCGGGCGCCGGCCGCGAACGGCCAGACCTGCTGGTACGGCCGGTGCGACTACAGCAGCGCCCGGCTGGAGACCCGGCACACCTTCGACCAGGCGTACGGGCGGTTCGCCGCGCGGATCAAGCTGCCGCTCGGCAAGGGGCTGTGGCCGGCGTTCTGGCTCAAGCGCACCGACTCCGGCCGCTCGGGCTCCGCGACGTACGGCGAGATCGACATCATGGAGAACCGCGGCCACGAGACCCATCTCGTCCGGGCCTACACCCATTCCAAGGGCCGCAAGGGCGGCGGCCAGATCAAGCTGCCCGAGCGGCTGGACGCCGGTTTCCACGTGTACGGCGTGGACTGGACGCCCCAGAGCATCACCTGGTGGGTGGACGGCAAGCCGTATGCGCAGTATCCGCGCTATCCCGGCTGGCCGTTCGACAAGCCCTTCTACCTGATACTCAACCTTCAGGTGGGCGGCACGTGGGTGGGGAACCCGAACGCGAGCACGCGCTTCCCCGCCCGGATGGTCGTCGACTGGGTGCGGGTGTACCGCCAGCGCTGAGACATCGGAAATGTCCGATTACGGCGGTCGATAATAACGTTTGAACGGCCGTGACTATCATCTTGGGACACCAGACCCTTTCTGAGCACTAGGATCAACCGTCCCATCAGCATCGTGGTGAAGTCCCGCCGTAAATGACGCGATTATTTCCCCGCTCCACCTTTCTCACGACCGCCGCCCTGCTCGGCGCGGTCGTCGTGGCCGCGCTCGGCGCGCAGACCGAGCAGGGCCGCGGCCTGCTCGTCGCGGCAGGGCTGGCCGGCGCGTACGGCGGATACACCGAGCTGGCGTTCACCGCGCCCCAGGCGCTCCCGGACCGCGTGCCCGCAACGTCGTACCTGGCCCCGCCCTCCTTCACCGTCCGCAACGTCACCGGACGGCGGCACGAGTACGCCTGGTCGATCCGCCTGACCGAGTCCGGCAGGACCCGCGACGTCGCCGGCGGGCGGGTGACCCTCGCCGCTGGGCAGCCGGTGACGATCACGCCGTCCACGAAGGCGCTGTGCGAGCCCGGCCCGGTCACCGTCGGCGTCCGGCTGGACAGCGGCGAGGCCATCTCGTTCCGTGCCACCTGCTCCGCGAACATCGACGAGGGGTAGGCGCGTGCCCAGAAGGCCCGTGGTGGCGCTGGTCACCGACGCCATCCACCCGTACAGCTTCGGCGGCAGGGAGATCCGCTACCACGAGCTGTACGCGCACCTCACGCCGCACGCCGACCTGCACGTGTTCACCATGCGCTGGTGGCACGGCCCCCGGGTGCGCACCGAGGGCGGCGTCACCTTCCACGCGATCTCGCCGCTGCTGCCGATGTACCGGCACGGCGTCCGGTCGATCTGGCAGGCGCTGGTCTTCGCGCTGGCCTGCCTGCGGCTGCTGCGGCAGCGCTTCGACGTGCTCAACGTCGACCAGATCCCGTTCCTGCACCTGCTGACGCTGCGCCTGGTCGCCACGCTGCGCCGCAAGCCGCTCATCGCGACCTGGCACGAGGTGTGGGGCCCCGAGTACTGGCGCTACAGCACGCGCGTCGGCTGGCGGCCCGCGTGGTGGATCGAGCGGCTGGCGATGCGGGCACCCGACCGCATCATCGCCGTCTCCCCCGAGACGGCCCGGCGGCTGCGGGCCGAGCTCGGCGAGTGGGCCGCGATCACGATCGCGCCGAACGGGGTCGACCTCGACGAGGTGAGCCGGGCCGCGCCGCACGAACAGGCCACCGACCTGGTCGTGGTGAGCAGGCTGATGCGGCACAAGGGCCTGGACCTGCTGCTCGCCGCCATCGCCGAGCTGCGCGAGCGCGGCCGGGCGATCACCTGCCGGATCATCGGCGACGGCCCGGAGCGCGACGCGCTGCGCGAGGAGGCCGAGCGGCTCGGCATCGCGGAGGTGGTGGAGTTCCGGCACGACGTCAGCGAGCAGAAGGACGTGTACGCGCTGGTCAAGGCCGGCCGGGTGTTCGCGTTCCCGTCCACCAGGGAGGGGTTCGGCATCGCCGTGCTGGAGGCGATCGCGTGCGGCGTGCCGGTCGTGACCACCTCGGCCCGCGACAACCTGGCCCAGCACCTGGTGCGGCGCAGCCGGCGGGGGATCGTCTGCGAGCACACCCTGGACGCGTTCGCCGCGGCACTCGCCGACGCCCTCGACGGGCCCGCGGACCCCGCTGCGGTGGAGCCGTGGGTCGGCGAGTACGCCCTGGACTCGATCGCCGCCCACGTGGTGAAGGCGATGCTGCCGTGAGGATCCTCTACGTCAGCCCCTATCCGCCCGCCCGTGACGGCATCGGGACCTACACCCACGTGCTCGCCCGCGCCGTGCGCGAGCACGGGCACGAGGTCGCGGTGGTCGCCGCCCGATCCCATCCGGACGCGCCCGAGGAGGTCGTGGGCGCGCTGGACGATGGGGTGGGGGCGCTGCGGGCGGCAGTGGCCCGGTTCCGGCCGGACGTGGCGCACGTGCAGTTCGCCGTGCCCGCGTTCGGCGCCCGTACCGTGGCGGTGGCGCGCTGGCTGGCCGCCCCCGAGGTCCCGGTGGTGGCCACGCTGCACGAGGTCAGCCGCGACACGGCGCTCCTGCGCGGGCCGGGCAGGGCGCTGTACCGGCGCGTCGGGCGGGCCGGCCAGCGGCTCATCGTGCACACGCGGGCGGCGCTGGACACGCTCACCTCCCTCGGCCTCGACGGCAGGGCCACGGTGGTCCCGCACTTCTCCGCACCGCCGCCCCCCGCCACCTGCACCGCCGGCGACCTGCGCGCCCGCCACCGGCTGGGCGACGCCCGCCTGCTGCTGGCCTTCGGCCACATCCACGTCAGCAAGGGGCTCGACGACCTGGTGCGCGCCATGGCGACGCTGCCGCCCGCGACGCTGGACGGGGTGCGGGTCGTGGTCGCCGGCGCGGTCCGGCGGCGGCACGGCCCGTTCCGGCTGTTCGAGGCGCGCGACCACCTGCACGAGGCGAAGGTGCGCCGCCTGGCACGCCGGCACGGGGTGCTCGACCGGCTGACGTTCACCGGCTACGTGCCGGACGGCGAGATCGCGGCCTGGTTCGGCGCGGCCGAGGCCGTCGTGCTGCCCTACCGCGACGCCGAGCAGAGCGGGGTGGCGAACCTGGCCCGCGCCTTCGGCGTACCGGTGATCGCGACCACCGTCGGCGGGCTGGCCGAGCTGTTCGAGGGCTCGCGGTGGGCGGTGCCGCCCGGCGCGCCCGGCCGCCTCGCCGCGGCGATCGCCGACCTCCTGGCGACCGGCGCAGGGGAGGGCCCCCGGGACAGCGGCGCCGCCCACGCGCCCGACACCGACCTGAATGCGGTCGCGCTGCGCACGATCGCCGTCTACGAGGCCGCCCGCGACCGCGGCCCGCGCGTCCCCGGGAAACCGTCCTGATGCCTGCCAGCCTCTCCGTCGTCATCTGCTCCTACAACGGCGCCGCCCGCCTCGGGCGGACCCTCGAAGCGCTGGCCGCCCAGACGCTCCACCCGGACCTGGAGGTCATCGTCGTCGACGACGCCTCCCACGACGGCACCGGGGACGTCGCCCGCGCCCACGCCGTCACGGTCCTGCGCCACGAGACCAACAGGGGCACCGCCGCCGCGCGCGACACCGGCCTGAGAGCCGCGAAAGGCAGGATCGTCGCCTTCCTCGACGACGACTGCGAGCCAGGCCCCCGCTGGGCCGAGCTGCTGCTCGCCGCCTACGCCGAGGAGGGCGTCGCGGGGGCGGGCGGCCCCATCGTGCCCGGAGCCGGGGACGGCTACCTGCCGAGGTTCCTGGAGCGCAACAACCGGCACGAGCCGCTGGAGCTGGAGCTCACGGTCAGCGCCGCGCTGCCGTACCGGTTCTGGCTGTACCTGCGCCGGCAATGGAGCCGGCCGGGCCCGCCGCCCGGACGGCGGGACGTCCACGCCTTCAGCGGCGGCAACATGTCGTTCGAGCGGGAGCGCCTGCTGGCCGTCGGCGGGTTCGACACCAGGTTCCGGTACGCCGCCGAGGAGGAGGACCTGTCCCGCAGGCTCCGGCGGGACCGCCCCGGACGGCTGGTCCTCGTCCCGGACGCGCCGGTCACGCACTGGTACACGCCCACGGTGCGCGGGCTGCTGCGCCGCAGCCTGGCGTACGGGCGGGGCGCCGCCATGCAGTACACCAAGTGGCCGGAAGTGCGGCCGACGCTGTTCCCGTGGCCGGTGCTCGCCGCCGGCCTGGTCCTCGCGTCCCCTGCGTGGCCGCCGGCCGCGATCGTGGCGGTGGTGCTGCCCCTGCTCCTCTATCCGGTGGGGTTGCGGCACGTGCTCGCGGGCAGGATCGAGGCGCTCGCCGACCCGTACCTCCGGATCGCGCAGGAAGCGTGCGAGAATATCGGCTTCCTGCACGGTCTGTGGGCCTTCCGCCTCATGTTCGCCGGAGACAGGGCCGGCCGGGGCGGAGGGCAGAGCGGGTGACCGTCCGCGAGCAAGACAGGCGCCTGCTGCTCCACGGCGCGGGGCTCGTCCTGATCGTCGCGCTGACGCAGGTGCGCCACGTGTGGGCGGCCCAGCTCCTGCTCGTGCCGCTCCTGCTGGTCGTGCCGGGTTGCCTGCTGCTGCGGGCGCTGCGGGTGCCGGGTCACCGGGTGGCGGCGTTCCCGCTGTACGTGCCGGCCGCGTCGCTCGTCGTGCTCATGGTGTCCGGGCTCGCGGTCACGCTGCTCGTGCCGCTGGTGGACGGCGGCGTCCTCGACGCGGTGTTCGGCCCCGCCGCCGACCCGGGTGCGCCGCTGCGGCCGGGGCCGCTGCTCGCCGGGCTCATGGCGACCTGCCTGGGGCTGTTCCTGGCCGGGGTGCGGGCGCCGGGGGAGACGGCCGTCCCGTGGCGGTCCCTGCCCGCCGCCGGCTGGCTGGCGCTGCCCCTGCTGCTGCCGCTGCTCGCCGCGGCGGGGGCGCTGCGGCTCAACCACGGGTACGGCCCCGAGGTGGCGATCGCGGCCGTCGTCGGCTGCGTGCTCGCGCTGGTGCTCGGGGTCCTCCGGGCCGGCCGGCTCGGCAGCGGCCGGTCCGCGATGCTGCTGTACGCCGTTTCGCTGGCCATGATGTGGTCGTACGCGCTGCGGGGCGACCTGGTCTACGGCTTCGACATCGCCTCCGAGTACGCCGTGGCCCAGGAGACGGTGACCTCGGGCATCTGGGTGACCGGGCCGCACCCCGACGCGTACGGGGCGATGCTCAGCATCACCGTCCTGCCCGCCGGGCTGCACGCCCTGACCGGGCTGCCGGTCCTGCTGGTGCTCAAGGTCGTCTACCCGGCGATCTTCGCGATGTTCCCCGTCGGGATCTTCCACCTCGCCCGGCGCTTCCTGCCGGACCAGTGGGCGTTCGCCGCCGCCGCGTTCGTGACGGCACAGGGCGCGCTGTCGCAGCAGTTCCCGGCGCTGGCCCGGCAGGAGATCGCCATGCTGCTGTTCGCGGCGCTGTGCGGGGCCCTGCTCGACGCCCGGCTGCGGCACTTCCCGAAGGCGGCGCTGATGTGCCTGTTCGGGCCGGGCATCGTGGTCTCGCACTACACGACCGCGTACTTCACCGCCGTGATGCTCGGCGGGGCGCTGGTCTTGCAGGCCGTGCTGTGCGTCATGCGGCGGCCGCGCATCGCGCCCCGCGCGGTCGCGGCGGCGCTGCTGCCCGGGCTGCTCGCCGGCGTGCTCTGGTACGTCCCCATCACCCGGTCGACGGCCAACATCGGCGAGTTCCGTACCGCGCTGAGCTCGGAGGGCCTGCGGCTGCTGCCGGGCGCCGAGACGGCGGGGACGCTGCTGTCCGCCTACCTGCGGGGCACCGACGTGACCCGCATCCCGACCTACCTGTACGCCAAGCGGGTGGTGCCCAAGTACCGCCCGCCCAAGGCGAGTGTGACGCCCGCCGCCGACGCCGGCGACCCCCGGTGGGAGCTCGGGGACGCGGGCGTGCCCGTCCCCCCGAAGGTCGCGCCCGCGGTGAGCGCGTCGCTCGACCTCGGCGTGCTGCTGATCCAGCAGCTCGCGAACCTGCTCGGCCTGCTCGGCGCCCTGGTCATGGCCGTACGCCGGCACTCGTCGTGGCTGGTGCGGCGGATCGGCGTGCTGGCGGTGCCGATGCTGGGCGTCCTGGTGCTGCTGCGCCTGTCCGGCACGCTCGCGGCGGCGTACAACCAGAGCCGCGCCCAGCTGCAGGCACTGACGCTGCTGTCCATCGCGATGTTCTGGCTGCTGCACCGCGTCTCGGCGGCCAAGTTCCCCGCGCTGCTCCGCCGCACCGTCTACGGGCTGACGGGCGCGGCCGTCGTCGTCACCTTCACGACCGGCAGCGGCCTGGACAACGTGCTGCTCGGCGGCGAGCGTGCGACGAACCTGTCCACCCGCGGCGAGGACTGCGAGCGGTACTGCATGTACGAGGCCGAGCTGGCAGGAGCCCGCTGGCTCAAGGAGGCCGCCCGGGGCTCGCCCGACCGCCTCTACGCCGACCGGTACGCGCAGCTACGCCTGTTCGCCGAGCTTGGCCCCGGCCGTCGGGTCCAGACCGACATCACCCCGCTGACCCTCGACCGGACGGCCTGGGTGTACGCGAGCTGGGCCAACACCGCCGTCGGCCGCGCCAGGTCGCTGTTCGACAACCAGCTCGCCCTGTACGCGTTCCCGGCCGGCTTCATCGAGGCGCACTACGATCTCGTCTACACCAGCGGCGTCACGAAGGTCTTCCACCGATGATCTCCATCGTCATCATCAGCAAGGACGAACCCGCCCTGGACAGCACCCTCGGCGGCGTCACCCGCGCGGCCGAGGCGGCCGGCCTGCCGTACGAGATCGTCGTCGTGGACGCCTCGCGAGGCCGGCTCGACGCGATCGCCGCCGCCCACCCGCACGTGCGCTGGCTGCCCTTCACCCCGCCGCATGGCGTGCCCGTGACGATCCCGCACCAGCGCAACGCCGGCGTGCGCGCCGCCGAGGGCGAGATCGTCGTCTTCACCGACGCGGGCTGCCTGCCCCAGGACGGCTGGCTGCGCCACCTCGTCACGCCGATACTCGACGAGGGCGAGACCGTCGTGTCGGGCCTGGTCACCGGCCCCGAGGGGCATGGCAGCCTCTACGACGCCGACGCCCGGCGCCGGGCCGGCGCCCGCTACCTCCACGAGTGCGGCACCGGCAACCTGGCCGTGCGCCGCGAGGTGCTCGAGCAGGTCGCCGGCTTCGACGAGACGTTCGGCTACGGCTCCGACGTCGACTTCAGCTGGCGGGTCCAGGACGCCGGGCACCGCATCCGCAGCGCCGGGAACGCGGTCGTCACCCACGACTGGGGCGACCACCGCCGGCAGCTCCGCCGCTCGTACGTCTACGGCAAGGCCCGCGCCCGGCTCTACCTCAAGCACCGCGGCCGGCGGGCGGACCTGCTGCGCCGCGAGCCGATGGTCGTGGTCTACCCCCTCTTCCTGCTCGGCCTGCCGCTGACCCTGTGGTTCCCGCTCTACCCGGCACTGCTGCTGGTGCCCGCCTGGCGCAACCGGCACAACGGCCCGGTCCGGGTGCTCGCCGACCACCTGGTGTACGGTGCGGGCGTGCTCGCCGAACTCGCCACGCCCCGGGGTCGCGCCGGCCGATGAAGGTGCTGGTCTTCCCCCGTGACAGCAACCCGTACCAGGACCTGCTGCACGGCGAGTTACGCCGCGCCGGCGTCCACGTCCGCCACCTCGGCGAGCTGACCCCCTCCCACACGCTCAACCTGCTGCTGCTGCCCGCGGAGCTGGCCGCCCGGCGGCTGGGCGGGGCCAGGGTCGTGCACCTGCACTGGGTGTGGAAGTTCGCGCTGCCGGGCGGGGCCCGGACGCGGCGGCTCGCCCAATGGTGGTTCGCCGCCGTGCTCGGCGTGTCGCGGCTGCTCGGGCTGCGGCTGGTGTGGACCGCCCACAACGTGCTGCCGCACCGGCAGGTCTTCGCCGACGACGCCGCCGCCCGGCGCACGCTCGTACGGCACTGCGACCTCGTGATCGTCCACCACTCGACGACGCTGGACCGGCTGGCGGCCTTGGGGGCGGTGCCGTCCAGGGCCGCCGTGATCCCGCACGGCCCCTTCCCCGCCCCGCCGCTGCCGCCGCCCGGACGGCCGGGCCGGCCGCGCACGTTCCTGTTCTTCGGCCGGATCGAGCCGTACAAGGGGGTCGAGGACCTGCTCGCCGCCTTCACGGCACTGCCCCCTGAGCCGGACGTGCGTCTCGTCGTCGCCGGAGCATGCCCGGACCAGGAGCTGGCGGCCCGGCTGGAGGCGTCGGCCGCCGCCGACGACCGCGTGGACCTGCGGCTCGGGCGGGTGCCCGACAAGGACGTCGCCGATCTGTACGCCGGGAGCGACGTCGTCGTGCTGCCGTTCCGCGAGATCACCACCAGCGGCAGCGCCCTGCTCGCGCTCGCCCACGGCCGGCCGCTGATCGTCCCCGAGCTGCCCGCCCTGGCCGGGCTGCCCGGCGCCGCCGTGACCTGTTACCGCGGCGGCGTCACCGGGCTCACGCCGGCGCTGCGGGCGGCGGCGGGCTGGGACGCGGCGACGCTGGCACGGATGTCGCAGGCGGCGCTGGAGCACGTGAACGGGACCGGCTGGCCCGAGATCGCGCAGGCGACCCGCAACGGCTACGCCGCCGTCCTCCGCCACCGGACCCGGCGGACCAGGCAGGACACCCGCCCCGGCCCCGCCACCGAGCCTCACCCCACCCCGCCGGAGGGCGCGATCGCCGGTGGGGCCGGGGCGCGCCTGCGCTCGCTGCTCCGAAATGTCCTGGTCCGCGGCACCCTCCTCCTCCTGGTCAACACCGTCCTGCTCGCGGCCGGCGGCTTCGTGTTCTTCACACTGGCGGCCCGCAATTATCCGGTCGAGGCCGTCGGCTGGCTGACCGCCGTCACCTCCAGCGTCAACCTCCTGTCGACCGTCGCCGCACTCGGCCTGCCCACCACGCTGCTGCGCCATCTCGTCAAGGCCGGCGACCCGCGCCGGCTGGCGGCGGTCGCCGTGATCGCCGTCGGCGCGCTGGGCGGCGCGCTCGCCCTGCTGTCGCTGCTGATCCTGGCCCCGCTGCTCCCGGGCGGCCCCGAGCTGATCGGCCGGCCGGAGACGATCGCCCTGATCACCGTCCTGGTGATGGTCACCGCCGTGGGCGGGACCTTGGACGCCGGCCTGATCGCCGTCCGCGGCACGGGCGCGCTGCTGGCCAAGAACGCGGCGGGCACCGTGCTGAAGGTCGGGGCGCTGCTGCCGCTGGTCCCGCTCGGTTTCACCGGCCTGGTCATCGCCTACGGCGGCGGCACCCTGCTCGCCTGCCTGCTCGGTGGGGTGTCGCTGTGGCGGCGGCTGCCTCGCCCCGCCGCAGCCCGCGCGCGGCCGGCGGAGCTGCTGCGGCGGTACCTGCCGTTCTCCGCCGCCGGCTACCTGGCGACCGCCCTCGGCATGCTGCCGAGCACGGTGGTGCCGCTGGAGGTGCTGGCCTTCCAGGGACCGCAGGCGGCGGCGTACTTCGCGATCGCCTTCCAGGTGGCGGCGTTCCTCAACTTCATCCCTTCGACGAGCGCGCAGGTGCTGTTCGCCGAGGCGCAGCGCATCTCGTTGCGCCGCTACCTGCGCAAGGCCGTGGTGGGCATCTACGGACTGCTGGTTCCCGCCGTCGCGGTGATCGTGGCCGGCGCGCCGTACATCCTGCGGGTGTTCGGGGAGGGCTACTCGGCGCAGGCGGCGCAGACGCTCCGCGTCCTGGCCCTGGCAGCGCTGGTCGGCGCGGGCAACTACCTGGTGGACACGATCCTGATCAGCAGGGACCGCACCGGCGCGTACGTCCTCATGAACGGCGCCAACGCGGCTCTGGTGCTGGGGCTGGTGGCGGCGCTGCTGCCGTACGGGCTGACGGCGGCGGCCCTCGGCTGGACGCTCGCGCAGGGCGTCTCCCTGCTGCTGGGAGCGGGCGTGCTGGTCGTCAGCTTCGCCGGCGGGCGGCGGGCGGCGGTCAGCGTGGCGGATCGGTAGCCGCCGCGTACACGCGCACGTGATCAACGATCATCTGCTGCGGGAAGCGGGTCGTCTCGTCGGGCGGCCCCGGCCAGTCGCCGCCCACGGCCAGGTTGAGCAGCAGGTAGTAGGGCACGTCGAAGTCCCACCCGCCCGGTGGTGCGTCCGCCTTGCGCTCGGTCGCGTACACCTGCCCGTCGACCAGGAAGGAGATCCGGTCCGGATGCCAGTCGGCGGCGAAGACGTGGAAGTCGTCGGCGAACCTGCCCCCGCCGGGCAACCGGTAGGAGTTCTGCACGTCGTACCCCTGCTCCCCGTGCAGGCTCCCGTGCACCGTGTCGGGCTCGCGCCCGAGATGCTCCATGATGTCGATCTCCCCGCGCCCGCTGCCCTGCGGGGAGCGCCGCGCCCAGAAGGCCGGCCACATGCCCTGCCCCTCGGGTAACTTGATCCGCGCCTCGACGCGCCCGTACCGCTGCTCGAACTTCCCCGCCGTGAACAACCGCGCGGAGGTGGCCGCGCACACGCGCGGGCTGCAGTCGTGACCGCCCGCGTCGTCGGACCTGGCCGTGATCACCAGCCGCCCCTGACCGTCCACGACGGCGTTGCGCGGCGTGTAGTACTCCAGCTCGTTGTTGTACCCGAGATGGTCGTCCACCAGGTTCCACTTGGCCGGGTCCGGCGGCCCCGCCGGCCCGTCGAACTCGTCGGACCAGACCAGCCGCCACCCCGCCGGAACGCCGGCGGCCGGCGGCGCCGGCTCGGGCTCGTCCGGGCTCACCACGTAGAGCGTGGCCGCCACTGCGACCGCGAACGTGAGCACCAGCGCCCCTGCCACCCACCAGCCCGTCCGATCACCTCCGGACGCCGCCCTGCCGGTCTGGGGTGCACGGCCCTGGCCTCGGCGGGGATCCGGGTGCCACGCACGGTCATCGGACACGGACCTCTACCCTCCCGACGGCATGATGTGTCATCGTACGGCGCTTCTCCGTCGATCCCGACCCTTCGCGGAAGGATCCCGACCCTTCTGGCAAGAGCGCATACCCACATGAAGGCCGTCATGCGCCTCTGGTGCCGCACCTTCGCCGCGCCATAGATTCGCCGGGTCGCCTCCATCTAAGGGTGCGAGAGACGAGGAGAGCCCTTGCACCCGGACCACCAGCGCGACTTCACCGAGTTCGTCGCCAGCCGATCCGACAGCCTGATCAGGCTTGCGTACGTCCTGACCAGCGACCAGCACGCCGCCGAGGACCTGCTGCAGACGGCGCTGGCCAAGGCGGCGGGGCGCTGGCGGCGCATCCGCGGCAACCCGGAGGCGTACATGCGCCGCGTCATGTACCACGAACAGGTCGGGCGGTGGCGCAGCCCGCGCTGGGGGCGCGAGCGCGTGCTCGAAGCGCTGCCCGACCGGGGCGTGGACGACCGCACCTCCGAGGTGGACACGCGGGTGACGCTGGCCGAGGCGTTGCGGATGTTGCCCGCGCGCAAGCGGGCGGTGCTCGTGCTGCGCTATTACGAGGACCTTTCGGAGTCGGAGGTCGCCAAGATCATGGGCTGCTCGGTGGGGACCGTGCGCAGCCAGACCCATCAAGCCGTCGCCCGCCTGCGCGAGCTGGTCGGAGAGGCCGTCATCCTGGAGGGACTGCAGTGACGATCGACGAACGGCGGATCGCCGAAGAGCTGCGCACGATGGCCGGCGAGGCCGCCCCGGTGGACCCGCTGCTGTACGCCACGCGGACGCTGGCGCGCCGCCGTCGCCGGGCCTGGTCGGTGGCCGGGTTCGCGGGGCTGGCCGCGGCGGCCGCGGTGGTCACGGCGGTGATCGTCCCGCTCCCGGACGGGCTCGGCCCCGGCACCGCCGCCGGGGTGGCGACCCTGCCGGCCAACACGCCCGAGCAGGCCCGGTTCGTACGGGAGTGCATGCCCAAGGGCGGCCCCGTCCACAACATGGACGGCAACCGGCGGATCGCCGCGCACGGGCGGGCCGACGACTTCCGGGTGCTCGTGGAGTACCGCGACGAGGGCGGAAGCACGGCGCTGGTGGGCAGCGACGCCGGCTTCGTGCTGTGCACGCCGACCGAGCAGCGGGACATGGCGGAGCGCCCGGTCTTCACCTACTGGGGGTTCGAGCCGCCGGGGGATCTGGCGGGTTTCTCCGGCGATCTGCAGGTGGACGCGTACACCAGCCACACGCATTCGTACACGGTCGGCGCGCAGCGGATCCAGCGGGACGACGTGTACCGGGTCGTCGCCGGGCGGGTCAGCGACGCGGTGCGGCGGGTGGAGGTCGACTGGGCGGACGGCCGGCGTACGGCGGCGCGGATCGCGAACGGGTTCTTCATCGTCCGGGTCATCGGCAGGCCGGTGCGCGAGCCGGGGGAGGAGGAGGCCACGGTGCTGGACTCGCCGCCTGTCACGGTGACGGCTTACGGGGACGGCGGGGAGGTGCTGCGGCAGGAGAAGGACGTGGCGTTCGGGCCGCTGGGGAGCGGCAGCGGCTGAGCCGCCGGTATCTTCGCGATGCCCCTGCCACCCCGACCGGAGGACGTCGCCCTTGAGCACCGCAGGCTCCCGTCCCGTGATCACCGCCGCGCTGGTCAGGGAGCTGGTGGACGCCCAGTTCCCCCAGTGGGCGGGGCTGCCGCTGAGGCCGGTCGAGCCAGGCGGCTCGGATCACGTGATCTACCGGCTGGGCGGGGAGCTGTCCATGCGGCTGCCCCGCCACGCGGACGCTCGCGGGCAGGCCGAGAAGGAGTCCACGTGGCCGCCCCGGCCGGCGCCGCACCTGCCTCTGGCCGTCCCGGTGCCCGTGGGGGTGGGGGACACCAGTTCACGCCGGGAGAATCCCCCATCGGAGGAGCTGCGCGGCGAGCTGTCGGCGGAGGAGCCGCGCGACGGGCTGGTGGCGCGGCCGCTGGCCGGGCGGGACCGGGCGACCCGGGCCGCCATCCGGCAGGTCGGGGACGTGTTCGACCGCGCGGCCCTGACCCGGCTGTGGGACGCGGCGCTGAGCGCCCCCGCCTGGGACCGCCCGCCCGTCTGGTCCCACGGCGACTTCCACACCGGCAACCTGCTGACCCGCGGCGGCCGCCTCAGCGCCTTGACCGACTTCGGTGAGCTGGGCGTCGGCGACCCGGCCCGCGACCTGATGATCGCCTTCACGCTGCTGTCGGCCCGGAGCCGCGCCGCCTTCCGTGACGCTCTCGGCGTGGACGACGCCACCTGGACCCGGGGCCGCGGCTGGGCCCTGGCCACGGCCTGAACGCATACACCTTCCACGCCGCCGTCAACCCGCGGGTGGCCGCCCAGACCACCCGCCAGATCACCGAAGCCCTCGCGGGCTGAGCGGGGGCCGGGCCGGCGCGTCGCGTCATCAGCAGACCTTCCGGTACGGGACGCCCGTCACGTACGCCCGCCATTCACCCTCCGTCAGCAGACCTTCCGGTACGGGACGCCCGTCACGTACGTCCGCCATTCGCCCTCCGTCAGTGGCCGGCCCGCCCGGGCGCAGACCGCGGCGGCCATCTTGGCGGGTTCGACCGGGTGCTCGGACAGGTTGCCCGTCTTGTCGACGGTCGTCACGCTCGACCCGTCGGCGGAGAACGCCACGTCGGCGAGCCCGCCCACGGCGCCGTCGCGCAGGAGCCCCAGGCTCGTCCCGGCCTTGAGGTCGAAGAGCCGGACCTGGCCGGACTTGGTGCCGATCGCCATCACGTCCTCGCGCGGCGACCGGGCGGCGTGGCCGGTGAGCCCGCCGTCCCGGCCGGCTTGAGAGAGCCTGCGGTGCTTGGCGACGTCGTAGAGGGTGATGCGGCCGCGCCCGTCCACGACCGCGATGGACGAGCCGTCACGGGTGAACACGAAGTCGACGACGGTCGAGCTCTGCCCGCTTATGCCGAACGGCGCTCCGAGCTGCCTGCCCGTCGCCGCGTCGAACAGGCGCACGTCGTAGCCCTCGACGTCGAGCGTCTTCTCGCCCGCGACCGCGACCGTCCGGCCGTCCGGGGAGAACTGGACGTCCTTGAGGTTGGTGAACGTCGCCGACCAGAGCAGCCGGTGGCTCTTCCAGTCCCAGACGGCGATCGCCCGGTCGTCCCCGTCGCCGTTGGCGCCGGTGTGCCCGGCGACCAGCCGGGTGCCGTCGGGGCTGAACGCCAGCAGGTCCGTCGAGCGCGGCCGGCCGTCGACGACGGGACGCCACTCGGTGAGCTTGCGCCGCGTCGCGGTGTCGACGACGGTGATCGTGGTGTCGGCGCCCACGCCCACCAGGCGGCTGTCCGGGCTGAACGCGGTGCCCTGCACGGACCCCGATCCGCCGGTGACCCGGAGCGCCGGCCGCATGCCCTGGCCGCGCCGCTCGCCCAGGTAGACCGTGTCGCCGTCGGTGTTCACCCCGAGCAGGTGCCGCGCTCCGGGGCCCAGCAGGGGCGGCGACCACGGCGTGAACTTCGCCCGCTCGATGGGCAGGTCGCTCAGGTCGGCGGTGAAGACGTGGTCCTCGCTCAGGTAGCGCAGGGTGTCGCCGTCGAAGCCGACCTGCGGGAGCTGGGACCCGTTGTCGGTGCCGGTGGGCAGGTGCAGCGTGGTCAGGTGGTCGTCGAAGGCCCGCCACACCTGGATCTGCGACGCGGTGACCGAGGCGAACAGCCGGCCGTCGGGGCTGACGGTGAGCTCGCCGCCGTTCCACGGCTGGACGCCGGTCTGCAGGGTGGCGCCCGACGCGTCGCGGTCCTTGACCGGCTGGACGGTCAGGTCGTTCTTCGTCCGCTCGATCAGGTCGCCGCCGCCGGGCGTGACGGCGAGCGGGGCCGGGCAGTCGCAGGCCGCCGCCGGGGGCTGGCTGAGCTGCAGGTCCAGGTCGGGCAGGCCGCGCCGCTCGATCCGGCCGCGCGCGCCGCCGGCCCGCACGTAGATCGCGTCACCCGCCGCCGTCATCGCGCCGTCGTAGGCGGCGATGGCCTTGCGGGTGCCGCGGTCGAGGTCCCAGACGTGGTGGTACGCGTGGCCGTCGTCGTCGGCGTACTCGGTCAGCACGTACCGGTCGACGGTGCCGTACCGGCCGTACGCCTGGATGTCCTTGGGCATGCGCCACGAGCGGACCGCGCGGCCGGTGGCCGGGCGCCACACGACGAGCCGCTCGGACGTGGTCAGCAGCACGTCCCGGCCGCTGGGCGACAGCGCGACCGCCACCAGCGCCTCGCCGGCCCGCAGCCCGAGCCGGGCGACGCCGCCCGCGCGCCTGCCGGTGCGCACGTCCCAGAGCCGGATCGCGTCGTCGCTCACGCTGGCCAGGATCCTGCCGTCGCGGCTCAGCGCGCGGACCGTGTCGCCGGCCTGCGCCGGGTCCTTGAACGCGGCCACCTCGCGCTGCGCGAGCGAGGCCGTCAGCGCCGCCCGGGCGCCGGGCGTCCCGGCCAGCCGCCACGCGGCCACGCTGAGCTGCATCGCCACCCTCGGGTCGCGCTGCCGCAGCTCGTCGGCGACCTGCGCCAGCCGCGCCCCCTCGGCCCGGTCGCGCTGCACCGCGATCGCCTCGGCCCGCTGGTCGGCCAGGATGCCCTGCTGGACGGCCAGCCCGGCGGCGACCAGCGAGATCACCAGCAGGCCCGCCATGCTGAGCGTGACCAGCCGGTTCCGCCGGGCCCTGCGCCTGGTGAGCCGGGCGCCCGCGTCGAGGAAGTCCCTTTCGAGGGGTGACAGCGTGATGTTGCGGCGGGCGGTGGCGGCCCACTGCAGCGCGTTCTCCAGGCTGTGGTCCTGGAACAGGTCCCCGTCCCTGCGCCCGGACCGGTGCCAGCGGCCGGCCGCGAGCAGGATCTCGCGGTGCACGGCCAGCCCGTCCCGGTTCGCCTCGATCCAGCGGCGGTAGCGCGGCCAGGCGTGCGGCAGCGCCGGACGCGACAGCCACACCTCCTCGCCGTCGCGGCCGAGCAGGTAGCCGAAGACCTCCAGGATCCTCGCCACGGCCGCCGACTCGGGCAGCGGCCGGCCCTCCATCAGCTCCGACAGGGCGGCGCGCCGTACCAGCAGCTCGCCGCGCTCGCCCACGGTGACCAGCCGCAGGAACACCTCGGCGGCCAGCTCGTGCTCGTCGCGCCCGAGCAGCTCGTACGCCTGCTCGGCCAGCGCGCCCAGCCCCGGGTCGTCGGCCTCGACGGCCATGCCGGCCGCCCGTCCGCTGCCCTGGGCCAGCAGGTGGGCGGTGTCGAGCACGGAGTCGGCGCTGATCAGCGCCATCAGGAGCTGCCGCGCGGTGGGCCGCTGCGCCGGGTCCTTGCCGAGCGCGGCGGCCACCAGCGGGCGCACCGAGTCGGGCAAGGGGCTGAGGTCGGGGCTGGCCGACAGCACCCGGTGCATGACCCCGCCCAGGCTCTCGGCCTCGAACGGGTCCGCGCCGGTCGCCGCGTACACCATGATGCCGCCCCAGGCGAACACGTCCGCCGGCATCCCGGCCCGCTGCCCGCTGAACACCTCCGGCGCCATGTACGTGGGCGTGCCCGTCACCAGGCCCGTCGCGGTCAGCGACATCTCCGCCGTCCGGGCGATGCCGAAGTCGATGACGCGCGGGCCGTCCGGGCCGAGCAGCACGTTGTCGGGCTTCAGGTCGCGGTGGATCACTCCGGCGTCGTGGATCGCGGTCAGCGCGGTGGCCACCGCCGTGGCGAGCCGGTGCAGGTCGGCGCCGCCGAAGCGGCGGCCGTCGGCGACCGCCTTGCGCAGGCTCGGGCCCTCGACGTACTCGCTGACGACGTACGGCCGCGGCCCCTCCAGCACGGCCTCGATGACGGGGGCGGTGCAGAACGCGGCCACCCGCTGCGCCGCGGTCACCTCCCGGGCGAGCTGGGCGGCCTGGTCGCCGTGCAGGACCTTGATGGCCACGCGCCGGCCGTCCTCGGCGTACGCCTCGTAGACCACGCCCTGCCCGCCCGCGCCGAGCCGCCCGGCCAGCCAGTAGCCGCCGAGCCGCTGCGGGTCCCCGTCGATCAACATCGCCACGCTCCCCTTGGAAGGCCCGCCCGGACGGCTCAGAGCTTGATCCCGTTGATGATCTTCGCCAGGTCCGGGACCAGGGGCGTGCTGGCCAGCACGGTGACGACGACGCCCTTGCGCTCGACCCAGCCCGCGTACCGCCCGTGCCCCAGCGCGCCGTCGGCGTCCTGGGTGAGTACCCGGCGGGTGCCGATCCGCACGGTCCTCGTCTCGCCGGAGAACGTGCCGAGCTCGAACGGCGCCTTCTTGAGCCGGCTCAGCCCGTTCGCCTTGGGCCAGCACACCACCCGCACCCACAACGAGCGCCGCTTGGGGTCGACCTCGTCGCGGTTGTCGCTCCACTGGTAGCCGTACTCGGTGATGCCGTCGTGCTTGTTGACGACGACGCCGCCGGAGGTGAACCCCTTCGGCAGGTGGCCGACGCGAACCCCCTTGATCGCGTCCGCCCCCCTGGGCGGCGTGTCGGTCTTGGCGTCGGTCGACCGCTTCGCCTCCGCCGAGGTCGGCGTCGGGCAGCCGTCGGGACGCTGCTGAGCGGCCTGCGCCGGGAGCGCGATCAGCGCCGCGGCGAGGGGCAACACGGACACTGCGGCGGCTCGCTGGATCTTGTGCATGCCAGGTTGGATGCCGCGGGCGTGCCGCGGGTTCGCGGATCGGGCGCGTTGACGTACCGGACCACAGTCCGTTATGTTGAATCGGACCGTAGTCCGATTCTTTGGGAGACCAGCATGCGCAAGAGACTTTTCCTGGCCGGCCTGTCCGGCCTGGCCGGTGCGCTGACCGTCGTATTGACCGGTCCGACCGGCTCACTCGCCGACTCCGGCCCCTCCCGGCCCGTCTACCACTCGCACAAGGAGCAGGGCTCCCCCTGCGAGGGGCTGGATGGCTGCACGTTCGTCCAGCTCAAGGGCGACCCGAAGACCGGCCCCTCCGAGGCCATGTTCACCCTCAAGGCCGGCACCCCGTTCTCCCCGCACTGGCACACCAGCCCCGAGCACGTCGTGGGAGTGTCCGGGGTCATGCTGTGGCACGTGGAAGGGCGCAAGACCTACCGGGTGGGCGCCGGCGACTACCTCTACTACCCCTCCAAGGCCGTCCACTGGGGCAAGTGCGCCCCGGGCGCCGACTGCGTCTACTACGTCTACGACTCCGAGCCCTACGACTTCCACCCCGCCGAACGCTGACCGGATCATCTGGCAAGATCCGTCCATGGATTGCCCGTTCTGCCAGATCCTGAGCGGAGACGAGCGCGAGGTCCGCACCCTCGGCACCGTCGCCTACTTCCGGTCCGCCTACGCCGTCACGGAGGGCCACTACCTGGTCATCCCCACCCGCCACGTGGAGACGTTCTTCGACATGTCCCCCGCCGAGACGGAGGACACCCGGGCCGCCCTGCACGTCATCCGCGCGGAGCTGATGCGCGAGGACGCGAGCATCGACGGCTTCAACATCGGCATGAACTGCGGCACCTCGGCCGGCCAGTCGATCTTCCACGCCCACACCCACCTGATCCCGCGCCGCACGGGCGACGTCGAGAACCCGCGCGGCGGCGTCCGCGCGCGGTCTTCGAGGCGAGCCTGCGCGCCCTCATCGAGCCGCCCGGCCAGGCCGGGCCGAGGTCGAGGCCGCCGCGGCGGCGGCCCACCGGCTGCCGGCCGAGCGCCGCGCCTTCGTACGCGGCCTGCTGCCTCCCGACCCGCCGACCTGACCCGCCGACCTGACCCGCCGACCTGACCCGGCGTCTGTCACGAACGGCGGCGAGCGGCGTGTCTTATCTTCGTGACGAACCTGACAACGCGCCGGACCCTCCTCGGCACCCTGATCGCCGCCTGCCTGCTTCACGTATGGGCCTACTTCGCGCCCCAGACCTGGTACGAGACCTTTCCCGGCATCGGCCGGGGCTGGCTGCTCCGCCTCGGCCCCTTCAGCGAGCATCTGGTCACCGACATGGCCGCGTTGTACATGGCCATGCTCGTCGTCACCATCGCGGCATGGCGCTTCGCCGACGACGACCGGTACGTCAGGACGGTCGGCGGCGCCTGGCTCGCCTTCAACTGCTTCCACCTGCTCTACCACCTGCGGCACCTGAGCATGTACAGCTCAGGAGAACGCGTCGCGATCGTCGGCCTGCTGTCCGCGCTGACCGTCATTTCGGCGGTGCTGCTGATTCCGTCGTCTCGCATTCACCGGAAACCCGTGAAGCTGTCTTGAAAACCGTCATCTCACCATTCGAGGACCTGGCCGCACGCGCGGGCGCGCCACTCGACTCCTGGTGGTTCGTCTCCAGATTGCACGGCGCAGGAACTTCGACACCGAGGGTTTCTACTCGTGGACGGCTTCTGACGACGACGGCCGGGGTTCATGCGGCATCACCGGCGAGCTGGAGCGGGCCTCTGTGCGCCTGCGGCAGGCGCTGGAGTCGTTAGGGCCCGGCGCCACGGGCGCGGTGCAGTTCGTGCGTCTGGACCGTTACGCATCGGACCCCTCCTACATCTACGGCGTGACTCTGCTGCGGCTGCGCAGGGAGAAGGCCATCGCTGCCGCCGAGTGGGGCCGGCGGATCCATACGTCAGATCAGTCATCGGGCTGGGCGGCGCTGCCAGGCGCCGCCCCCGAGCTGTGTGAACCGGAAGCAAGCCGCCGTGTATGTCTGGGAGCCGCACGTCCCAACCAGCGCCCGCCGCGTCCGCGTGACGGAAACCTCGTGCTGCGGCGAGTACGAGTGGTGCTGTGAGGCCGGGAGGTTCTTCGTCCTGCGCCACGTCGAGGGCGTCGGGTACGAGGAGACCGGCCGGGGCCGCTACCGCGAGGCCCGCCAAGTGTGGATTACCCTGGTAGCTGGTCACCAGCACGTCGAACGCGCGTCATGAACAGCGGCGTGCACAAGTACAGGCCCGGCCCGTCGGTGGCCGGGCCCCAGAAGTAGAGATCCAGACGGGTTTCAGTATGAGCGTGGCGACACATCATCGTCGGCCTCGAACACCCACGTGTGCGCGGTTGGCGATGTTGCGGCGAATCTTCTCGCGCCCGATCTCCGTCCCCATTCACCAGCCACTGTGGATCCCGCACTCGGCCAACCAACCTCCGGACTCCGCACGTGGCTCAACGGCGGGGAGCTCGAGGGCGGGAGCCCCTCGATCGGGGTTTGGGGCGAAGCCCCAAGGGAGACGCTGTCTGAGCCCCGGCGCGAAGCGCCCTATTGCGAAGGCCATGCTGTTGGGCCCAGGCAAACGTAAAAGGCCGCTTCCAGTTGTCGAAAGCGGCCTTTCAGCTCTGTCGGGGTGGCGGGATTTGAACCCACGACCTCTTCGTCCCGAACGAAGCGCGCTGCCAAGCTGCGCTACACCCCGGCCCACACACCGTGGTGTGCGTGCTTGAAAAGTCTAGCGGACTTCCAAGGTGCTTGTGACCGCCTTTATCTCCGGGGCACCAGGGTCAGGAGCGAGGCCTCGGGGAAGCAGGCGAAGCGGGCCGGTGCGTACGGGGAGGTGCCGAGGCCGGCGGAGACGTGGAGCCAGGCGGAGTCGTGCCGGCTGAGACCCTTGACGCGGGCGCGGTCGATGCCGCAGTTGGTGACCAGGGCGCCGTAGAACGGGATGCAGAGCTGGCCGCCGTGGGTGTGGCCGGCGAGCAGGAGCTGGTAGCCGTCGGCGGCGAAGCGGGTCATGTTGCGGGGCTCGGGGGAGTGCATGACGCCGAGGCGGAGGTCGGCGTCGGAGGGGGCGGGGCCGGCGACGAGGTCGTAGCGGTCGCGGGAGATGTGGGAGTCGTGGATGCCGGCCACGGCCACGTCGAGGTCGCCGACCTTGATGCGGGCCGTGGTGTTGTTCATGTCGAGCCAGCCCTCCGAGGCCATGCCGGCCCCCAGCTCCTCCCAGGGCAGGGAGGGGACGTGCTGGCGGTGGTCGTTCTTGGAGGTGCGCCACAGGTAGCGGACCGGGTTCTTCGGCTTGGGGGCGTAGAGGTCGTTGGAGCCGTAGACGAACAGGCCCGGACGGGAGAGCAGGGGCTCCAGGGCGTGGAGGAGGGCGGGGACGGCGTCGGGGTGGGCGATGGAGTCGCCGGTGTTGACGACGAGGTCGGGCTCCAGGGCGCCGAGCGAGCGGACCCAGTTGATCAGCATGGTCCGGCGTGGCGTCAGGTGCAGGTCCGACAGGTGGAGGACGCGCACGGGACGCTGGCCGCGCTCCAGGACGGGTACGTCGAAGCGGCGCAGGCGAAACCAGTTGCGCTCCACGACGGAGGCGTAACCCAGCCCGGCCAGGCCGAGACCGAGCATGGACAGGGGTACAGCGACGGCTTTCCTCACCTCTTCATGATGCCCGAGATCCGGCGTGACATCGGCCGGACGGCGACGGGAGGGTCCGCGCAGGCGGCAAGATGGAGCGCATGAGCGCATTGAAGGACAAGCTGAAGGCCGACTTGACGGCCTCGCTGAAGAGCAAGGACGAGGTACGTCTGCGGACGGTCCGCATGGCACTGGCGGCGATCAACGTCGAGGAGGTCGCGGGCAAGCAGGCCAGGGAGCTGTCCGACGACGAGGTCATCAAGGTCCTGACCAAGGAGGCGAAGAAGCGGCGCGAGGCGGCCGAGGCGTTCGGCAACGCGGGGCGCAAGGAGCAGGCCGAGGCGGAGCTGGCCGAGCAGGCGGTGCTGGAGGAGTACCTTCCCGCGCAGCTGTCGGACGAGGAGCTGGCCGAGCTGGTGGAGGCGGCCGTCGCGGAGACGGGTGCCGCGGGGCCGCAGGCGATGGGTCAGGTCATGAAGGCGGTCAATCCGAAGGTCGCGGGCCGGGCCGAGGGCGGCCGGGTGGCCGCCGCCGTCAAGGCCCGCCTGGCCAAGTAAGCCGTCAAGGCCCGCCTGGCCAAGTAAGGGAGGGGCCGAGCGGACCGTCGGCGCTTCTCTGCGCCCCTGAGGGCCCTCAAGGGGGCCCTGGTGGACCGAGGCCTCCCCCAGCCCGGCTGCGCGGGCGGGCGGAGGCCTCAGCGCCTCTCAGCGGCCAGGGGCGATGTTCGGGCCTCAGCGGCCAGGGGTGATGATCGGGCCGGCGTCGCCGGCGCCCCGGCCGCCGCGCCCGCCGCCGGGCCCTTCGTCGAACCCGCCGCCGCGCCCGTCGGGCGGCCCGTCGCCGTTGTTGCCCGGGTCGAAGATGTCGAACGGGTCGCGGGGCCCGTCGTCGCCCTTCTTGTCCTTCTTCGGCTTGGGCGCGCAGTTGTCGGTGCAACCGCCGAAGCGCGAGGTGTCGACGGCGTGGAAGTCGACCGGCTCGACGCCCTTGAGCGCCTGCAGCATGGAGTCCTTCCAGATGCGCCCCGAGATGGACGACCCGTACACGTACGGGTAGTAGCGCCCGCCGATGGTGATGCCGATGAGCTTGTGGGCGGAGGTGCCGCGCGGGTCGCCGAGGCTGACGGCGGAGGCCATGTTCGGGGTGTAGCCGGCGAACCAGGCGGACATGTAGTTGTCGGTCGTGCCCGTCTTGCCGGCCGCGTCGCGCCCGATGCCGCCGACCTCCGTCATGGTGCCCTTAGTGAACACGCCGGACAGGATGCCGCTGACCGCGTCGGCGACCTCTTCGTCCAGCACCTGGGAGCACTTCGGTTTGTACTGCTTGGCCTTGCCGAACCGGTCTTTGATCTCGGTGATGGCCAGCGGCTTGCAGTATTGGCCGCGCGAGGCGAAGACGGCGTAGGAGCTGGCGATGGTGACGGGGTCGACCTCGTTGACGCCGAGCGTGAACGTCTCGACCTCCGACAGCTTCTGCCCGTCGGCCCGCTTGACGCCGAGCTTCTTGGCCATCTTGACCGTGTCGCAGAGCCCGACCTTCTCCTGCAGCTTGAGGAAGAACGTGTTCACCGAGCCCCAGGTGCCCGTCTGCAGCGTCTTGAAGCCGCCGCCGCCCTCGCTGGAGTTGCGCACGGTGTGGCTGGGGTCGCCGACGTTCTGGCCCTTGCAGTTCTTGAACGAGCCGTAACTGGCGGCCTGGTAGCCCGCGGGGGCGGGGAAGCCGTCGCCGTACTTGAGGCCCTCCTCCAGGGCGGCGGCCAGCGTGTAGACCTTGGCCGTGGAGCCCTGCTGGAAACCGCGCCCGCCACCGTGTGCCGCGTCGGCCACGATGTTGTAGCTCATCTCGTTCTTCTTCTTGCTGCCGCCGAACTTGCGCGAGGCGGCCATGGCCTTGATCTCGCCGGTGCCGGGCACCACCATGGCCTGCGAGGCCACGGGCTTGTCCTTGGTGCTGACGTACTTCTTGATCGCCTTCTCGGCGGCTTCCTGCATCTTCGGGTCGATCGTGGTCTTGATCCGAAGGCCGCCGCGCTGGAGCAGCTTCCTGCGCTCGTCCTGGTTCTTGCCGAAGTCCTCGTTGTTGAGGATCTCGTACTGAACGTAGAGGCAGAAGTACGGATATTTGCTGGCCTCGCAGCCGCCGGGCACCTTGACGTCCTTGTAGCCCAGCTTCTTCTCCTTGGCGGCCGCGGCCTCCTCGGCGGTGATCTTCTTCAGCTCGGCCATCCGGTCGAGCACGATGTTGCGCCGCTCCAGCAGCCGCTGGCGGGACTCGGGGCCCACGTTCGGGTCGGTGCGGGCCGGGTTTTGGACGGCGCCCGCGAGCGTGGCGGCCTCGACGAGGTTGAGGTCGGCGGCCGACTTGTTGAAGAAGCGCTTGGCCGCCGCCTGGATGCCGTGCGCGCCCGCGCCGAAGTAGGCGATGTTGAGATATTTCTCGAGAATCTGGTTCTTCGAGTACTTCCTCTCGATCGCCATGGCGTAGCGCAGCTCCGACAGCTTGCGCGAGACCGTCGGCGCGATGGCGGCCGCCTGCTCCTCGGGCGTCTCCGCCTTGTTGACCAGCACCTGCTTGACGTACTGCTGGGTGATCGACGAGCCGCCCTGCGTGACGCCGCCGCTGCTCATATTCTTCACCAGCGCTCTGACCGTTCCCTCCACATCGATCGGCCCGTGCTGGTAGAAACGGAAGTCCTCGATCGCGATCAGCGCCGTCTGCATGATCGGGGCGACCTTGTCGAGGGTCACGGACTGCCGGTTCTCGAAGTAGAACTGGGCGATCTTCTTGCCGTCGGCATCAAAGATCTCGGTGCGTTCGGACAGAGGAGGTTCGTCGAGCTCTTCGGGCTTGAGGTCGAGTGCTTCCACCGCGCTCCTGGTGGACATGCCCGCACCGCCGACCGCCGGCAAGGCCACGGCAGCCGCGAGCACCCCCGCCGCGGCGCCTGCGATCAGCAGTCGCAGGACGTTGAGCACGGGGTTGGAGCGATCTTTGCGCTGGGCTTGCACGGTACCAAGAGTACGCGGAAACACTGACCGAATCGGTAGCACGACACCATTTCGCCTTGACTGGCGGGGGTGACTAGTCATTCCCGGTCAAGACGGCCGCGAGAAATTGGTCCTCTGGGGTCTGTCGGCCCGAACGGGTAGTTGCGTACGTTCTCCTCTGCGGCAACTGAATACGGAGGCTCGGCGCCCGCGCCCGTCGGCCCCAAATGACGACTGACCACCTAAGGGGAGTGGGGTCGAAAAATGTGGATCACGGATTGGACCTCCCGTGCCGCCTGTAAAGGTGCGGATCCGGATGCCCTGTTCGTGCAGGGCGCCGCGCAGAACAGGGCCAAGCTCATCTGCCGTGGCTGCCCGGTCCGTACTGAATGCCTCGCCGATGCGCTGGACAACCGCATCGAGTTCGGGGTGTGGGGCGGTATGACAGAACGGGAACGACGTGCGCTGCTTCGACGGCGGCCCGACGTGGACTCGTGGCGAGAGCTGCTCGAGTCGGCCAAGGAAGAGTACGAACGAACCAACGAGCTGATCGCCGGCTGACCCCAGCCCGGCGACCGCGTACGGCCGGCGCCGCCGCCGGCCGTACTTCTATGCGGTGGCCAGCAGGTTACCGATCTCCCGCAGACCCGTGAGATCGTGTACGTCCTCGGACATGGCGCGGACCTGCACCACGGGCACCGTGGGGTGGGCCGAGACGAAATGCTCCTGCTCGCGGCTCTCGCGAGCGGCGAGCTGCATTCGCCCGGCGTGCAGCCGCAGCACGGCGGCGGTGAGCTCGTGCTCGCCCCTCGACTCCAAGTCCTCCGCGGCGGCGGCGCTGCGGGCGGCGGAGAGCCCCGAGGCGGGCGAGACGTGCACCCGGTTGACCACGAGGCCGGCCAGGGGCATGCGCTCCTCGGCCAGGCGCTCGACGAAGTAGGACGCCTCGCGCATCGCGTCGCGCTCGGGCGCGGCCACCACCAGGAAGGCCGTGCCGGGCGCCTGCAGCAGCCGGTACGTCATCTCGGCCCGCTGCCTGAACCCGCCGAACACCGCGTCGAGCGCCGACACGAACGTCTGCAGGTCCTTGATCACCTGGGCGCCGAGCAGCTTCGTCATCGCTCCCGCCATCAGCCCGAACCCGGCGTTGAGCAGCCGGAACGCGCTGCGCCCTCCGGCTTTGGCGGGCGCCGTCAGCAGCTTGATGAACCGGCCGTCGAGGAAGCGCCCGAGCCGCTCGGGCGCGTCGAGGAAGTCGAGCGCGGAGCGTGAGGGCGGCGTGTCGACGATGATCAGGTCCCACTCGTCGGAGCGGCGCAGCTGGCCCAGCTTCTCCATGGCCATGTACTCCTGGGTGCCGGAGAAGCTGGAGGACAGGGACTGGTAGAAGGGGTTCGACAGGATCTGGCGGGCCCGTTCGGGATCGGCGTGCGCCTCGATGATCTCGTCGAACGTGCGCTTCATGTCGAGCATCATCGCGTAGAGCTGGCCGCCGCCCTCGGGCGAGCTGACCAGGCGCGGGGTGTTGTCCAGCTCGGTCAGCCCCATCGACTGGGCCAGCCGCCTGGCGGGGTCGACGGTCAGCACGACCGCGCACCTGCCGCGCTCGGCGGCGCGCAGGCCGAGCGCCGCCGCGGTCGTGGTCTTGCCCACGCCGCCGGCGCCGCAGCAGACGATGATGCGGGTGCCCTTGTCGTCGAGGATGGCGTCGATGTCGAGCCGGGCGGGCTTTCTCACGCTGCTCCCTGGTTGCGCATGCTCTCTGCCAGCTCGTACAGGCCGGCCAGGTCCACGCCGTCGGCCAGCAGCGGCAGCTCGTACCTGGTCAGGCCGGCCTCGGTCAGCGACTCGCGCTCGGCGCGCTCCAGCTCGGTGCGGTGGGCGTGCTCCTCGACCTCCTCGGCCAGCGCCTCGGCCAAGGCCTGGGCCTGCGAGCCGTCGGTGACGCCGGCCGCCTTGAGGCCGACCGCCAGCTCCTCGGAGTCGAAGCGGCCCTTGACAGCCGTGTCAAGGGCGGCCTGGGGCAGCAGGGACTGCCGCACCATGTTGATGAAGATGCCGCCGGCCGGCAGGCCGGCCGCGCGCAGCTCGGCGATGCCGTCGAGGGTCTCCTGCACCGGCATCTCCTCCAGCAACGTGACGAAGTGCACGGCAGTCTCAGGAGATTTCACGACACCGCTGACCAGCTCGGAGTGGTTCTTGATGGGGCCGACCCTGGCCAGGCCCGCGACCTCCTTGGTGACGTTCAGGAAGCGCGTGATGCGGCCGGTGGGCGGCGCGTCGAGCACGACGGCGTCGTAGACGCGGCGGCCGTTCCTGCCCCGCCTGCGCACGGCCTCGGTGGTCTTGCCCGTGACGAGCACGTCGCGGAAGCCCGGGGCCACGGTGGTGGCGAAGTCGACGATGCCCATCTTGGTCAGCGCCCGGCCCGCCCGGCGCATCCCGTAGAACATCTCCATGTACTCGAGCATGGCCTCCTCGGGGTCGATGGCCAGCGCGTACACGTCGCCGCCGTCGGGCGCCACCGCGATCCTGCGCTCCTCGTACGGCAGCGGCGGCAGGTCGAAGATCTGCGCGATGCCCTGCCTGCCCTCCACCTCCACCAGCAGCACCTTGCGGCCGCCTGAGGCCAGGGCGAGAGCGAGAGCGGCGGCGACGGTCGTCTTGCCGGTGCCGCCCTTGCCGGTGACGACGTGCAGTCGTACGTCGGCCCAATCCGTGTCCGGAGAGTCCACGTTTCCACGCTACCGAACGGTCACTTGTCGTCCGCCTGCGACCAACCTTTGAGATTGCTCACACTAGTGTGATCCCCATGAAGAAATGGGAGTACCTCACGGCCCCCGTGTTGATCCACAACACGAAGATGATCCTCGACAACTTCGGCGCCGACGGCTGGGAGCTGGTCCAGATCGTCCAGGGTGCCACGCCCGAGCAGCTAGTCGCGTACTTCAAGAGGGAGAAGCAGTGACGACGCCCGAGCAGCGGGTCGAGGAGCTGGGGTTCACGCTGCCGGCGCCGGCCAAGCCCGCGGGCTCCTACCTGCCCGTCGTCCGCACCGGTGACCTGCTCTACACCTCCGGCCAGGTGCCGGTGATCGAGGGCAAGCTGCACCAGACCGGCAAGCTCGGCGTCGACCTGGGCGTCGACGAGGGCAAGGCGCAGGCCCGCATCTGCGTGCTCAACGCGCTGGCGGCGCTGAAGGCCGAGCTGGGCGAGCTGTCCAGGGTGCGGCGGATCGTCAAGGTCGTGGTGTTCGTGGCCAGCGCCCCCGACTTCACCGAGCAGCCGCAGGTGGCCAACGGCGCCAGCGACCTGCTGGCCGAGGTGTTCGGCGACCAGGGCAAGCATGCGCGCAGCGCCGTGGGCGTGGCCTCCCTGCCGCTCGACGCGCCCGTCGAGGTGGAGCTGATCGCCGAAGTCGGCTGAACGGGCATATGTCACCATGACCGAGTGATGTTCTAGAAGGAGGTCATGTGACCGGATTGCCGCTTCCAGCCGAGCTCGCCGACCGGGCGCGCGACGTCCTGGCCGGCCGGGTCCAGCCCGTGCCGGCCCGGGACGCCGCCACGGTGGTGCTCCTGCGCCCTGGCCCCGAGGTCTACCTGCTGCGCCGCAAGGCCACGATGGCCTTCGCCGCGGGCGCGTACGTCTTCCCCGGCGGCTCCGTGGACGCTCGCGACACCGACCAGGCCGTCGCCTGGGCCGGGCCGTCCCCCGCCGCGTGGGGCGAGGTCTTCAAGGCGGACGAACGGCTGGCGCGCGGGCTCGTGTGCGCGGCCGTGCGCGAGACGTTCGAGGAGTCCGGCGTGCTCCTCGCGGGCCCCGGGCCCGACTCCGTGGTGGCCGACACGACCGGCGACGACTGGGAGGCCGACCGGCTCGCGCTCATCGACCGCAGCCTCGGCTTCGCCGACTTCCTCGCCCGGCGCGGGCTGGTGCTGCGTACCGACCTGCTCAAGGCGTGGGCGCACTGGATCACGCCGGAGATCGAGCACAAACGCTTCGACACCCGCTTCTTCGTCGCCGTGCTGCCCGAGGGGCAGCGCACCCGCGACGTGGGCGGGGAGGCCGACCGGGTGGTGTGGCGGCGGCCCGCCGACGCCCTGGCCGGCGACTTCTTCCTGATGCCGCCCACCCGCGCCACCCTGGCCGAGCTGGCCGCGTACGACGACCTCGACGGCGTCCTGGCGGCGCACCGCGAGATCGTCACGATCATGCCCAGGGCGGTCGAGATCGATGGCGAGATGCGGCTGGTGACGTCGTGAGCGGCCTGCACATCCCCATCGGCACCCCCGACGGCTCCCGCACCGAGCACGCCGAGAACCTGCTCGCCCCCAACCCCTCCGCCATGACCCTCGACGGCACCAACACCTGGGTGATCGGCGCCGGCGACGAGGTGATTGTCGTCGATCCCGGGCCCGACGACCAGGCGCACCTGAGCCGCGTACGCGACCGGCTCGGCGAGCGCCGCGTCACCACCATCCTGCTCACCCACGGCCACTTCGACCACAGCGGCGGCGCCCGCCGCTTCGCCCGCATGGTGGACGCCCCCGTCCGCGCCCTCGACCCGCGCCACCGGCTCGGCGAAGAAGGGCTCGGCGACGGCGACGTGGTCCCCGTGGGCGGCCTGGAGGTCCACGTGTACGGCACGCCGGGCCACTCGTTCGACTCGCTGTGCTTCTGGCTGCCCGCCGACCGCGCCATGCTGACCGGCGACACCGTGCTCGGCCGCGGCACCACGATCATCGCCCGCGACGGCGGCCTCGCCGACTACCTGCGCAGCCTCGACCGCCTCAGAGCGGTCGCCGAGAGCCTCGACGCGCAGGCGCTGCTGCCCGGCCACGGGCCGGTGCTGCCCGACCCGATCGGCGCCCTCGACGGCTACATCGCGCACCGGCGCGAACGGCTCGACCAGATCAAGGCGGCGCGCGCACAGGGCGCCCGCACGCCGCGCGAGATTGTCAAGATCGTGTACGCCGACGTCGACCGCTCACTCTGGCCCGCCGCCGAGATGTCAGTGGTGGCCCAGCTCGACTACCTCGACTCGCCCTGACCGGCCCCGGCTCACCTCGACCGGTTGTAGAGCCGGTCCATGTCGAGGATGACCACGGCCTTCGCCTCGATCCGCAGCCAGCCGCGCTGCGCGAAGTCCGCCAGCGCCTTGTTGACCGTCTCCCGCGAGGCGCCGACAAGCTGCGCCAGCTCCTCCTGCGTCAGGTCGTGGTGCACCCGCAGGCCGTCGTCGGTCTTGTTGCCGAACCGCTCGGCCAGATCGAGCAACTGCTTGGCCACCCGCCCCGGCACGTCGGTGAAGACCAGGTCGGCCAGCACGTCGTTGGTGCGGCGCAGCCGCTGCGCCAGCGCGCGCAGCAGGTGCAGCGCCACCTCGGGCCGGCCGGTCAGCCACGGCCGCAGGTCGTCGTGGCCCAGCCCGGCCAGGCGCACCTCGGTCAGCGCCGTCGCCGTGGCCGTGCGCGGCCGCGGGTCGAACAGCGACAACTCGCCGAACATCTCGCTCGGCCCCAGCACGCTCAGCAGGTTCTCCCGCCCGTCCGGGGAGGTGCGGGAAAGCTTGATCTTGCCTTCCAGCACGACGTAGAGCCGGTCGCCCGTCTCGTTCTCGTGGAAGAGCGTCTGCCCCTTCGACAGCTGGACCTCGGTGATGCTCGTGCGCAGCGCCGCGGCGCTCTCGCGGTCCAGCGCGGCGAACAGGGGGGCCTTGCCCAGCACATCTTCGGTGTTCACTCTGCCTCCTCTGCTGCCATTGTGACTCACCCCACTCCAGGCAGCACACATCAGGTTATGGGAATGCCGGAGTGTTCTGGGCTTGCCCAGGTGCGTGGAGTCCCGGGGGAAAGGTACCGGACGACCGTTTCCGTACTGTGACCGGACCGGCTCCTGGGCTCAGCCGGCCTGCGACAGGAGGTCGTCCACTGAGGCGACCGCCGCCGCCATCGAGCGGCTGAGCAGGACGCGCAGGACGTCCACCGACTTCGGGCGGGCGGCCGGGTCGGGGAGGCGGCACTGCTGGATCGCGATGCGCAGCGCGGGCGCCAGGGCGCGCAGGTCGCCGTCCTCGGCGCCGGTCGCGGCGAAGACGACCAGGTCGGCCCAGGCGCGTACGTCGTCCGCCGCCGGCAGCGGGCCGGGGGACGGGACGGTCTGCCAGCCGATGAGCACCTGCCCGTGCGCGCCGAGCGCCACGCTCTCCTTGGTGGGCCTGATGCCGGTGGTGCCGCGCGCGTGCAGCTTGGCCAGGGCGGCCACGCAGCTCACGGCCAGCCGGTGCAGCGCCTGCCCGCGCAGCGGTCCTGCCTGCTTGACGAAGTCCGCCAGTGTCGAGCCCTGATCACCCATGGCCGAGCCCCCTTCCGATGCACCGGGTTGTACGCGGTCGGGGCCGTCTTGGGTTCAACCGTTCGCGGGAGCTTCTACTCTTGCGGGCATGGCGACGAACGCGGCGACGAACGCGGCGGGGCGCAAGCCGGAGACCCAGCTGGCACTGGTGCGGCGGGCGCGCAAGATGAACCGCATCCTCGCGGAGACCTACCCTGACGCCCATTGTGAGCTCGACTTCCGCAATCCGCTGGAGCTGCTGGTCGCGACGATCCTCTCCGCGCAGTGCACGGACAAGCGGGTCAACATGGTCACCCCCACCCTCTTCGCGAAATATCCGACGGTGGAGGACTACGCCGCCGCCGACCGGGAGGAGATGGAGGAGATCATCCGGTCCACCGGCTTCTTCCGCGCGAAGACCAACAGCATCATCGGCATGGCGCAGGCGGTCTGCGACCGGTACGGCGGCGAGGTGCCCGCCAAGCTGAAGGACCTGGTCACGCTGCCCGGCGTGGGCCGCAAGACGGCCAACGTCGTGCTCGGCAACGCCTTCGGGGTGCCTGGCCTGACCGTCGACACGCACTTCCAGCGCCTCGTACGCCGCTTCGGCTGGACCGACGAGACCGACCCCGTCAAGATCGAGCACGTCGTGGCCGAGCTGCTCCCCAAGCGCGAGTGGACGATCTTCTCCCATCGGGTGATCTGGCACGGCCGCCGCATCTGCCACGCCCGCCGGCCCGCGTGCGGCGTGTGCCCGCTGGCCGCGCTCTGCCCCTCGTACGGCACCGGCCCCACTGGCCAGGCCGAGGCCCAGAAGCTCGTCCGATCCGGCCCGTTCTCCTGATGCGGGGAAGTCACCGGCCCGTTCTCCTGATGCGGGGAAGTCACCGGCCCGTTCTCCTGATGCGGGGAAGTCATTCGCGGCGCGGCGTGTTGGAGGATGCGTGACCCAAGTGCCCGACTGGCTGGAGAGACTGGCGGCGCAAGCGCAGCGGATCCGGGTTCCCGCCCCCCTCCGGCCCCCCGACGGGCGCGGGCGCGAGGCCGCGGTGCTGATGCTGTTCGGCGAGGGGCCGCACGGCCCTGACGTGCTGCTCATCCAGCGCAGCACGCGCGGGCGCCGGCACGCGGGCCAGCCCGCCTTCCCCGGCGGCGGCGTGGACCCTGAGGACGCGGGGCCGGTCGAGGCCGCGCTGCGGGAGGCCGAGGAGGAGACCGGGGCCGACCCGCGCGGGGTGCACGTCATCTGCACGATGCCCGAGCTCTACCTGCCCTACAGCGACAACCGCGTCACGCCGGTGATCGCCTGGTGGCGGGAGCCGTCCGCGGTGCACGCGGCCTCACCTGACGAGGTCGACTCCGTCGAGCGGGTGCCGATCGCCGAGCTGGTCGATCCCGCCAACCGGGTCATGCTGCGGCATCCGCGCGGCACGGCGGGGCCGGCGTTCCGGGTGCGGGGCATGCTGGTGTGGGGGTTCACCGCGATGATCCTCGACACCGTCCTGCGCGAGGGCGGGCTCGAACGGCCGTGGGATCCGACGCGCATGGAGGACCTGCCGCCCGACGTGGTGCGGCTCTCCGCCCGTACCGGATGACCTTGATGTCAGCGCGCTGACCGGAGCGCGACGCCGAGTGCGGCCCAGCCGGCCACGTCGGCGTCGCTGTCGGCCGCCAGCGTGCGCAGCGTCTCCAGCCCCGCCCTGTCGGGCGGGTCCCCGAGCACGTGCTGCAGCGCGTACGCCGCCCCGTACCTGACCCGCGGGTCCATGTGACCGGCCAGGTCGATCACGGACGGCAGCGACCGCGGGTCCGCCAGATGGCCGAACGCGATCAGCACCGAGTAGAGCACCACGGCGTCGTCCTCGCTGGCGGCCAGGTAGCGCAGCACCGGCAGCGTGCGGTCCACGAACGGCCGCAGCATGCCCATGATGTCGACGCCCAGCAGCCGCTCCTCCACGGTGTCGGCGGCGCACAGCCGCCTGGCCTCGATGAACGACTCCAGGTCGCCCCGCTGGCGCAGCAACGAGATGACGTGCCAGCGCAGCGGGCCGTCAGGATCGGTGTCGCGCAGCGCAGCCTGGATGAGTTCGCGCACTGTTCCCTCGTCCGGCGGCATACCGCTCAAGATAGCCAGGTGAGTGACGTCGTCCTGATCGAAGACGTGCACACTTGACCGTATCGCTGGTTACCTTTGAAGCGTGCGCGGTGATCTGCTTGACCTCATCTTGATCGGCCTCGTGATCGCCTTCGGCATCTCGGGTTACCGGCAGGGTTTCATCATCGGGGCGATGAGCTTCGTGGGGTTCGTGGGCGGCGCCGTGCTGGGCGTGTTCATCGCGCCTCCGGTCTCGAAGGCGGTCGTCGACGGTGACACGCCGCAGGCGTTGCTGGCCATCGTGATCGTGTTCCTGTCGGCGACCATCGGGCAGTTCGCGTCCTCGACGCTCGGCGCCGTCGTACGCAGCCACGTCACGTGGGAGCCGGCGAAGATGGCCGACGCGATCGGCGGCACGTTCGCGAGCGCGCTGTCGGTGCTGGTCATCGCGTGGCTGATCGGCTCGCTCATCGTCTCCACCGCGTTCAGCCCGCTCGTCGACCAGGTGAAGAACTCCGCGCTGCTCACCACCGTCGACGACGCCATCCCGCAGGCCGCGCGCAACTGGCAGCAGCCGTTCAAGAAGTTCATCGACCGCTCGGAGTTCCCGCCGGTCTTCGACGCGATCGGGGCGGGTGCGCTGATCGACGTGCAGCCGCCCGACCAGAGCGTGCTGCAGGGCGCCAAGCTGGGCCGGGCCCGCGAGGCGATCGTGAAGGTGCAGGGCGACGCCCAGAGCTGCAACAAGCACATCGAGGGCACCGGCTTCGTCTACGCGCGCGGCCGCATCATGACGAACGCGCACGTGGTCGCCGGCGTCACCCGCGACCTCCAGGTCATCGACCACAACGGCGACCGCCACGCGGCCACGGTCGTGCGCTACAACCCGCGCCGCGACATCGCCGTCCTCTACGTGCCGGGGCTCGACCTGCCGCAGCTCTCCTTCGACGGCGAGGGGCGCCGCGGCGACAACGCGATCATCGCCGGCTTCCCCAAGGGCAAGGGCTTCACCGCCGAGCCGGCCAGGATCGGCAGCCAGCTCGAGGCCGAGGGCCCCGACATCTACCGGGAGAACACGGTCCGGCGGAAGGTGTACGCGATCCGCGGCCAGGTGCTGCCGGGCAACTCCGGGGGGCCGCTGCTCACGGTCGACGGCCAGGTCTACGGCGTGATCTTCGCGGCCGCGATCAACGAGGAGCAGACCGGTTACGTGCTGACGGCCGAGGAGGTCGCCCCCGACGCCTCGGCGGGCCGCAACGACACGACGCCGGCCAGCACGCAGGAGTGCGACTGATCCACAGGGGCGGAGGTGACGCCGCGCCGCGCTCGGCTAGGCGGGGAGCTTGTCGAGGATCAGGGCGATGGCCTCGCCGGGGTCGGTGTCCTGGGTCAGCGACGAGGCCGCCTTGCCGACGGGGTCGTACGCGCCGCCGTACGACTGCGCCTTGGCCGCGCCCCGGCTGAAGAGCGTCATCGCGCCGCGCCCGTTGCCGCGCTGGAGGTGCGTCAGCCCGACGCAGATCTGCGCCAGCCCCTGCCACAGCTCCCGCTCCTCCTCGGGCGCGCACTTCCACCGCCCCTCGAACACCTCGTGCGCGTTGAACGGCAGCCCCTCTTCCAGGAAGCGCCGCCCGTCGGCCAGGGCCTGCTCGGTGGTGGGGGCGTAGTCGTCGGGCACCCTGGGCATGCCGGGGGACCCGTAGGGGAGGGGCCGGCCGTAGGCGTCGCGCGGCCGGGCGTTGCGCGGCCTGCCCTCGGGGTCGCGGTCTCTCATCGGTCGGGCTCCGGATCGTCCAGCCAGCCGAGCAGCTCGGTGTCGAACACGTCGGGAATCTCCTCGTGGGGGAAGTGGCCGGCCCCTTCGAACAGCCGCCACCGGTAAGGTGCCGCGACGTAGCGGCTCGAACCCTGCGCCGTGCGCGGCAGCACGCTGGGGTCGAGCGCCCCGTGCAGGTGCAGCGTGGGCGCCTCCACCTCGGTACGCATGAGCCGCGCGTACCGCCGCCCGTCGGGCCGCAGCTGGGAGCGGCCGAACCAGCGGTGGTACTCCAGCGCGCAGTGCGACACGGTCGGGATCCTGAACGCCTCCCGATACGTCCGCGCCTCCTCCTGCTCCGGCCAGCCGGGCCGCGACCGCTCCTCCAGCAGCCGCCCGACCAGCGCGGCGTCGTGCCGGGTGAGCCGCCGCTCGGGCAGCAGTGGGAGCTGGAAGCCGATCGTCCTGCGGCTGGCCCTGAGCTGCCCGAAGGGGTCGGTCAGCAGGGCGTTGCGCAGCCGCAGCGGGTGGGGCGCGGACACGGCGACGAGCCGGCGCACGCACTTGGGGTCTTGTACGGCCATCGTCCAGGCCAGCAGCCCGCCCCAGTCGTGCCCGACCACGACCGCCCCGGTCTCGCCGAGCGCCCTGATCAGCCCGGTCGCGTCGGCGGCCAGCGTGGGCAGGTCGTAGCCGCGCGGCGGCTTGTCGCTGCCGCCATAGCCGCGCAGGTCGGGCGCCACGGCGCGGAAGCCGGCCGCGGCCAGCGAGACGAGCTGGTGCCGCCACGTCCACCAGAACTGCGGGAAGCCGTGCAGCAGCAGGACCAGCGGGCCCTCGCCGGCCTCGACGACGTGGAAGCGGGTGCCGCCCGCGTGCACCGCGCGGTGCGTCCAGGGACCCTCGATGTGGACGACCGACTCGTCAGGAGCCATCGCGGGTCACCGGCTCGCGATCCGGGCCGAGCGCGGGCAGCGCCTGCCCGTCGGGCGTGGCGATCTCCTTGAGGTCCTTGATCGAGCGGGCCGTCCGCTTCATCCCGGCCAGCCCCTTGAGCCGGCGCACCCCGACGAGCACCGCGAGACCCGCCGCCACCAGGTAGACCACGGTGACGATGAGGAAGGCGAGCCAGTTGGGCATGACCTGGGCCAGCGCGTACGCGATCGTGAACGAGGCGAGGATCAGGCACAGGTGCGCCGCGAACGCGGCACCGGCGAACAGCCCGGCCGCCGTTCCGACCCGCTTGGCGTCGAACCTGAACTCGGTCTTGGCCAGCTCGATCTCCGAGCGGATCAGGTCCGAGATGTGACTGCTCGCCTGGGCGACCAGCGAGCCCAGGGATTCTTCCTCGGGAGTCTGCGGCATGAACGTCTCCTATCGAGGCCTGGTGGCCGTGTCAAACATCATCCAGCGCAATACGACGCTTGCGTACCCGTATCTTCAGCAGCACCGCCGCCAGGATCGACGCGATGACGCTGGCCGCGAGGATCCCGGTGGTGACGGCCTCGGCGCGCTGCCGATCGTCGCCGTACGCGAGGTCGCCGATCAGCAGTGACACCGTGAACCCGATCCCGGCCAGCAACGACACCGCCGCCATGTCCCGCCAGTGAAGCTCCTCCGACAGTCTCGCCAGGCCGAGCCGCACCGACAGCCAGGCACCACCGAACACGCCGAGGAACTTACCGAGTACGAGTCCCGCCATCACTCCCAGAACTACCCGATCGGCAAAGATAGCGCCGACACTCGATCCGTCCAGCTTCACCCCCGCCGACACGAACGCGAAGACGGGCACGGCCAGGCCCGCCGACACCGGCCGGAAGTAGTGGTCGGCCGCCTCGGCGGGGGAGCGCTGCTCGTGCGGGGCGGTCGTGACCCTGGTCATCAGGCCGAGCGCGACGCCCGCGACGGTGGCGTGCACGCCGCTGACCTCGACGCAGTACCAGGCGGCCACGGCGAGCGGCACGAGCGCCCAGGGGCTGGTGACCAGGCGGCGCTGGAGCAGCCCGTACGCGGCGACGAGCGCCGCCCCGAGCAGGAGCATGGGGACGTTCACGCGTTCGGTGTAGAAGACGGCGATGACCGCGATGGCGCCGAGGTCGTCCACGACGGCGCAGGTCAGCAGGAACGCGCGCAGCGCGGCGGGCATCGCGCCGGCGGTGACGGCGAGCACGGCGAGGGCGAAGGCGATGTCGGTGGCGGTCGGGATCGCCCACCCCCGGGATGCGTCCTGCGCCCCCCAGCTCACCAGCAGGAACACGATCGCGGGCATGACCATGCCGGCGAGGGAGGCGATGATGGGCAGGGCGGCCTTGCGCGGGTTCGACAGCTCGCCGTGGACGAACTCCTCCTTGACCTCCAGCCCCGCCACGAAGAAGAAGATCGTCAGCAGGCCGTGCTGGGCCCACTGGTACAGCTCCATGGGGCCGAGGGAGGCGTGGCGGAGCGCTTCGTAGCTGTCGTGGGAGACGTTCGCCCAGAGCAGGGCGACGATGGCGGCGACCAGCATGATGACGCCGCCGATCGTCTCCGTGCGCAGGGCCTCGGCGAGCGCGCGGGCATAGCGGGCGCCGGTGGGGAAGGGCCACTTCTCGGTACGCACGGATCTCCTTCGGCCGGTCGGCATGACGCTCTTGTCGCTTTCCTTGCTTCGCCGACCAGACTTCCCGGCACACCTGCCCACTAGCGTACCGATATAAGGCCGCATGCCCCGAAATGTCGGGACATGCGGCCTTGTGGGCTGTTTTAGTCCTCGGACTTCGCCGAGGGCAGCTTCTCTGAGATCAGGTTCATCACCGTGCTGTCGGCCAGCGTGGTGACGTCGCCGATGCTGCGGTTCTCGGCCACGTCGCGCAGCAGGCGGCGCATGATCTTGCCGGACCGGGTCTTGGGCAGCTCCGGCACCACCAGGATCTGGCGCGGCTTGGCGATCGGGCCGAGCGTCTTGGCCACATGGTTACGCAGCTCCGCCGCGATGTCCTCGCTCTCCTCCGCGGTGCCGCGCAGGATCACGAACGACACGATGGCCTGGCCGGTCACCGGGTCGGTCGCGCCCACCACCGCCGCCTCCGCCACCTTCGGGTGGCTGACCAGCGCGCTCTCCACCTCGGTCGTGGAGATGTTGTGGCCGGAGACCAGCATGACGTCGTCGACGCGGCCGAGCAGCCACAGGTCGCCGTCCTCGTCCTTCTTGGCGCCGTCGCCGGGGAAGTACATGCCCTCGAAACGGCTCCAGTAGGTGTCGATGTAGCGCTGGTCGTCACCCCAGATGGTGCGCAGCATGGACGGCCACGGCTCGCGGACGACGAGGAAGCCGCCCCCGCCGTTCGGGACGCTGTTGCCCTGGTCGTCCACGACGTCGGCCACCACGCCCGGCAGCGGGCGCATGGCCGCGCCCGGCTTGCCCGCCGTGACGCCGGGCAGCGGGCTGATCATGATGGCGCCGGTCTCGGTCTGCCACCAGGTGTCGACGACTGGGCAGCGCTCGCCGCCGATGTGCTCGCGGTACCAGACGTACGCCTCCGGGTTGATCGGCTCGCCGACCGAGCCCAGGATGCGCAGGCTGGACATGTCGTACTTGGCGGGGATGTCGTCGCCCCACTTCATGAACGTCCGGATCGCCGTCGGGGCGGTGTAGAGGATCGTGATCTTGTACTTCTGCACGATCTCCCAGAACCGGCCCCGGTGCGGGGTGTCGGGCGTGCCCTCGTAGATGACGCTGGTCGCGCCGTTGGCCAGGGGTCCGTACACGATGTAGGAGTGACCCGTCACCCAGCCGATGTCGGCGGTGCACCAGTAGATGTCGGTCTCGGGCTTGAGGTCGAAGACCGCGTGGTGCGTCCAGGCGGTCTGCGTCAGGTAGCCGCCCGTGGTGTGCAGGATGCCCTTCGGCCGGCCGGTGGTGCCGCTGGTGTAGAGGATGTACAGCGGGTCCTCGGCGTCGTGCGGCTCCGCGGTGTGCTGGTCGCTCTGACGCTCCACCAGGTCGTGCCACCACACGTCCTTGTCGCTCGTCGCGACCTCCTGGCCGGTACGCCGTACGACCAGGACGTGCTCCACCTGCGGGCACTCCGCGACGGCCTCGTCCACCGTCGGCTTGAGCGCGCTCGGCTTGCCCCTGCGGTAGCCGCCGTCGGCGGTGATGACCACCTTGGCGTCGGCGTCGTCGATCCGGCTCTTCAGCGCGCTCGCCGAGAACCCGCCGAACACCACCGAATGGATCGCCCCGATCCGGGCGCAGGCCAGCATCGCGACCGGCAGCTCGGGGATCATCGGCATGTAGATGGCGACCCGGTCGCCCTTGCCCACGCCCAGCTCCACCAGCGCGTTCGCGGCCTTGCTCACCTCGCGCTGCAGGTCGCTGTAGGTGATCGTGCGGGTGTCGCCCTCGGGCTCGCCCTCCCAGTAGTACGCGACCTTGTCGCCGCGCCCCTCCTCGACGTGACGGTCCACACAGTTGTAGGCGACGTTCAGCTCGCCGCCCACGAACCACTTCGCGAACGGCGCCTTCCACTCCAGCGTCGTGTCCCACCGCTTGGCCCAGGTCAGCCGCTCAGCCGCGCGCTCCCAGAAGGCGAGGCGGTCCGCGGCGGCCTCGTTGTACGCGGCTTCGGTCACGTTCGCGGCCGCCGCCAGGTCAGCCGGCGGTTCGAACCGGCGATTCTCCTTCAGCAGGTTGGACAGCGCCTGGGTCTCGTTACCAGCGGTCTCCGGGGCCACCTCGTGCTCCTTCTATGGCCAGATTGGTCAGGTTCGTGTCCCACTTCACCAGCTCATGACCGTCGTACACAAGAGGTCTAGACAGGTCTGTACCGAGTCCGTGGGGCCGGGCGATGATTATCAGCGTGCATTACAAATGCTATTGAAATGTTGTCATCCTGAAATCGTGAGAATACGCGAAGCGGGGAAGGGGTCCTGCTTTCTGGGTCCCCTCGGCGGCGGATTTATCGACGTACGAGGGCTTGGAGCGTTTCCGGCGGGGCGTACGAGAGCTTGGAGCCATTCCGGTGCGGCCCTCTCGGCTTCGCTCACTCTCCGCCATCTGTCACCCACCAAGCGTCAGCTTGGGTAGGTGCGGCACGCTCGTGCGCGGGGTGCGCCTGGTCGCGGAGGGGATCGTCCTGCTCGCGCGTGGGACGCGACCTCCTCCTCGGCCTCACATGCGAGATGCGTCGTCCTACTCGCGGGTAAGGTCAGGTCCTGTGAGTGACCCAGACCCGCTGGCCGTCATCGCCCAGCTCCCAGGAGTCCCGGAGGCGGTGGACGAGGCCAGGCAGGCCGTCGATCGGCTCTACCGCCACCGTGTCCTGCGCCGGGCCAGCCCCGCGGTGTCCACCGAGTCGTCCCTGCGCGGGGCGCGCGCCTCGGCCGCCATCGAGGGCGCGGACGTGCCCCTCGACGTCCTGCGCCGCGACGAGGCCCACGACCCGCTCGTCCAGGGGGCGCTGCGCGCGTCCGCCGAGATGGGCAGGCTGGGCTCGACCTGGAGGAAGGCGCCCAGGCAGGTGCTCGCCCGGCTGCACGCGGTCGCCGCCGCCGGCCTCGCCCCGCAGGAGGCGCTCGGCCGCCCCCGCACCACCGACGAGGCTCCCGACCCGCTCGCCCTCGGCCCGTCCCTGAGCGCCGCCGACACCGCGGCCCGCATGGAGGGCCTGCTCAGCCTGCTCTCGAACCCCACCAAGGCCCCCGCGATCGTGCTCGCCGCCGTGGTGCACGCCGAGCTGGCGGTGCTGCGGCCGTTCGGGACGGCCGACGGGATCGTGGCCCGTGCGGCCGGGCGGCTGACGCTCGTCGAGTACGGGCTCGACCCGAAGTCGCTGGTGGCGGTGGAGGTGGGGCACCTGGAGCTGCCGTACGCGGAGGCGCTGCGCGCCTACCTGGGGGGCTCACCGGAGGGCGTCGCCGCCTGGGTACAACACTGTGCCTCTGCGGTAACCCTGGGAGTTCGAGAGACGACCGCGATCTGTGAGGCCATGCAGCGCGGCTGACGCCTGGATGCGCGTTCGTGACATAGCTGACGGCGTCCCAGTCATGGAACGCCGTCTGCCGGTGCATCACGCCGGGTTACCAAGCGTGCACCTCAATCCGTCGGGGCGGGTCAAGCCCGTCACGACGCGCCTCCCGCGGCTGGTCGCGCGTGGGTGCCCGGCTGATGCACCCGGACAAGTGGTCCGTGTCCCCTTTCTACGACGGATCCGCCCTGATGGGAACCCCTCGGACCAAGACCTTTACCCATGCATGGCCCGGCCGCTCCCGCTCCGGCCCGCCCTGCCTCCCGCCGCCTCGGTTATCAACCTGTGACGATCACTCTCCGTGATCTCCTTTATGTGATCGTTATCGGGTGGCGAAAAAACTTGGCGAAAATGCGAGATTGCTGCTCGACGAAACTCGCGTCGATCGGGCAGCATACGGTGGTATCGCCCGAAACTGGAGCGCCCTCGTACGGGATTGCTTTGCAAGTCCCTTGCCAGGCTCCGGTCCAGTGATGAAAGCTTTCTTCTGAAACGGGACCGGCTCTACCCCCCCGGAGCCGGACCGATCAGGCGACCCCCGCTCTCCCCCCCGGCGGGGGTCGCCCCTTTTCCCGCCCCACCACCCGCTCCGCCTCAGGCACCCCGACCGACACCCGCTCTTCCCCCGCCGGCCTCGGGCTCCCGCTCAGCCTCATCGCAGCCTCAGGCCCGCCCGGAATCCATGCGCTCCCAGCCCGCCCGGCCGGCGGCGCGGAGCCTGTGCGCTCCCGGCCCGCCCGGAGCCCGTGTGTCCCGACCCGACCCCGCCTGGTCGCTGGCTTCTTCACCCAGGCCCCGGTCCCAGCCCAGGCCTCCCGGCATTGCCCCGGTGCGCGGGCAGCCAGCACTGCCCATGCGGACACCCCAGCCCAGGCCTCCACCTCCAGTCCCAGCGCCGGACACTCAGCCCAGCCCCAGTGCGCGCACTCAGCCGAGCCCCAGTGCCGGGCACCGCGGCCCGCCCCTCTTCCGGCCATCGACCCCCCACCCCCGGCTCCACGCGGGCCCCCGACCTCCCACCCCGCGACCCTCGCCCCGGCACTTCGCCTCTCGCCCTCTCGCCCTCCAGCTCTCGTCGGTTCCCTGCTGCAGCCGCCTTCACCGGGCGCCCCACCTTCCACTCCCTCAGCCAACGGCCATCACCACCTCGTCGCGCCTACCGGCTATGCGCGCCCCTGCGTCCGCGCTCGGCACCCGTACCCGCGCCTAACACCAGCACAGGCGCCCCTCAGACCAAGCAGGCCCACCAGCCCAAATCCGGCCCTGGGCGCAACACAGACCATCAGCCACGCCGCGTCATCCACAGCCCCGACCACACCAACCCCCCTCATCCCCAGAACCCCATTCGGCCGCCCCCTCCACCCCCACCTCCACCAAACTCGGCCTCCCACCAACCAACCCCGCCACCACCGGGAGGCCGACATGCACCGCCCCTTGGCCATCACCGAAGACCCCGCCCTCCTCGACGACCTGGTCCGCATAGCAGCCGCAGCCGGCGCCCAGCTCAACGTGGCCCCGACCCCCGCTCACGCCCGCCCGTTCTGGAACCTCGCCCCCCTGATCGCCATAGGCGCCGACCAGGCAGAGCCGGTGGCAGCCACCTCACCCCCACCCCGAGACCAGGTCCTCCTAGTGACCAGAGACACGGAGGACCCGGACACATGGCGAAAATGCGTAGCGGTAGGGGCTCAATCCCTCATGACCCTCCCCACCGACGAACGCCACCTGGTGGACAGATTCGCCGACGCCATGGACCCCGACCCCCGCTCAGGCGCCGTGATCTGCCTGGTAGGCGGCCGAGGGGGCGCGGGCGCGAGCGTCCTGGCGGCTTGCCTGGCCCTACGCGCGTCGACCGACCACCTCCGCACCCTCCTCGTGGACGCCGACCCGCTGGGCGGCGGCATAGACGCGCTGCTGGGCCACGAGGAGGCGACGGGCGCCCGCTGGGCGGACCTGGTGGCCAGGGAAGGCAGGATCAACTCCAGCGCGTTGCAGGCGGCCCTCCCGGCGTTCGGCGACCTGGCCGTCCTCTCCTTCCACAGAGGCGACGTCGACGCAATCCCCCCTCAAGCGATGCGTTCGGTGCTCGAAGCAGGCAGCCGCGGCTTCGACCTGGTGGTCGTGGACCTCCCCAGGCACCTCGACCCCTCCGCGACGGAGGCCCTGTCCAGAGCGAGATCCACTCTGCTGGTGGCCACCGCCGACGTTCGCGGCATTCTGTCGGCCGTCCAGGTCCTGGCCGAGCTGCGCGAGCACACGGCCGACATCCGGGCGATCCTCCGTCCCGGCATCCTGGACGACGACACGGCCATGACCGCTCTCGGCATCCCCTCGGCCGGCACCCTGCCCGACCAGCCCAGGCTCACGGCCACCCTCAACCGTGGGGAGCTCCCGAGGCTGGGCCCCCGCACCGTTCTGGGCGCCCTCTGCACGTCCCTCCTCCGAGACCTTCTGCCCCCCTCATGATCCAGCACCCGACCACCCCTAGCCCCCCGGAAGCGCCCGCCCGGCAACCGTTCCCCTCAAGCTCTCCCATCTCCCCAGAGCTGGTGGAGGCGGTACGCGTACGCCTGGCCAGAACGGGCACGGAGCCCACCGCCGCCCAGGTGGCCTTGGCCTTGAGGGCCGAGAAGTCCGTCTACGGCGACGCGGAGATCCTCGCGATCGCCCGCGCCCTGTGCGCCGACCTGATAGGCGCAGGTCCTCTGGAGCCTCTCCTGGCCCGCCCGGATGTGACGGACGTCCTGGTCAACGGCCCACGGGAGGTGTGGACAGACGACGGCGCCGGCCTGCACCGCACCCCGATCACCTTCTCTGACGACGGCTCCGTCCGCCGCCTGGCCCAGCGCCTCGCGACCGCGGCCGGCAGACGCCTCGACGACGCCTCCCCGTATGTGGACGCCCGCCTTCCCGGCGGCGTACGCCTCCACGCCGTGCTTCCCCCGGTCGCCTCCGGCGGCACCTGCATCTCTCTCCGCCTGCCACCCCGCCGCGCCTTCACCCTGAACGACCTCGTGACGGCGGGCACGATCACGCAGGCCGCGATCCCGGTGCTCACCGCCATGGTCACCTCCAGGCTCGCCTTCCTCGTCACGGGCGGCACAGGCACGGGCAAGACGACGCTCCTGTCCGCCCTCCTCTCCCTGGCCGACCCAACAGACCGCCTCCTCCTGGTCGAGGACTCAGCCGAGCTCCGCCCCCTCCACCCTCACGTGGTCCGCCTGGAAACCCGCCCGGCGAACCTGGAGGGCGCCGGCGGCGTAAGCCTGCGCGACCTCGTACGACAGGCACTCAGAATGCGCCCCGACCGCCTGGTGGTCGGAGAGGTGCGAGGCCCCGAAGTGGTCGACCTCTTGGCCGCCCTGAACACGGGCCACGAGGGCGGCTGCGGCACCCTCCACGCGAACACGGCCGCCGACGTCCCCCCACGCCTGGAGGCTCTGGGCTGCGCGGCCGGCCTCTCAAGGGAGGCGGTACACAGCCAACTCGCAGCAGCCCTCGACGCGGTCATCCACCTGACACGAGGCCGCCCCGACGGCCGAAGACGCATAGCCGAGATCTGCCTCCTCTCCAGAACGCCGACGGGCCTGGTCGAATCCATCCCGGCCCTGACCTTCGACCCCCAAGGCCACACCCACACGGGTCCCGGCTACGTAGCCCTGACCCGACGAACCCATCCCTGACACCCACCTGCCCAACCCGCGCGTTCAGCCAGCCCCGGCCCGCCAGTTCCGTCCGCGCGCCCGCAGCCGCCAACCAGCCCGCCCACCCGCCCGCAGGGAGATCCGAAAAGGAGAGGAGCACGATGACCAGCGCCGTGATAGCCGCACTGTCCACAGCCTGCGCCATATGGCTGTGGACAGGTCCCACCCCAGCCACAACCCGCCTGACCAAGCTGCTGCTCTCACCCACCCCCGGCCCACCCTCCTGGGCATCCCTGCTCAAACGGCTCACCCACGCCACCACGATCACCGGCACCATCACGGGCAGCGTCCCCGCCACCCCAGCCCGCCGCGCCGACGCCTGGCGCCGAGCGTCGATCGAGCTGTGCCAAGCCCTCGCGGCCGAGCTCTCTGCCGGCCGCACCGCGAGCGATTCCCTGACCAGAGCCATCGCAGCAGTGGACCTCCCCGACCCGGACCTCCTGCGCCCCGTCGTCGCGGCCGCAAGGGACGGCGGCGACGTGGCAGCGGCCCTGATCTCATCAGCCCCTCAGGAAGGAGGCGAAGGAATCCGCCAGCTGGCGGCATGCTGGGAGGTCAGCACCACGGCAGGCGCAGCCCTGGCCGCGTTGGTGGACCGGGTCGCGCACACGCTACGAGCCGCCCAGGCCCATCGCCAGGACGTCGCGGCACAGCTGGCAGGCCCCCGCACCACGGCCCGCATGCTGGCCGTCCTCCCGGCACTAGGCCTCCTCATGGCCGCAGCCCTGAACATGCACCCCCTGTCCTTCCTGCTCGGCACCTTCCCAGGCCTCATGTGCTTGATGACCGGCATCACCCTGGACGCCTGCGGCCTGTGGTGGACCAACCGCATGGCCACCCACGCCCAGACCTGACCGATCGGACCCCGATGTTCCAGCTTCTCTCGGCCATCTGCGCCACGTTGTCCGCCTGGCTCTGGCTCTCTCCCCGAACACCCGCCGACCGCCTGAGCAAGCTCCACCCCCCGAAAAGAACATCGACCTCCCTCCCAACAGCAAAACCCCACGAGACACCCCACCCCCCGCCAACCCCCCTCGACCTCCCACCCTGGCAACCCCCAACCCAGGCCTCTCCCCGCCCCAACTGGCTGACCCGCAGAACAGCCCTCCCCGCCACCTGCGTCGGCCTACTCTCCGCCGTCTTGATCGGAGGCCTTCCAGGAGTCCTGACAGCCCTCCTCATCACCCCCGCGACAGCCCTGTTCCTCCACAGAAGACAACCCTCGCAATCCCACCTCGATCGCCACCGCACAGCCGCCGACCTCCCCTTCGCCGCCGACCTGATGACCGCCTGCCTGCGAGCGGGCCGCCCAGTGGCCGCCGCCACCGAAACCACCGCCAAGGCGATAGGCGGCCCCGTGGGTGAACGCCTGACATGGGCCAGCACCCAGCTACGCCTGGGCGCCGACCCCGACCCCACGTGGGCCTCCCTCGCCAAGGACCCCGCGATGGGCCCGCTGGCGCGCGCCATGAGCCGGGCGACCCAGAGCGGCGCCCCCATGGCCGACGTCCTGACCCGCCTGTCCGACGACGCCAGAGACGCCTCGAGAGCCACGGCCGTAGCCGCAGCAAGAAGCGTCGGCGTCAAGGCAGTCGCCCCGTTGGGCCTGTGCTTCCTCCCGGCCTTCGTCCTCCTGGGCATCATCCCGGTAGTAGCCGGCCTAGCCTCATCGATCGTCCTCCCATAACCCGTCCGGCCACGCCAAGTCCACCGCGCACGCTCATCCCAGCACGCCACCCGCCACGCTTATCCCGGCATGCCCACAGGCCACGATCACCCCGCCACGCCCACTAGAGTCACCGCCGCAGTGACCCGGCCACGCCACCGGACCATGCATGCCACGTCCGGCCACGACGGCGCCGAGGCACGCCTCGCGGAGGGCGCCGCTTCAGGCCAACGTGGCCACCGCCACGCCAGACGACCTGCGCCAGGGGCCACCTCACGCCACATCAGGCCACCACGCCTGGACGCCGACCCGGCCCCTCCACAGCGGCACACCTTTCAGGCCCTCTTATCCACAGGCCGGCATCTACCTTCCTGCCCCATCCACAGAACGCCGTTCGGTCCACAACGCCCACCCCCGCCTCGGACACCCTTGAACTCGCGCCGGACAAGACCCCGGCCCCGCCAACTCCTGGAGGCAAGATGCACAGTCCCGCCATCACGCCAGACGACATCGCAGCCGTCCCAGCCAGCAACCCAACCGGCAACCCAACCGCCGATTCGGTTGCGCGCTCAGCCGGCGAGCCAGCCACTGATCAAGCCTTGAACGCAGCCGCCACCAAAACCCAGATCCTCGCTGCTGCCACAACCTTGAACCCAACCGTCAACCAGGCATTGAGCCGGCTCACCACGGGTAGCCCTCTGAGCTCGGCCGCCGGCCGGACCATCCCCTCCCCAGTCATCGATCGACGTCGCATCAGCAGCTCCCGCCCACGCACCCACAAGTGGCTCCACTACGCGGCAAGTCACCGAGAGCGCGGCATGTCCACCGCCGAATACGCCGTAGGAACGATCGCCGCCTGCGCCTTCGCCGCGCTCCTCTTCAAGGTGGTGAACAGCCCTGAGGTCCTGGAGATGCTGACCTCACTCATCAACCGAGCACTCAACACCGGGCAGGGATGACCCCGCGCCGTACGCGGACCTTCGAGAGCATCAAGCGGTCGGCATCGCGCGGCTCGGTGACGGCCGAGACCGCCGCGATGCTGCCCGCCCTCATGGTCGTCCTCGCCGCCGCACTCTGGGCGATCCAAGCCGTCGGCGTCCAGCTCGAATGCGTGGACGCCGCCCGGCTGGCCGCACGAGCCGCAGCCAGAGGCGAGCCGCTGGAGCAGGTCCGCGCCGTCACCCGAGCAGCCACCGACCCGAACGCTCAAGTAGCCATAACCCGAGACCCCGAACTCACAAAAGTGCAGATCACAGTCGAAGTACGCCCTTCCTGGGGCGAATCCCTGCCAACAGTCAGCGTTTCAGCCACAGCCACAGCAGCCACCGAAGAGTGACACCGCGCCCCGCTGGCAGTGACCCGACCCGCACGAGCACCAGGAGACGACCATGCACCCCAAAGACCGCGGCTCGGCCACTCTGTGGGGCGTCGCGCTCATGAGCCTGCTGATGGCGACCGCCACCGCATTCGCCACAGTGGGCTCCGTACGCGTGGCTCGCCACCGCGTCAACAGCGCCGCCGACCTCGGCGCCCTCGCAGCCGCCAAGCTCGCACTGATCGACCCCGAAGGGGCTTGTGACAGAGCATCCGAGTTGGCCGCAGCCAACGGCGTCAGGCTCGCCGACTGCCAGATAACGGACGACGTAGCCGACGTCTGGACCGAGTTGGCCGTCTCGCTGCCGTTATTAGGCACCCGCACCGTCCAGGGCAGGTCTCGCGCCGGCCCTTCGACATCGACGTCCAACTGACGATGTGAATGGGCGGACGTCGGCGGTCGTTGCAGGGGTGCTGCATCGTACGTCCCCGATGGGACCACCGTCCGGACAGGATTGCCGTCCCGACAAGATTGGCGTCCGGACAGGATTGCCGATTCGGCGGGATTGCAGTCCCGGCGCTGTGGCGAGATTGCCGTCCCCGTCTGGGTCGTCGTCCCGCCACAGCGTCGGCGAAGGTCCAAGCATCACCTTCACCTCGCACCAAGGGGGCGCCGGGCCACGGCCCGGATCGCGCAGGACGGGCAGGTGCCGCTCGTGGCACCCCTGGAGCTGACCGACCCCGGTAGGCAGCGCCCCATGGCGATGACGCGCGCAGTCACTTACCCGCGGGCGCCAGCTTGCCCCTCGCCGCCCACTCCCAGCAGTACGCCGTGCACCACGACCACGAACGAAAGGCCTGGTGACCTCCCTGATGTCATGCACGACACCGCGGTCGAATACCGCCGACAACCGTGGGGTGGCTGAGGTCTGTGAGGCAATGTCGCAATCGAGTCACGACTTCTTGGACGCGGTGTCCAAGAGTCGGATGTATCCCGTAAGGTTCCGCTTACCCTCGGTCCATGCCGTATGCGACGAGGAGCCTGGGAGAGCAGGAGCACAGTCGCTAGGGTGCGGATCCGGGGACGGTCGGTGACCGTATCGGCCGGGCGCACTGCACTTCCGGTCGTCGCATGAACGCCCCGAGGGTGCTCAGGCGGCGCGAGGCTCTCGATGGAGGGAAGCGTCGTGACGGTAGTCGGCAGAGTTGTAGCCGCAGGGTTGATCGTGGCAGGATCGCTCGCGCTCGGCGGCACCGCTCAGGCGTCGGTGGCAGTGGGGCAGGCCGGCTCTTCCGGGCAGATCACCTCGCCCTCCGATGGTGAGGTGGTCTCGGGCTCGTCCGTGGTGGTCTCCGCTCGTACGGGGCTCATGCAGCTGAAAATGGGGCTGTACGTGGACGGGCCATCCACGCCCAGCCAGAAGGTCGCTGAGGGCGGGGCCAACCAGACGCTGTCCGGAACGTTCGACGCGGGCAGCGCCCCCAACGGGACCTTCACCGTGACCCTCAAGGGAGAGATCACCGGGACCAGGTACGCGAGCAGTACGTTCAGGCTGCGGCGGCCGGCTGAAGCGCCCGGGGGTGTGAACGCGAGCCGGCAAGGCACCGACAAGGTGCTCGTCACCTGGAGCAAGGGGGCCGAGCCCGACCTGCAGTCGTACGAGGTGTCGAACACGCAGTCCGGTGTCGTCGGCCGGTTGTCCGCCGACAACGCGTGCGCGGGCTCCTCGTGCAAGGCGGTGCTGGCCGTGCCGTCCAAGGCGGCGGGGCAGAGGGTGGGCTTCTCCGTCAAGGCGTTCAGGGGGGACGGCGAAGGCGGGTCCATCGGGTCGGGCGATTCGGCGGCCGCGTACGTCACCTTCCCCGCCCCGCCGGCGGCCCAGCCCACGAAGAAGGCCGCCGAGACCGCTCAGGAGCCGAAGAAGAGGGACGCCCAGGGCGTCGATGCGTTGCCGACGTTGCCCGCCAAGAAGCAGACCGTCCCTTCGAGCAAGCCGACCACCGCCACGCGCAAGCCGGCGACCACCACACACAGGCCGACCACCACGAAGCTGCCCGACATTCCCGACACCGACCCCAGCGGCAACCTGCCGATCCCGACCGCGGGCGATCAGGGCGAGAACGATGCTCTGGTGCCGGCCGACAGGAAGGACAACGCCGAAGCGAAGGACAGCAACGACGCCGACGAGGCTCCCGTACGAAGTGACGGCGTGAAGGCCCAGTCGAGTGAGTCACCCATCGGGGACATCGGCCAGTACGGCCTGTATGTGGCGGGTGGGATTCTCCTGCTGCTGCTCGGAGCCCACGCGGGCGCGTGGGCCAGGCGACGCGCGCTCGCCACCGGGGCCGCCGGTGGGAGCGGTGCTCCGCCTGTGGTCGCGGGAGGCACCGACCCGCAGACGCCGGCGGCGGCGCAGGTCTCGCCCGCCGCGCACGCCGGGGCTCATGTCAGGCAGGCTGATGGGGGGACTGCTGTGCATGCCGCGACGGCTCCCCGTCGGCCCGCGGTCATCCTGGCCGTCGCCAAGACCCGGATCCCTGAGCAGCCGGCCGCCGCTTCTGGGGAGTCGGCAGCGCATGCCGGGTCTGCGCGGCCAGTTGCTCACGCTTCTTCCGGTTTAGCGGGGTCTGGTGCTCCTTCTGTGGTGTCGGCCTCGGGTGCTTCTTCAGGGCCATCGGCACCGACTGCCTCTGAGGCATCCGGACCGCATGACGCTTCCCGTCCATCGATGTCGGCCGGGGCGGCTGGGCTGGTGGCGTCGCATGATGCGGCCGGGTTGGTGGCGTCGCGTGGCGAGGCGCCGGCTTCGCGTGGTGGAGCCCGGTTGGCGGCTTCGCATGGCGTTTCCGGGCACGGGGGGTCGGATGCCGCTTCCGGGGAGGTGGGGTCGGGGGTCGGCGTGTCGCAGTCACAGTCGCAGCGGCATGTCGCCTCCGTGCTCTCGCCGTCCGCCGGTGTCCATGGGCTGTCGTCGGCCAGCGCGGCTTCTGGGCAGGGGGCGTCTCGGGGTGCTCCTGTGCAAGGGCCGTCGTATGTCGGGCCTGCGTCGTTGCCCTCCGGTGCCGGATCTGCCGGGCAGGGACCGCAGGAAGAGGAGGGTGCGCAGGCTGGGCCTTTGCGCATTGCTCTGCCGAGTTCGGCGGTCACGGATGTGGCCGGGCCTGCCGTTCCGACGGTGGCTCCGGCTGTGCCGCTCGAGGAGCGTTGGGATGACTACCTGCCGCCGTCGCCGAGGTCGATGGAGGACAGCGGGTTCTGGGAGCGTCCGCAACCTGGAGCGGCTGATTTCTGGGCCGCTGATCAGGACGACGATGGCAGCGGCGATGTGATGGGGGAGGAGCGGGCTCAGGCGGGGCGTCGGCACAGGGGTGGGGAGAGTTAGGGGCCGCGGGGCGGTGTTGCGGCTCTTGCGTTGAGGTTCGGTCGTTACTGGACGCGGTCGCGCTCTCGTCGGTTTGGCCGCGTGGCCCGGCTTGCGTCGGTGTCGTTGCGTGCTCTTGCTCTCTTGTCGATGTCGTTACGCGGTCATGCTCTTGTCGGTGCCGTTGGGTACTCCTGTGCTCCTCGCCTTCTTCGCGCGATCATGTTCGCGTCGGGAAATGGCGGATTTGGGATGGTTTATGTACGTGAAGCTAAGGCCGTGTGTGATCAGGCTGTGGCGTAAGTGATCACTTGATGACGCTGTAGTGGGCTTTTGGTGTCATGGGGTGGGGTGGCGTGCTGAGGCGAGGGTGGACGGGCGTGATCGCAACGTGGTTTGAGGCGGGGGCGAAGTCATTGGGGTGTTAGGAGGGTGTTGAGGAGGCGGATTGCGCCGCGTTTGTCCAAGGGTTCGTTGCCGTTGCCGCATTTCGGGGATTGGATGCAGGACGGGCAGCCTCGTTCGCACTCGCAAGACATGATCGCTTCGCGGGTGGCCGTCAGCCAGTCCGTGGCGCGGGCGTAGCCGCGCTCGGCGAAGCCGGCGCCGCCCTCGTGGCCGTCGTACACGAAGACGGTGAGCAGGCCCGTGTCGGCGTGCAGTTCCGTGGAGACGCCGCCGATGTCCCAGCGGTCGCACGTGGCGAACAGCGGGAGCAGGCCGATCGAGGCGTGTTCGGCGGCGTGCGCGGCGCCGCCGAGGTCGATGCCGGCTTCGGCGAGAGGGGTCACCGCGGAGGCGGGGAGCGTCCACCAGACGGCGCGGGTGCGGAGGGTGCGGGGTGGCAGCTCCAAGGGCTCGTCGCCGAGCATCTCGCCTGATTGGAGGCGCCTCTTGAGGTACGAGACGACCTGGCGGGTCACCTCCACCTCGCCGAAGTGGAGGGTGCCCGGGCCGAGGGAGGTGGAGCGTTCGGTGGAGAGGATGGAGATGTCGGTGATGTCCCGGGCGAACGTCGTGTAGTCCGGATACGCGCTCGTGACCAGGGCCACCCCGGCGTCGAGGTCGAGGAGCTCCACGAGGAAGGTCTCGCCCTGGTGCAGGTAGATCGCGCCGGTGTGCACCGTGGTGTGAGCCGAGGGCTCATCCACGCTGCCCAGAAGGCGGCCCGTGGACGACTCCACGACCTGGATCGGGTTGCCACCGCCACCCCGGATGTCGGCGAGGTCGGTGGCGCGCTCCCTCCTGGTCCAGAACCAGCCCGTCGGACGCCTCCTGAGCAGGCCCTGCGCCACGAGATCATCGAGCACCTTCGGCGTGGTGGGGCCGAAGATCGGCAGATCGTCCTCGGTCAGCGGGATCTCGGCGGCCGCGGCGCAGAGGTGGGGGCCCAGGACGTACGGGTTGCTCGGGTCGAGGACGATCGCCTCCACCGGGCGGCCGAACAGGGCCTCGGGGTGGTGGACGAGGTAGGTGTCCAGGGGGTCGTCCCTGGCGATCAGGACGGCGAGCGCGTCCTGGCCGTCGCGGCCCGCCCGGCCCACCTGCTGCCACAGGGAGGCTCGGGTGCCGGGCCAGCCGGCGATCAGGACGGCGTCCAGGCCGGAGACGTCGACGCCCAGCTCCAGGGCGTTCGTGGTGGCCAGGCCCATGATGGTGCCGGCGCGGAGGGCCTTTTCGAGGAGCCTGCGGTCCTCGGCGAGGTAGCCGGCCCGGTAGGCGGCGATCTTGTTGGGGAGGTCGGCCAGGTTCGGGTCGGGAGGGTCCGGGACGGCCCAGGTCAGAGGGCCGTGGGGGGAGGTGGTCGCGGTCCCTGACACGCCCGGGGCGGGTGGTGTCGCCGGCTTGGGGATTGGCGGTGCCGAGGGCTCAGGAGTCGGTGACGCCGTCGGCTCGGGGGTCGATGGTGCCGCCGCTGGTTCGGGGGCTGGGGGTGCTGAGGGTTCGGCGGTCGGTGGTGTCGCCGGCTTGGGGGTTGGCGGTGCCGACAGTGCGGGAGTCGGTTGTGCCGCCGGCTCGGAAGCCGAGGAAGCCGATGGCTCGGCGGTCGGAGGTGCCGATGGCTCGGGAGCCGGCGGCGCTGAGGGGGCAGGGGTCGGTGAAGTCGCGGACCTCCGGGTCGGTGGGGTCTTCGGTGTTGCGAGTGAAGGGGTGGGAGCCGCCGTGGTGACGGGTGCCGGGGGGTTGGGATGCGGTGCTTCGGAGGGATCGTCGCCCAACGGAGCTGGGGTGGTGTGGCGGGGGGCGGGGGCCGGTGGGGGGGGGGTGGGGTGGGGGGGGGGGGGGGGGGGGCGGGGGGGGGGGGGGGTGGGGGGGGGGGGGGGGGGGGGGGGGGGGGGGGGGGGGCGGGGGGGGCGGGGCGGGGGGGGGGGGGGGGGGCGCGGCGGGGGGGGGGGGGGGGGGGGGGGGGGGCCGCGGGGGGGGGGGGGCGGGGGGGTGCGGGGGGGGGGGGGCGGGGCCGGGGGGGGGGGGGGGGGGGGGGGGGGGGGGGGGGGGGGGGGGGGTGGCGGGGGACATCGACCCTTGACGTGCGTGGGAGGCGTCTCCTAGTCTTCGGGAAATCCCGCTGAGACCGGTCTCAATCAGCATACACGGGTGAGACCGGTCTCACTGAATTCGCACCTTTGGGCGGTCCCCGTGTCTCCAACCCCTCGCACCTCCGTACTGGTGGCGCTGCTGGCGCTCGTCGCCATGCTGGGCCTTGCCGCGTGCGGCGGCGGCAGCACCGACAGCAGCACAGGCAGCAGCGCCGACAATCCTTACGGGCTGATCAAGCCCGGGCAGTTGCGGGTCGCCACCCTCGGCGACGCCAAGCCCTACACCTTCACCGACGCCGGCGGCCAGTTCACCGGCTTCGACGTCGAGCTCTTCCGCGACGTCGCCAAGCGGATGGGCATCACCGACGTCGTCTACACCGGCCAGGACTTCTCGGCCCTGCTGCCGGCGGTGGCCAACGGCCAGTTCGACGCCGGCGTCGCGGCCATCGGCATCACCGAGGCGCGCAGGAAGACGGTCGACTTCAGTGTCGGTTACCTGGCCGGCTACCTCACCGTGATCACGAAGAAGGACTCCGGCATCACCTCCGCCGACGGGCTCGCCGGCAGGCGGCTGGGCGTCGTGCAGGGCACGTTGCAGGAGGCGTACGCGGTCAAGAACTTCCCGAAGGCCGACCTGGTCCGCTTCCCGGACAACAACGCGGCCGTCTCCGCGCTCAACCGCGGCTCGGTCGACGCCCACTTCCTCGACTACGAGGCCGCCAAGTCCTACATCGCGCAGTTCGGCCTGGTCAGCGCCGCCGACATCCCGTCCTTCGACGCGCCGGCCGGGTTCGCCATCAGGAAGGGCAACTCCGCTCTGAAGGCGGCCCTGGACAAGGCGCTGGTCGCGGCGATGGAGGACGGCACGTGGAAGCGGCTGTACGAGAAGTGGTTCCCCGGCTCGCCGATGCCCCAGCAGTACCTGCCCGGCGGTGACCACACCGGCGCGCCGGCCGCCGCCCGATGATCGGCTCGCCTGAACACGCGGAAAGGAGCTGACGTGGACTGGCTGGACGACCTGATCCGCACGTTCTTCGACTTCTCGGCGATGGCCGAGGTGCTGCCGCAGATGCTGGCCGTCGGCCTGGCCAACACGCTGATCATCTCGGTCGCGGCCACGGTGATCGGCCTGGTCCTCGGCATGCTCGTCGCGGTCGCGGGCATCTCGGCCACGCCGTGGCTGCGGATCCCGGCCCGGGTCTACACCGACCTGTTCCGCGGGGTGCCGGCGATCTTGACCATCCTGCTCATCGGTCAGGGGTTCGCCAGGCTGAGCCAGTCGATCTTCGGGCCTTCGCCCTACCCGCTGGGGATCATCGCGTTGAGCCTGATCGCCAGCGCGTACATCGGTGAGATCTTCCGGGCCGGCATCCAGAGCGTCGACAAGGGCCAGCTCGAAGCCTGCCGGGCGCTCGGGATGACCTACGCCAGGGCCATGCGCCTGGTGGTCGTGCCGCAGGGCGTGCGACGGGTGTTGCCGGCCCTGGTCAACCAGTTCATCGCGATCGTCAAGGACTCCAGCCTGGTCTACTTCCTCGGCCTGCTGGTCAGCGAGCGAGAGCTGTTCCGGGTCGGTCAGGACGCGGCGATCCTGTCGGGCAACCTGTCCCCGCTGCTCCTGGCCGGGGTGTTCTACCTGGTCATCACGGTGCCGCTGACCCACCTGGTGAACTACTTCGATCAACGGTTCCGTACCGGCCGGCGCAAGGCCGGGCCGGTGAGCGGCCTCAAGGAGCTCGACGAGCTCGACAGCGGCAGCCCTCTGACCACCGGGAGCAAGGCATGAACGCGCAGACGCCGAGTCCGGCCTTTCACGGCTCCGGCCTGGAGCTGGTCGGCCTGTCGATGGCGTACGGCAGCTTCGACGTGGTGCGCGAGGTCAGCTTCGAGGTCCGGCCGGGCAGCACCACCTGCGTCATCGGGCCGTCGGGGTCGGGCAAGTCGACCTTGCTGCGCGGCATCAACCGGCTGCACGAGCCCAAGAGCGGCGAGGTGCTGCTGGCGGGCGAGAAGACCTCGGCGATGGTGCCGGAGCGGTTGCGGCAGCGGATCGGGCTGGTGTTCCAGCACTTCAACCTCTTCCCCGACCACACGGCGCTGGACAATGTGGCCCTGGCGCTGTGGAAGGTCAAGGGCATGCCGCGGGCCGCGGCGCGGGAGCGGGCCGGCCGGGCGCTGGCCGAGGTGGGGCTCGCGGAGCGGGCCGATCACCGGCCCCGCGACCTGTCCGGCGGCCAGCAGCAGCGGGTGGCGATCGCCCGGGCGCTGGCCATGGAGCCGGAGGTCATGCTGTTCGACGAGGCCACGAGCGCGCTGGACCCCGAGCTGGTCAAGGGGGTGCTCAACCTGATGGCGGGCCTGGGCCGGCGGGGCATGACCATGGTCGTGGTCACCCATGAGATGGGCTTCGCCCGCCGGGCCGCCGACCAGGTGGTCTTCATGGACGAGGGCGAGGTGGTCGAGCGGGGCAGCCCGGAGGAGCTGTTCGATCGTCCCCGCAGCCCGCGGCTGCAGCGGTTTCTTTCGGAGGTGTTGTGAACGTGCGGGACGGCGGCCGGCCGATCCGGACGGGGATCATCGGTTTCGGTACCGGCGGGCGGGTGTTCCACGGCCCGCTCCTGGCGGCCGATCCCCGGTTCGAGGTGTCGGCGGTGGTCACCGCCGACCCGGGCCGCCGGGCGCAGGCGGCCAAGGACCATCCGGGGGCCGCCGTGCTGCGGAGCGCCGAGGAGCTGTTCGCCGAGGCCGGCCGGCTCGATCTGGTCGTGGTCACCACCCCGCCGGACTCGCACGACGACCTGGCTTCGGCCGCGCTCGCCCGCGGGCTGGCCGTGGTGGTGGACAAGCCCTTCACGGTACGGGCCGAGCAGGGGCGCGAGCTGATCGCCGAGGCGGAGCGGCTGGGGCTGCTTCTCACGGTGTTCCACAACCGCCGCTACGACGGCGACTTCCGCACCGTGCGCTGGCTCGTGGCGGGCGGGTCGCTGGGCGAGGTCCGTACCTTCGAGTCGCGCTTCGAATGGTGCAAGCCCGACGAGCCGAAGGCGTGGAAGGCGCAGGCCCTGCCCGCCGACGGCGGCGGGATGTTGTTCGACCTCGGGCCGCACCTGCTCGACCAGGCGTTGCGGCTGTTCGGCCCGGTCGGCTCCGTGCACGCCGAGCTCACCCGCTACCGGCCCGGCCCGGGTGGCGACGATGAGGCGTTCGTGTCCCTGGTGCACGAGAGCGGGGTGCGCAGTCACCTCGCGATGAGCTCGCTGGCCCCGCTCGAGCGGCCCCGGTTCACGATCGCCGGATCGGCGGCGGGCTTCGTCAAATGGGGGCTCGACTGCCAGGAGCAGCAGCTGGCCGCCGGCCTCGGTCCTGGCGACGCGGCCTACGGCCGGGAGCCTGAGGAGCGCTGGGGGCGGCTGGGCGGACGGGACGGACAGACCCCGGTGCCGACGGAGCCGGGCGGCTACCCGGACTTCTACGACGAGCTGGCCGTCGCCCTGAACGGGGGTGGCGCGCCCCCGGTCGCCGCCGGTGACGCGCTGGCGGTCATCGAGCTGATCGAGCACATCTACGCCACCACCGACATCCGTCGCGGTCACTGACTCCGGTGGCTTACGAAAGGACTTTCATGAGCAGCACCCAGCCCCGGACCGTCGTCGTCGGCGGCGGCATCATCGGGGTCTCCACCGCCCGCCACCTCGCCCGGGCCGGCGCCGACGTCACATTGATCACCGAGGGGGAGCTGACCAGCAACGCCTCCGGCCGTTCGCTGTCGTGGCTCAACTCCGCGGGCGTGCGCGGCGAGGAGTACCACCGGTTGCGGATGGCCGGGATCGACCGCTACCGGACCCTGGCGGCCCAGCACCCGGGCCTGCGCTGGTTGCGCTTCGACGGCGGCCTGACCTGGCAGGCGCCGGAGAACGCCGACGACCTGCACCGCATCCACGAGTACGAGCTGGCGCACGGCTACGACAGCCACCTGATCGACGCGGGCCGGGTGGCCGACTACACGCCCGGCATCGACCCGGCGGCCATCTCGCCGGCCGGCGCCATCTGGAACCCGGGCGAAGGCTGGGTGGACCTGCCCCATCTGGCCCAGCACCTGGTCAAGGAGTTCGTCGAGCACGGCGGCCGCCTGGTGACCAACGCGGGATCGGCCCGGGTCGAGACCGCGGGCGGGTCGGTGTCCGGCGTCCGCACCGCTGCGGGGGAATCGTACGCCGCCGACACGGTGGTGCTGGCCACCGGCCCGGCGGTGCCGGCGATGGCCGCCGAGCTTGGCGTCGCCATCCCGGACCAGACGCCGATCTCCCTGCTGGTGACGACCAGGCCGGTCGACACGCCGCTGCGCGCGGTGCTCAACACGCCCCGGGCCGCGGTCCGGCCGGCTCCGAACGGCGCCCTCGCGGTCGACTCGGACTGGACCACGGCGAGCATCCGCCCGAGCGCCGGCGGAGGCTTCGCCATCTCCGAGGAGGTCGTGGCGGAGCTGCTGGCGGCGGCCTCCCGGCTGCTGGCCGGCAACCCGCGGCTGGAGCCGGAGCGCCTGGCGATGGGGCCCAAGCCGATCCCCGGCGACGGTGACCCGGTGCTCGGCCGGATCGACGAGGTCGGCGGCCTGTGGGCCGCCTTCACCCACAGCGGCGCCACGCTCGCGTTGATCGCGGGTGAGCTGCTGGCGTACGAGATCGGCACGGGCCGGGCGCACCCCATGCTGGCCCCGTTCAACGCGCGCCGGTTCCGGTAGCGGCGGTCAGGGGCGGATGGCGCTGTCGTCCGCTCCTGACCGGCCCGCGTGGCCGGGGAGATCATCTGCGGGCCGCTGTCCCGGTGGGGTGGCCGGGCATCTGCCCGCCACGCAGCTCTGCCGCGAACGCTTCGTCATCGGGACGCGGGGCGACGGTGCGGTGCCTGGTCGTCGTTCACGCATCGGGTGGAGGGTTTTCCAGCTTGTTCCATATGTCCTGGACGTTGACGCGTGGCGGGAGCAGCCGGCGGAGCGAGGCCGCCAGGTCCGGGTCGTGGGCACCGAGGACGGTCTCACGCCCGTCGCGCCAGACCACCTCCAGCGACGTCCGGGTGTAGCCCGCATCGGTGTGGCCGGAATGCGTCACCGTCACCGACCACAGGTTCGCCGCCTCCACCGTCCGGACGGCGGTTTTGCTCACCAAGCGCATCTCGTGCCGGGTGAAGTCCATGCCTGTGACCGTGTAACGGTCGATCAGCAGGCCGAGCACGATGCCGAGAGCGACCATCGACGCGAAGATGATCTGGCCGTGCGGGTACAGCGGCACCGAGAAGAAGGAGTGCAGCGCCGTGATGAGCATGATGCCGAACGGCAGGCATCCGCAGGGCATGCTCAGGCAGCCGGGAGGCTCACCGTTCTCCCACCGTACGATCGTGTCGTCACTCACGCTGCCGGCCCCGCCTGCTCATGACAGGGCGGGCGAGCGGCCCTCGCAACGACGCGCACCGTCCGGGACACCGCCACCTCGAACGGCGCGCCGGCGGCGTGGCCGGTGATGGGCGCGGACCCGCATCCGTCCACCAGAACGGCGCCTGCAGCCCAGGGGAGAGACCGACAGGACCGCGTGCAGCTCACAGGGACTCCTGGGGGAGGTGCCACTTGACCCACGCCGGTTGCTCCATGCGTGCCTGCCGGTACGGCGGACATACGCCGATCTTGACAAAGATCAAGCCACACGACAATCGCGGGGGCGGCCAGCAGGTGGGGCAGCGTCCGTTCCAGGTGGCGGCCAACTTCTGGAGAATGGGTGTGGGTCAGCCCCAGGCCGGTCTTGAGCTCGCGGTAGTCGTGCTCGATGCGCCGGCGGATCTTGGCCGGGGGGCCAGGTCCGCGGCCGGATGCCGCCGGCAGGGTGGACAGCCAGTAGCCGGTGGGTGCGGGCTCGCCTGAGGGATGCGGCGGCGCCGTCGCCGCCCGGCGATCGCCACGGCTTGGTTCTTGTCCAAGGGGACAGTCATGTCGCTGACGAGGGCGATCACCCAGCCCCCGCCCCGTGGGGGTTCCGCGGCTCGGTGTCGGGTGGCAAGCATCTGGACCTGCGCTTGGTGGAGAGTCCAGGTGATCGGTCGGGTGCGCGGGTCCGCGTGGGCGTGTCGAATGCTGCACCATGCCGGCCCCGGCCGGGCTGGCCGCGGCTGAGGCAGGAGGCTTCCCGACGACGCCATGCAGCACCCCCATAATCTACGCGACGATGAGAAAAATCGACGTCGTGTAGAATTTGTGGTGAAGGAGCGGTCCAGCTCCTGGCGAGTCTTCTCTGGAGAACCATGCAGAAGCAGAACTGGCTCATCACCGGCGTCAGCTCGGGCCTGGGACGCGCGTTCGCCCAAGCTGCCCTGGCCGCCGGGCACACCGTCGTCGGCACGGTCCGCTCCGAGGAGGACCTGCGGGCCTTCGAGGGGCTCCAGCCCGGGGGGTACGCTCACGGCCGCATCCTGGACGTGACGGACGACGACGCCGTCTCGGGCGTGGTCGCGGAGGTGGAGCGGAGCGTCGGCCCTCTGGACGTCGTCGTCGCCAACGCCGGCTACGGCCTGGAGGGCATCTTCGAGGAAACCCCGCTGGCCGAGGTGCGGCGGCAGTTCGAGGTCAACGTGTTCGGGACGGTGGCCACCCTGCAGGCGGCACTGCCTCACATGCGCCGGCGCCGCCGCGGGCACCTGATGGCCGTCACCTCCATGGGCGGGCTGATGGCGGTGCCCGGCATGTCCGCCTACTGCGGCAGCAAGTTCGCCCTGGAAGGGATCCTCGAGGCATTGGGCAAGGAGGTCGCGCAGTTCGGGATCCACGTCACGGCGATCGAGCCCGGCTCCTTCCGTACCGACTGGGCCGGCCGGTCCATGACACGCGCCGCGCGGGCCATCGACGACTACGACGAGCTGTTCAATCCCCTCCGCGCAGCGCGGCAGAAGGCCAGCGGGAACCAGTTGGGCAATCCGGTCAAGGCCGGGGAGGCCGTCGTGCATATCGCGTCGGTCGGCCGGCCGCCGGCCCATCTCGTCCTGGGCTCGGACGCGCTGCGACTGGTCACCGCCGCCCGCGCGGCCGTGGATGAGGACATCCGCGCATGGGAGGCACTTTCCCGCACGACCGACTTCGCCGAGGGTGCGCAGCTCTGATGCCGGGCCACCACTCCGCGCGGAGCCGGCGCGCCACCGAACGCAAGGGCGATGTCCGGGAGCGGGCCATTCTGGACACCTGCGAAGCCCTGCTGGCGCACAAGGGCTACGACGCCATGACCGTCGGCGACATCGCCGAGGGCGCCGGCATCACGCGCGGCGCCCTGTACTTCTACTTCGGCTCCAAGCAGGAAGTGGTCGCGGCACTCGTGGCCCGGACCGTCGAGCACCTGTGGGAGCGGTCCAGGGCCACCGCGCAGGCCGAGGAGCCGCGCCAGGCCATCGCGGCGGCCATGCGGCGCACGGTCGAGCTGTGGAACGAGCACGGTCCGGTCTTTCGCACGGCGATCGACCTGTCGTTGACGGTGCCGGAGATCGGTGAGCTCTGGAGCCGGACAGCTGAGTTGTTCATCACGGCCATCACCGCCGTCCTGGAGCGAGCCGGCGTTCAGGCGGGCAACGAACCAGAACAAGCCTCAGCGATGGCGGCCGCCCTGTGCTGGATGATCGAGCGGACCTTCTACCACGCCTCGCAAGAGTCCCTCGAGAAGCTGCACCAGGTATCGGCGACCTGCGAACACATCTGGCTGATCAGCGCAGGCCTGACCGCCTGACGCCTTCGGCATGGACGTCGCCGCAGCCGCGCCCGCCTGGAGCGGGCCGCAGGCGGCCCGCTGATCGCTGCCGCGGCGGGCATGTGGTGGTGGCATCGCCGCCGCGGCGCACGTACGGCTCTCGCAGAGCGCCCGCGCGTGCGGCGGAACGGCTGCCGATGCCGAGCACAGATCTGACCTGGGCGGTCAGGCGCGTTGGCACCGAGTATTCACCGACGCGGAGGCCGCGCGCCTGCGATTGCCCTGGCCGGGCTTCGTCCCCGACGATGCGGCTTCGGCGCCTCCCGCCGCTGCCTTCGGGTCGTTTCAGGCGGCCCTGGTGAAGTCGGGCAGGGGGCGGGCGTTCCTGGCCTGGATGCGGCGTTCCACCGCGCCCATGGCCTTCATCAGCGGCAGGCGGGCCACGACGTCGCGGACGCAGCGGCCGCCTTCGGTCTTGGGCACCATGAGGCGGACGTTGGGGCCGATCTGCTGCTTGTCGTTCACCAGGGGCCGGTGCGCCGCCTCGTAGCGGGGGAAGGCCACCCGGTGGTCACCGTTCGCGGCGGCCAGCTCCCCCGCCAGGCGGTAGGCCCCGACCAGGGCGAGTTCGGCGCCCGCGCCCGAGGCGGGTGAGGCGCACCAGGCGGCGTCGCCGAGCAGCACGACGCGTCCGTCGGACCAGGAGGTCATCCGTACCTGTCCCAGGGCGTCGAAGTAGAAGCCGGGGTCGGCCAGGGCCGAGTCGAGAAGCTGCCGGGTCCGCCAGGCCGCCTCGCCGGCGAACGCCTCGCTGACCAGGCGCTTGTGCTCGGCGATGTCCCGGTGATCGTAGTCCAGGGGAGCGGAGCGGAACATGAAGTAGGCCTTGGCCTGGGCGTGGTTCCCGGACCGGTAGATGCCGGCCATCTTGCCCGGGGTGTTGAACATCGTCACCCAGCGGTCGTCCCCGAGTGCGGCGTCGGCGTCGGCGAAGGCGAAGTAGTGGTCCTTGAACGCGATGAACCTCTCCTCCGGCCCGAAGGCGATCCGCCGGACGTTGGAGTGCATGCCGTCGGCCCCGACGACCAGGTCGAAGCGGCGGGCGGGGGAGTGCTCGAAGGTGACGTGCACGCCGTCGTCGTCCTGTTCCAGGGCGCGGATGGAGTCGCCGAGCATGAGGTCCACGTCGGTCACCTCGCGCAGCAGGGCGACCAGGTCGCCGCGCATGATCTCGGGGGCGGCCGGGTCCTGGGTGTGGATGCGGGCGACGGCCCGGCCGGCGGCGTCGACGAACTGCATGCCGCGCACGTCGGTGGCCAGCTCGCGGACCCGGGGCATGAGGCCCATCCGCTCGACCACCGTGACCGCGTCGCCTCGCACGTCGACGCCGTTGCCGCCCAAGCGGAGCTCGGGGGCGCGCTCGACCACCGTGGGCCGGAAACCGTGGCGTGCCAGCCAGTGGGCCAGGGTCAGCCCGGCGATGCTGGCTCCGGAGATCAGGATGCGCTCGTTCATGGCGGTTCTCCCCGCTAGACTTAAGTGAAATGAGCATTCCAGTTCATTATGTGAAAGGAGCATTCCACTTGTCAACGCCCGCTGGACGCCGTCCTCGTGCCGATGCCGTGCGCAACCGCCGGCTCTCCCTCGACGCGGCCACCGCGCTGCTGGCCGAACCGGGCGCGTCCCTCACCGTCGAGGCGATCGCCGCCCGCGCGGGCCTGGGCGCCGCGACCGTCGTGCGCGCCTTCGGCGGCAAGGACGCCCTCCTGGACGCCGCCGTCTCCCGCCTGCTCGAACCGCTCGTGCAACGCGCCCGCGACCTGCTCGCCGAAGTCGCGCCGCATGAGGCCCTGCGCACCTTCCTGCGCGAACTGATCGCCTTCCAGGCCGCGCACCACGCCATCAACGACCACCTGGGCGGCCTGGACCTGCCCGCCACCACCAGCCTGCGCGCCGGCCTGGTCGCCGCCGTGGAGGACATGATCGAAGGCGCCCGCCGCGACGGCGCCGTCCGCACCGACCTCGACCTCGCCGTCATCACGACACTGATCGGGCAGACCGCCCTGGCCGTCGCGCGCGCCGAGACCTCCTCACCCGGCCTCCTCGACGCCTACCTCACCGTCCTGCTGGACGGCCTCAGCCCGCGCCCCCCGGCCTGACACACCACCCTCGAGATCGGTTCTGTCTCCGCCGGGGGAGGCAACCCGGTGCTCGGTCACGCCGGCAGGGGCTCCATCTGTGCCAGCAGGCGTGCTTTGCCCGATCGGTTCAGCCAGGTGGCGAAGTCCATGAGGCCCGCGTGCGCTTCGCGCAGGGGTGCGAGGTCGGTGTCGTAGTAGGTCTCGTCGGCCCAGGTGAAGACCTTCGCCACCTCGGGGGCGTGCTCCCAGAGGACTTCGAGCGGAACCCGGGTGTGCGGGACCCCGCGGCCGGCCGCCGCGCTCAGCGCCTCGGCGATCTGCGGCGCCGTCAGCCTGTCGCCGGTGATCTCCAGGGCCCTGCCCAGGTAGACGTCCGGCTCGGCGAAGGCCAGCGCGGCGAACGCCCCCGTGTCCTCGATGGCGATGAGCTGCATCACCAAATCGTCGCGCCACGGGACGTTGAGCGAGCCGTTCTGGAAGAACCGGGCCGCACTGGTGAAGTCCTCCATGAACCCCGCCGGGCGCAGGATCGTCGCGGGCACGCCGAGGTCGCGGATGTGCTCCTCGATCTGCCACTTGTCGATGGCGCCCCAGCCGTGCTCCACGTAGAACCTGTTCTGGCTCTCGACGCCGCCGACCGAGGAGTACACCAGGTGCCGCACGCCCGCGGCCTTGGCGGCGTCGGCGACGTTCCTGCCCTGAGCGATCTCGTTGGGGTTGGCGGACTGGACGCTGTAGATGCCGTACGCGCCGCGTGCTGCCGCCTCGATGGAGGCGCGGTCGTCCAGGTCGCCGCGGACGAGCTCGGCACCGGCGCCCGCGAGTGCGACGGCCGCCGGCGTGGTGTCGTCGCGGACGAGGGCGCGCACATGCCAGCCGTCGGCGAGCAGGTGGCGGGCGGTGGCGCCGCCCTGGTTCCCGGTGGCGCCGGTGACGAGCACGGTCTTGGTGTTCATGGAGCACTCCTGTTTGTCGCTGCTTCGATGTGGCGACCATATGACGAAATTTGAAAATTCGTCAACTACAAGTTGTTGTTGACGGAATCTCGCAATTCGTCATATCGTTCCGGGGTGAGCGCCAACGTCGAACGACTTCGTGACCCCCAGCAGCGCGCCGAACGGGCCGCGCGGATCCTCGATGTGGCGGCGGACCTGCTGGTACGCCACGGCTACCGGCGGGTGACCATGGACGATGTCGCCGACGGAGCGGGCATCGGCAAGGGCACCGTCTATCTGCACTGGAAGACCCGCGAGCAACTGTTCAGCGCGGTCTTCGCGCGCGAGGTGCTCCACGCGATGGACGAGCTGCGGCAGGCGTTGCGGAAGGATCCGCCGGCCTGCCTGCTGCACAACTTCGCGCGCGTCTACTTCCTGGCCATCACGAACCGCCCCCTGCTGCACGGGCTGCTCCTGGCCGACCCCCACCTGCTCGGCAAACTGGCCACCACCCCCGACCGCGACGACCGGCACGGCGCCATGGCGCGCGCCTACCTGCAGCTGCTCGCCGAGCACGGCGTGCTCCGCGACGACATGCACCTCGATGAGATCGGCTACGCCTACCAGGCGACCTTCGAGGGCTTCCTGCGAGCCGAAGGAACCGCCCCCGCGGGCGGCCCGCAACAGCGGGCCGACCTGCTCGCCCGGACGATCCAGTCCGCCTTCGTGAAGAAGCGGACCATCCCCGATGCGGCGCTGCGGGGCCTGGCCGCCGCCACCGTGACGCTGATCAGCGACCTGATCGACACCGATCGCGCCGAGTTCGGCATCCCGGATGCCGACGACCCCGGACGGGACGGCACGCCCCTCCCCGCGTGATCTTCAGGCCGTGACGCCCCGGCCCCCGATCGTCCCACCTCAGCCACGTCGGACGATTGTGCTGCGGCGGCTGGTACGACGGCCGGCCGCCGAGCTGCCGGGCGAAACCGGGCAGCTGGCCCAGCAGCAGCGCATCGCGCTCGCGGAAGCTGCGTGCCCGCACCACGCAGGCGACCTGGGCGCCACCGGAGGTGGCATATGGGTGCTGGCACCCATGCCGCCACCCCCTCAGGCGTGCTTTCATCGTGCGGACCGCCAGATTCGGCGACGCAGTGTCGGCGACGCAGTGTCGGCGACGCAGTGTCGGCGACGCAGTGTCGGCGACGCAGAATCAAGGGGTCGGACGCGGCTCGTGGAGGGGCAGGGTGGGGCGAGGCAGGATGGGGCGGGACGGCACATTCGCCGGGTACGCGGGCGCGCCCCTGCGCTGCCTGGCGCTGGCCGGGCTGGCACTGCTGGGGCCGCCGCTCCTGGTCATGACCTTCGTGGGCGCGCACGCGGGGCTGCCGTCCCCGGCGTTCTTCGTCGAGCAGGGCCGCCGTCTGCCGGCACTGGCGCGGCGGCTGGCCGCCCGGTGGGGCGGCGTGGAGATCGCCGCGCCGTACCGCCCGGCCCCGCCGCCGCCCGTGCGGGATCCCGACGGCTGGTACCGCGACGGCGACACCTTGTTCCGCTCGGCGTTCCTGCCCGCCTACCTGGCGCGGCTGCGGTGGGTCGCCCGCGATCCTGCGACCGCGCGCGACCTGGCGTGGATGACGCTCAACCCGCTGGTCGGCGGCGTGCTGGCGGGGCTCGCTCCGGCGCTGGCCGGCGGCGGGCTCGCGGCCTTGTGGCTTCACCGCCCGGCCGGGGCGGCGGCGGTGCTGCTCGGCGTGGCGCTCGGGCCTCGGCTGCTGCGCCTGCACGCCCGCTGGACCCGGGTGCTGCTCGCGCCACCGCCACGCCAAGCGCCCGGCCGCGTCGCGCGGGCCGTCGGGGCGCGGGCCGCCGCCGGGGCGCGGGTGTGCGCGAGCGTCGTGCTGGCCATGGTGGCGACGGTGTTCGCCGTGGCTCAGACGGTGACGATCGGGCTGATGCCGGTGCGGCTGTGGCCCGAGACGGTGCTGGGCTCGCGCCGGTTCGTGTCCTGGCGGCGGGCCCGGATCGGCGAGTGGACGGGCGTGCGGATCGCCGAGCCGTACCTGCCCGAGCCGCCGCTGCCCGACCCCGATCCTGACGGGTCGTACCGGCTGGGGTGGGGGCCGGTCGGCACGGTCTACCGGACGCGGGGAGCCGCCGTGCGGGCGCGGCGGTTCGGGTGGATGATCCGCGATCAGGCTTCGTGGCGGGATCTGGCGTGGTTGTTCCTGGAGGTGCCCGTCGCCGCCGTGCTCTTCGCCGTGCCGGCCGCGCTGATCGTCGGCGGGCTGGGCTGGTTGTGCTGGCTGTGGGTGTGGACCTCGGCGCTGGGCCTGCTCACCGGCGTGACGTGGTCGCCCGGCGACGTGCTGCACGCCGCCGTGCCGGCGTTGTCGGGCGTCCCCGCTCCGGTGGCCGGCCTGGCCGCCGCCGCCGTCGGCATGGCGCTCGCACCGGCGGCGCTGCGCCGGCACGCCCTGCTGAGCCGCTCGCTGCTCGGCCCGGCCAGGGCGGCGCTGCTGGCGAGCCGGGTCGACACGCTGACCAGCAGCCGCGCCCAGATCCGCGACGCCCAGGCCGCCGAGCTGCGCCGGATCGAACGCGACCTGCACGACGGCGCGCAGGCCCGCTGGGTGGCCGTCGGGATGACGCTGGGCGCCGCGGAAGGGCTCATTGACCAGGACCCGGAGGCGGCCAAGGCGATGATCGCCGGCGCCAAGGACATGTCGGTGGCCGCACTCGGCGAGCTGCGGGAGCTCGTCCGCGGCATCCATCCGCCGGTGCTCGCCGACCGCGGGCTCGCCGACGCCGTGCGCACCCTGGCGATGGACGCCCCGCTGGAGGCCGAGGTCCGGGTGCGGCTGCCGGGCCGGGTGGCCGCCCCGATCGAGGCCGCGGTCTACTTCGCCGTGTCCGAGCTGCTGACCAACGCCGCCAAGCACGCCGCCGCGTCCAAAGTCGTGGTGGAGCTGCGCCACGCGTACGGCCTGCTGACGGTCACCGTGGCCGACGACGGGCGGGGCGGCGCCGCGGCCCGGCACGGGGGCGGCCTGCACGGCATCCGGCGCCGCCTCGACGGATTCGACGGAGTTCTGACCCTGTCCAGCCCGCCGGGCGGACCGACCGTAGTCACCTTGGAGATTCCATGCGCGTTGTCCTCGCCGAGGACGTCTACCTCCTCCGGGAAGGACTCACCCACCTCCTGAGAGCCCACGGCATCGAGATCGTGGCCGCGGTGGACACCGGCGCGGAGCTGCTCGACGCCCTGGCCAGGCACCGCCCGGACGCCGCGATCGTGGACGTACGCCTGCCGCCCGGCTACACCGACGAGGGGGTGCGGGCCGCCATCGAGGCCCGCACCCGCCGCCCCGGCTTCCCCGTGCTGGTCCTGTCGCAGTACGTCGAGCAGATCTACGCCCGCGAGCTGCTGGCCGACGGCGCCGGAGGGCTCGGTTACCTGCTCAAGGACCGGGTGTTCGACACGAGCCACTTCGTCGACGCGCTGCGCCGGGTCGCCTCCGGCGGCACCGCCATGGACCCGGAGGTGATCTCCAAGCTGCTCGGCGGCACCTCCCCCCTGCACCCGGCCGCGTCGCTGAGCCCGCGCGAGCGCGAGGTGCTCCAGCTCATGGCGCAGGGCCGCTCGAACGCCGCCATCGCGGGTCAGCTGTACATCAGCGAGGGCACGGTCAGCAAGCACATCGCCGCCATCTTCGCCAAGCTCGGCCTGGAGGACAGCGGCGACAGCAACCGCCGGGTCCTGGCCGTGCTGGCCTTCCTCAACCACGCACGGCCGGACCCCGCAGGGCCCTGATCAGCGGTCCGGCCTGACCGACAGGGCGTGCCGGAACACGCCGCGCGGGTCCCAGCGGGCCTTCACCCGCTGCAACCGCGGGTAGTTGCCGCCGTAGTAGAGCGTGGACCAGGGCACGCCGGAGGTGTTCCACGCCGGGTCGGCCAGATCGATGTCGGGATAGTTGATGTAGGCGCCGCCGTTGGCGCCGTTCGGGACCGGTACGCCGCCCGTGTCGGCGTACATCTCCCGGTAGAGGCGGCGTACCCAGGCGATGCTCTCGGCGCCGTCCCCTTCCGTCCATCCGCCCAGGAAGAGGGCCTTGAGTATCGAGTCGCGCTCGGCCACTGCGGTGGCGCCGGGGGCCACGGTGTTGACCTGCCCGCCGTACGACGCCAGCAGCAGCACCCCGTTCGAACCGGCCGGGCCGGGCACGCTGAGGCGGTCGTAGGCGAGCCCGATCTGCCGGTCGGTGAACCGCCGGCGCAGCTGGGCGGACTTGGCCTTGAACCTGCCCGACTCCTGGCCGCTGCTGAGCGCTTCCGTGCTGATCGCGTGGTACCAGGGCAGGCGTTGCGCCTCGGGGATGACCGCCTTCGCCGTGACTCCCCGGGTCAGCGCCGCGAAGTACTCGGTGAGCAGGCGGCCGGCGTCCGGGACGGAGGCGTCCATCATGGTCGGCAGGATCATGCCGCCGGGGTCCGCCCCCGGGGTGCGGCTCTGCACGATCAGCGCGCTCCAGAGGCCCGCGTACGGCGTGCCGGGGGCGCTGTTGCGCTCGTGCCACTCGCCGTGGTTGCGCAGCAGGGCCGTGAAGGACTCCCTGGTCATGTCGCCCCACGACCAGGCCGGGGCGCAGACCAGCAGCGCCGGTGGCGGCTTGGGCAGCAGCGTGCGGGGGTCCTTGCCCTTGGCCTTCGGGTCGCGCATCCAATAGCGCGTCACGACGCCGAAGTTGCCGCCTCCGCCGCCCGTGTGCGCCCACCACAGGTCGTGGTCGGGATCGGACGGGTCCCTCGTGGCGACCACCGTCCGGGCCCGTCCCGAGCGGTCCACCACCACGACCTCGACGGCGTGCAGGTAGTCGACCACCGAGCCCAGCCGGCGCGAATGCTGGCCGTAGCCGCCGCCCATGATGTGGCCGCCGGCCGCCACGCTGCCGCACTGGCCTCCGGGAATCGTCACGCCCCAGCCCAGGTAGAGCGTCCGGTACACCTGCATCAGCGTCGCGCCCGCCTCGATCGCGAACGCGCCTCGCTTGTCGTCGAAGTACACCTCCGACATCTCGCACAGGTCGATCACGACCTGCGCGCCGTCGCCGACGAAGTTCTCGTAGCAGTGGCCGCCGCTGCGCACGGTGACCCGCTTGCCGGCCTTGACCGCCTCCTCCACGGCCCGCTCCACCTGCTCGGCCGAGCCGACGACGTGGAAGTACTCCGGCCTGGGGGTGAACCGCAGGTTCGTCCGGCGCACGACGAGATCGGCGTAACGCGGATCACCCGGACCTATCCGGACCGGCCCCAATTCCTTGGCTACTGACGGTTTTGCGTTTGACGGCGTGCCGAGGCCCAGCACCGCCGTCCCGCCCGCTGCCGCCGCCCCGCCCATGAACCCGCGGCGGGTCACCTGGCTCACGATCGACCACCTCCTGCTCGCAGCTGAAATCCGTGCGATGGCAACGCTAGGAGCGTGATCATGGACGGAGAACCGCCCTGGCACCCGTCCGGCCTGGGACTTAACTCCCATCCGCGCGAGCGGTCACGACGTGGACGAAGTCGTCGATCCGCGTCATGGCGTCGGCGGCCTCCGGCAGGAACGACCAGTACAGCTGGAAACTCTGCGCCGCCACCGGGTAGATCTCCAGCCGCACGTCGACGCCCTGGGCTCGCGCGTGCCCGGTCAGCCGTGCCGCGTCGGGCAGACCCTCGTCGCCCGCCGCCTGGACGAGTATGGGCGGCAGCCCGCGCAGGCCGGCGTGGAGCGGATCGAGCAGGGGATCGTCGGGCGGGTGCCCGTCGAGGTAACGGGCGATGCCCCCGAGCCGCTCCCTGACGGGTGGCGCTGGGCGCCGGAACCGCCGGGGCAACGGCTGAGCGAGCGCGGTGGTCGACGGGGTCGAAGGCTTGGAGACCGGCCGCCGCGGGTGCTCCGCCGCTGTCGGGCGGTGATCCGGTCGGCAGTCTCGGAGATGGTGTGGATCCGTCGTGCGCGTAGGGCTTGGGGATGGTGCGGATAGCTCGTGCGCGTGGGTGCTGCCGGATCGCACGTGAGGAGTAGGCCTTATCGGCGCGGACGTCGTCCGCTGCCATGGCTCTGCGTTTCCGCTGTCAACCAGGCTGCGCGTCACCAGCGGGAGCCTGGCCCGGGGGTCATGCCACGGCGGCGTTCTCGGGGGCGATCTGCGTCGGTGTCCGGTTACTTGCGGGAATTCTGCCTTCTCGCAAGTTGAGGCGAGGTTCGGGTGACGCAACGGAAGTGATTTTCTGATTTCTATTTTCTAGAAAATCGAAAATGCTACACTGGCGGCGTGACAGTGGAGAGTGGCGTGGTGACGCCTTGTCAGCATTGCGGGGCGCCGATTGAGCAGCGGCGTGGGAGAGGGCGGCCCAAGGCGTACTGTCCTGAGAAGGACTGCCAGGCGGCGGCCAAGCGGGAGAGGGAGCTGCGGCGGGCCACCCCCGGGCTGGAAGGGGCGCTGGCCAGGGCCGAGCAGTTGTACGACCGGATGGAGAGCGGGCTGGCGGCGGCCATCGAGCCGCTGGCGCGGGCGCTGGCGGAAGAGCTCAGCCCGGCCGGGGTCGAGGCGAAGCTGAGTGCTGTGCAGGCCGAGGCGCACACGCGGGTGGCGATCGCGCGTACGGAGCGGGAGCAGGCGTTCGAGCAGGTGCGGATCGCGCGTGAGGCCACCGAGCACGCGCGCAGGCAGACGGCCGAGATGCGGGTGCGACTCGAAGAGGCCGAGCAGGAGCGCGAGACCGCGCTGGGGGATGCCGAGCGGGCGCGTGAGCAGGCGCTGGCCGCGTTGCGGGAGGCGGCGAGCACCGAACGGCAGGCGTTGCAGGCGGCGGAGGAGGCCAAGCGGCGGGCCGAGCTGGCCGATCGGCGGGCCGAGGAGGCGGCCCGGCGGGTCGAGCTGGTCGAGCAGGCCAGGGATCAGGCCGTTCAGGAGCTGGCCGAGCGGGTCGAGCTGGCCGGCCGGCAGGTGGAGGAGGCGCGGGCGGAGGTCGTACAGGCGCAGGAGGACGCGGCTTCGGCTCGGGAGGAGACGGAGCGCGCCCGGGAAGAGACGGCGGCGGCCGTTCTGGCCCGTGAGCAGGCCGAGCGGGAAGCGATCGGGGCCAAGGCGCGCGAGGAGGCGGCGGCGCAGGAGCGCGATCGGGCCGTGGAGCGGGCGGTCAAGGCCGAGCGGGCGGCCGCCGCGGCCGAGCGGGACCGTGCGGTGGCGCTCAAGGAGGCGGCGCGGGCGGCTGAGGAGGTGGAGCGGCTGGTCGGGAAGGTGGCGGCGCTCGAGGAGGAGGGGGCCGCGGCTGTGGCGCGCGAGCGCAAGGCGGTCTCGCGGGAGAAGTCGCGGGCCGATGCGGCTGTCAAGGAACGTGATCGGTTGCAGGGGGAGCTGCGGCTGGAGCGGATCCGGCTGGAGGATCTACGGGCGGAGCTGGAGTCCGCGCGGGCGGAGGCGGCGCAGTTGCGGGAGCGGGCGGTGGCGGCGGAGATGCGTTCGGCGTAGTGCGGCGCGGCGGAGGTGCCTTCGGCGGCGTGGGAGGTTGCGAGATGCGTTCGGGGTAGTGCGGCGTGACGAAGATGCCTTCGGGGGTGGGCGCGGCAGAGGCGCCTTCGAGCATGTGGGGCGCGGCGAAGATGCCTTCCATCTTGTGGGAGGTTGCAGGACGCGTTCGGCGTAGTGCGGTGTGGCGAAGGCGCGGTCGGCGGCGTGGGGTGGCGTCAGGGGCTGCACGGTGAGCTGCCATAGCCCCCCCAGCCTCGGGGCTGGTGGGCTCGCATCTTCGACCGTCGCCCATTCGGCGGGGCGGCCTGGGTGGCGGTGGCTGTGGGGTCGTCTGGGGCGTAGCGGTCGTCGGTGGTTCTGGGTCTCGGTGGTGGGTTTGGCCGTGGTGACGGGGACAGCCGAGGGCGTCGGCGATGGCGGGGCAGGGCTGTCTCTGATGTGCCGGCGGAGGGCGGTTCGGCGGGCGGGGGAGTTGAGCCAGAGGGTGTGGTCGCGTTCGATGGCGTGGTGGCGGATCTGTTGGGCGAGTCACTCGGGCTGCAACGGCTCTCCGGCCCACCTGCCGGGGAAGAGGCACGTCGAGGCGGGGATTGGTGGCGGTGTGCGCGGTCGGCCGGTTGGCGAGGTGGCCGACGAGCAGTGTGGCGGTGGAGGGTGCGGAGACGGGCGGGGTGGCCGTCGGAGGGTGGGTGAACGGAAACGGGCGCCGAGACATGACGTGCGATCTCATTGTGGGCGTGCTCGCGTACCTTCCCGACGCTTGGCGCCACCGTCGCCCGCGCGGGCTCAGAAGTGGTAGCGGAGGATGCGTGCCCCTTGCCGGGACAGGGCCGTGCTGCGGGCGGTGAGACGGGTCAGCGCGCGCAGGGGTTGCGGGAAGCGGGCGGTTTCCGGGGCGCGGGTGAGGATCTGCTCCTCGATCAGTTCGAGGCCGGCGCCCCAGGACTCCGGTTCGTGGGGGTCGTCGAAGCCCTGGGCGGCTTTGATGCCGAGCGCCTTGATGGTCGGGTGGTACTTCATGGCCCAGGCGGCGAAGCGGGTGTAGCCGTTGAGCGCGAGCTCGCCCGAAGGGAAGTGGGCGGCCAGCGCGCGGGTCATCGTCTGGAAGGAGTCGCCGGGCATGAAGGGGAGCAGCCCCTCGGCGACGATCATCGCCGGCCGGTCACCGGGGATGGCGGTGAGCCAGTCGGAACGGGTGAGGTCGGCTCCGACCAGATGGGAGCGGCCGGGCAGGCATTCCGATCGCAGGTCCACCACTTCGGGGAAGTCGATGTCGTACCAGTCGACGCCGGGCGGGGGAGCACAGCGGAACACCCTGGTGTCCAGGCCGCAGCCGAGGTCGAGCACCACGCAGCCGGGGTGAGCGGCGACGTAGGCGCGGACGACGTCGTCGAGCTTCTTGGCGCGCAGTGCCGTGGTCAGGACGAGGCTGGGCTTGACCTTAAGCTTGCCGAAGTCGTAATCGATGCTGCTGTCCAGGTCGGCGGAGAGCGTGTCGCCGAGGATCGGGCGGGGTTGCCGGGCGTCCAGGGCTCTGGCGTGGAGAGTGAGCAGCAGTGTTTCCTGGATCAGCCCGAGCTTGGGTTGCCAGCGGTGCATGAGGGTTCCTTAACGGCGTAGCGGATGACGGGCCGCGAGGTTCCGCAGCCACGTCAGACAGTGGTGGGCGGCTTTGATGCGTTCGGTGCGGTGTCTTTCGCCGCTCGCGATGTCGAGCCCTTCGTCGGCGATCTCGCCGAACGCGGCTGACGCTTCCGAGCTTGTGCTGGATGACCTTCTGCCAGGCGTCGTCTTCCATGCGGTGGCCAGGAGACGCGCCCCCGGCCGACCAGGCCGATGGCCGTGAGGAAGCACGGCCCGGATCACGTCCGCGATCTGGCCGGCGGCTGCTCGGCCGGATCGCAGGTCATGAGCCGGCCGAAGGGTGCGTCCGGTGATGGGCGGCAGCCGTCCGATGATGAGCGGCAGCACCCACCCGTTCCACGCAGCAGGGCAGCCGGTCCTGCTCTTCCTCCGTGCTCATGGTCGCGTGCTCCGGTGTTGATCGGGTGCCGGTTCACTCGGTCATGGCGGCCACCGACTCGTAGGTGGGTGCGGGGGTGATGTCCGCGAGCCGGGTCCTGCGCAGGTAGAGGTCGAACCAGTCGATCGCGAGCGCCATCGCCTCCTCCAGGCCGGGGCCGGTGTAGAGGCCGAGCACGTCGTACGGCAGCACCGCGAGCCGCTTGGGCTCGCCCGCCCTGGCGAAGGCGCTCTGCGCCTCCTCGAGCATGTGGTACGGGTCCCAGCCGCCGTTGGCGATCATCAGCAGCGGCGTCGGCGCGAGCCGGTGGATGAGGTTCTCCGGCGCGAAGGTGAGCAGGTGCTCGGCCGAGTCGAGGGTCTTCTCGTTGCGGTACGTCGGAAACAGGCGGGTCGACATGTCGGGAGTGTCCTTCACGGTGTCGCCCTCCAGCGTCAGGTGCGGCACGCGGGCGCTCTGCCCGCCTTCGTAGCGCCGCTGCCAGTCCTCCTGCAGCCGGTCGCGCAGCTCATGGACGCCGGCGCGGCCCAGGAGACGTTCCAGGTACCGCCATCCGTTCCACACGCTGGGGCTCTGCACGACGACGCACTTGATGCGCCGGTCGAGCACGGCGGCCTGGGCCGCCACCGAGCCGCCGATGCTCACCCCCCACACCCCGATCCGTTCCGGCTGCACTTCGGGGCGGGACTGCAGGTAGGACACGGCGCTGCGGAAGTCCTCCACCTGCCGCTCCGGGTGGTCGAGGCCGCGCGGCTCGCCTTCGCTGGAGCCGACCGTGCGGTAGTCGATGGCCAGCACCGCGAAGCCGGCTTCGACGAAGTACGGCGCGAAGAAGGCCAGCGCCTCTTTGACCATCACCCCGCTGTGCCCGAGCACCAGCCCGGGGGCCGGGTCGCTCGTCTCGGGGAGGTAAAGGTCGCCGGCGCAGCGGGTGCCGAGGCTGTTGAAGGTCACGTGTTCCATGTCTTGCTCCGCGCTTAGTAGCTAGTTATTTCAAACATGACTGAAATAGCTAGCAATGTCAATGTGAGCTTCGCCCCTGCTGGACGGGGTGGCTGGATGAACCCTCCACGCCGGCGGCACGTCCCATGGATGTGAAGAGATCGCGTCTGGCCGTCATCGCGGTGCTCGCGTCGTTGTGCGCCTGCGGCCCGTCCGGTGCCGGCCCGGTGCCCACAGCGGCCGGGACCGAGACGATCGTGTTGCGGCGGGCCGATCAGCCCCAGGCGCGTCGGCCCACCCTGGAGCGGCTCGAGCGGGAGGCGGCGGCGTCGGGCCGGCCCCTGGAGGAGGTCGTCAAGCGGTACGCGGCCCGGATGGCCGCCACCTCCTCGCCCAGGCCGACGGACTTCGAGGGGTACGACCCCGCGGCGACCGACCCGGACGTGGTGATCGACGGCATTCCCTACGCCGAGCTGGTCGGCCGCAAGGGATTCTCGGCCGCGGAGCTCCGGCAGGCCCAGGACACGGTCGTCTCCTGGCTCCGGTCCCGTCCTGAGGTGGCCACCATGATGGCGCACCCGGATGAGGAGACCGGCCAGGTCAAGGTGACAGTTCAGCCGAAGGTGATGCCGGACGATGCCGGGGAGTTCACGCGCGGGCTGCAGCTCCCGGATCTGGGCAATCCGCGCATCAGCGTCGAGGTCAGGCTCTCCGCCGAACCGGTCGCCGTCCGGAAGCGGTGAGGAGCGCCGCCGGTCAGATGTCGCCGAACATGCGGTTCCTGTCGCTTTCCGGTGCGTCGAGCGTGCGAAGTGCTTGGTTCAGGGAGCCTTCCTCGAAGCCGAAATGAGCCTTCATCGCGGCCTTGATGTCGTTGATCTGCAGGAAGAGCTGGTGCGGCGAGGTCCGCGGGTCGTCGAGGCTCAGCTGGAAGTCGGTCAGGAGGCGGGCGAGGAGTTCGTGTTCGCGGCTCAGGCGGGCGATCGTGGGCTCCAGCTCGGGCAGCTGCTGGAGCAAGGCGGGGAAGAAGTCGCTGTCCTCGCTGCGGTGGTGGCTGCCCAGGGCGGAGCAGAAGGTGTAGCAGAAGTCGCGGAGCTCCCGAAGCTCCGGTTTGAGGCTGTGGGCGCGTCGGCCGGAGCGGATGGCGCCGCGGGCGTCCTCCAGCGCCTTTTCCAGGCGGTGGTGGACGTCCTGCAGCTCCCGGTGCCAGGCGAAGATGCGGTGGCGCAGCATGATGAACGGCGCTCAGCGGAAGTCGTCGGCGTGCTCGGCGGCCCACTGCGCGAAGCTGCGGGCGGGCAGGCCGGTGAGCTGCTCGACCGTGGGCGACACGGTGGCGGGCACGCCGTCGGTGGCGGCCCACAGGGTCAGCAGCTCGTCGATGACGGGGGCGGGCACGCCGTGGCGGGCCAGGCGCTCGCGGGCCTGGCCGGCGGTCTCCTCGATGAAGGTGATCTCGCGGCCCAGCGTGCGGGCGAGGATGGCGACCTGCTCGCGGAAGGTCAGCGACTGCGGCCCGGTGAGGGCGTGGCGCCGGCCCGCGTGTCCGCCCTTGAGCGCGAGCGCGGCGACGGCGGCGAGGTCGGCCTCGTGGATGGGGGCGGTCGCCGCGTCCGGGTACGGGGCGCGGACCGTGCCCTGATATCGGATCATGTCGCCCCAGTGGCGCAGCGCGTTGGCGGCGTAGGCGTTGGGGCGCAGGTGGGTCCATTCCAGGCCGACGTCGGTGAGTGGCCGCTCCACGCGTTCGGGGTCGTCGTCGAGGCCGGAGACCACCACGACGCGCTTGACTCCGGAACGTGCGGCGGCTGCGGCGAAGCCGTCGGCCGTCCGGGCGGCGGAGAACAGGTACACCGCCTCCACGCCGTCCAATGCCGCCGCCGAGGTGGGCTCGCCGGCGATCACCTGCACGCCGGGCGGGAGGTTCGCGGTGTCGGGACGGCGGCTGAGCGCGCGCACCTGGGCGCCGTCCGCGCGTAACAGGGAGATGAGGCGCCGGCCCACTAAGCCGGTCGCTCCGGTCACCAGGATCATCCTTGCCGTCCTTCCGCTGTCGGTGCGGGATCGGGGTCGTTCGGGGCTTCTGTCGTGGGCGCTTGGTCGCGGTCGTGAAAGGTTTCCGTCGTGAGTGCTTGGCTGCGGTCGTGAGCGGCTTCCGTCCTCGGTGCTTGGCCGCGGTCGTGAGCGGCTTCCGTCCTCGGTGCTTGGCCGCGGTCGTGAGCGGCTTCCGTCCTCGGTGCTCCGCCGTGAACGCCTTCCGTCGCCGGTGGCCGGGCACGACCGTTCGCGGCGAGCAGGCCCGGGAGCCGCTCCAGCAGGCTCTCGTGCCAGGCGATCTCCGCCCGCAGCCGTGCCGTCGTGTGGTCGAAGGTCATCGGCTCCAGCCCGCGCAGGTACGGCTCGGCCTGCTCGCGCTGGTGCAGCCAGGCCGTCAGCCGGGCGACCAGCGCGTCACGGCGGGCGCCGATCAGCGCCCGCAGGTCCTGTTCGGTGAGGTCGTCGGCGTAGTGCAGCGCGAGGTCCACCGGGTCGGGCCGCAGCCGGACCTCGCGCAAGGTTCGGTCGCGCAGCGCGATGAACTCCTCGTGCCCGGCCGGGGTGAGCGCGTACACCGTCCGCGCCGGGCCCGCCCCCTGCTCGGTGCGGACGACCTCGATCGCGCCCTCGGCGACCAGCCGGTGCAGCGCCCCGTACAGGGAGCCGACCTTGATGTCGGTCCACAGCTCGGTGCGGTCGAGCTGGGCCTGCCTGCGAATCTGGTGGCCGTGCATGGGGCCGGCCAGCAGGGCGCCGAGCACGAACAGCCGCGCGTCACTCACCCGACTACTCAAACACGAGTAGTGAAGGCCGGTCAATCACGAAAGAGGCTCAGCGGAGCGGGCGCAGGACCATGAGCGAGCCTTCCGGGGCCGCCACCATGGCGAAGGGGAACCGGTCGACCTCCAGGCAGAGCGCGACGTCATCGGGATGGACCCCCTGACGTATCCCCTCCGCCAGCTCGAACGCGGCCCGCGACCCGGCGGCGCGGCGGACGAACGCGGCGGCGTCCGTCCCGGCGTCGGTGGTCCTGCGGGCGATGTACTGGGCGCAGGCCAGGTCTTCGTCGGCCCGACCGCCTTCGCCGGTGACCACGTACGTGACGCTGTCGCTCCCGCGCGCCCGCAGGACCCGCGCCGTGGCCTCCGCCACCACGAAGGAGGCGCACAGCACCAGCGGTGACTCCTTGACGGCGAGGGCGCCCACCGTTCCCGCGGTGGTCTTCTGCACGACGGTCCGTCCGCCGAGGTCGAGAGAGCGCAGCAGGCCAGGGGAGTTGACGGCGTCGAAGCCGGGGGCGGGCGGCCCGTCCTTGAGCGCCACCCAGTCCGGGTGGCGGGCCTTGAGGGCGAGGGCCGCGTCCAGCGACTCGGCGAGGACGATCCTCTCCGCCCCTCGGGCGAAGGCCCAGGCGGCCACGGTGAAGGCGCGCATGACGTCGACCACGACCGCCACGGACGGCACTTCGGTCAGGTCGGCGATGCCGAGGAAACGAGCGTCCATCGGTCACCGCCCGGCCGTGGGAGGGTGGGCGGCGGCCATGATGCCGTGCACGGCCTGGCTGATGCGGTCGGCGGCGTGCTCGGGGTCGGGCCGGCCGGCGTCCAGCCAGGCGATGACGGCGTCGAGGGTGAAGCCGGGGATCAGGTCGGCGGCCCAGTCGAGCCAAGGCCCTTCCGGGATGACGCGGGCCAGGTTGCGGCGGCCGACCTCGCGGGAGGCGGCGGTGATGGAGTCGATCAGGTCGCGGAAGTCGGGCTCGCGGGCGGCGTAGCGGAACAGCAGCCGGAACCCGTCGGGGTCGGCGGCGGCGGCGCGCAGCAGGGCGGGGATGGCGTCGTCGCCGAAGTCGTCGGCGCCGGTGGCCTCGGTCAGGCGGGCGCAGGCGCGGTCGAGCACCGCCCGGTACAGGTCGGCCTTGGAGTCGAAGTGCCGGTACAGCATGGCGCGGGTCAGCTCGGCCTCGGCGGCGATGTCGTCGAGGCCGGTGGCGGTGTAACCGGCGCGGGCGAAGGCGCGGGTGGCCGCGTCGAGGATCTGCTCGCGCCGCTCCGCGCGGCGCAGCCGCCGCACCGGCGGGGGCGCGGCGGCCTCGGGGTTGCTCATTCAGCCCTCCACTTGTAGAAGGCAAAGTATACATGTAGTTTTTTATACATCAGAGTATACATCTTGGAGGGCCAATGTCGCACGCCCCCGTCCAGCTGCCGTACGAGCAGCCCGACCCGATGCGGCCCGCGCCGCTGCTGCGCGAGCTCCAGGCCCGCGGCCCGATCCACGCCATCCGCACCGCCGTCGGCCATCCCGGCTGGCAGGTGACCGGATATGAGGAGGTGCGCGCCCTGCTCGACGACGACCGGCTCGGCCGCGCCCACCGCGAGCCGGACAAAGCGTCCAGGACGGGGGAGTCGGCGATGTTCGGCGGCCCGATGGGCGACTTCGACACCGAGCAGGCCGACCACCGGCGCATGCGTTCCCTGCTGCAGCCGCACTTCTCGCCGAAGCGGATGCGCGCGCTGCGCGCCCGCGTCGAGACGCTCACCGCCGGCCTGCTGGACGACCTGGCCGCCGCCGGGCCGCCCGCCGACCTGCACGCCGCCCTCGCGCTGCCGCTGCCCATCGCGGTCATCTGCGAGCTGCTCGGCGTGCCGTACGAGGACCGCGCCCGGTTCCGGGCCTGGACCCAGGCCGCCGGCGACATCACCGACCGGGCCCGCTCCGAGCAGGGCCTGACCGAGCTCTTTCGGTACGGCCAGCAGCTCGTGGCGCGCAAAAGGGCCGAAGGCGGCACGGACGTGATCTCCCGGCTGGCCGCCACCGACGGGGTCGGCGACGACGAGGCGGCCGCGATGGGCATGTTCCTGCTGTTCGCCGGGCACGAGACCACGGTCGCCGCCATCGACGAGGGCGCGCTGTGGCTGCTGGCCCACCCCGAGCAGTGGCAGGCGCTGGTGAAGGATCCGTCGCTGGTCGAGGCGGCGGTGGAGGAGATCCTGCGCGCGCCGGGCTCCGGCGGGGGCGGCATCCCGCGCTACGCCCGGGAGGATCTGGAGATCGCGGGCGTACGGGTGCGCGCCGGCGACCTGGTGCTGCTGGACGTCGGCGCGGCCAACCACGACGCCGCCGTCTTCGACGACCCCGACCGCTTCGACGTCGTCCGCGCCGCCGTCCCGCACCTGAGCTTCGGCCACGGCGCCCGCTACTGCATCGGCGCGCCCCTGGCCCGCATCGAGCTCCAGGTGGTCTTCTCCCAGCTCGCCGCCCGCTTCCCGGGCCTGGAGCTGGGCTGCGCGATCGGCGAGCTGACCTTCAACGCGAACGTGCTGACCGGCGGCCTGACCGCGCTTCCCGTTCGCTGGTGACCGCCGTGGCAGGCACGCACGCTGAGCAGCGGATGGCGTCGGAGTAACGCTCTCCGGCCACGCGCTGGACAGCAACGCGGGCTGGGGCATGCGCGTCAGGAGGGCTGCAGCTCGTCGAAGAGGGCGAGGGCGTCGGCGGGGTCGGGGCTGACGAGGCGGTCCAGACCGGCCATCGTCATCTCCGCCCACTTGCCGGCCCGGGCCTGCATCTGCTCCTCGAAGGCGCGCACGGCCTCGTCCAGCGCGCCCGGGGCGGCGGCGGCCACGGCCTCGGCGAGCTCGGCGCCCTCCAGCATCGCGAGGTTCGCGCCCACCCCCAGCGGCGGCATCAGATGGGCGGCGTCGCCCAGGAGCGTCACCCCCGGCACGTGCGGCCAGGTGTGGGGCGCGGGCAGGACGTGCAGGGGGCGGTGGAAGAAGGCGGTGCCGTGGCGGAGGAGGTCGAGGAGGGGTTCGGCCCAGCCGTCGAACAGCGCCAGCATGGCCGAGCGCACCGCCTCCGCGTCGTCCAGGTCCACGGCGGTGGCCGGGCCCAGGGGCGGGGGCGGGTTCTCGTGCCAGTCCAGGGGCGCGCGGAACTGGGCGTACACCTTGACGTGGCCGCCGCTGTTGCGCTGGGCGACCAGGGCGCGGTTGGCCCCGTACGCGGCCATGGAGCCGTCGCCCACCAGGCGGGCGAGGTCGGGGTGGCGGTGGTCGATGTCGTCCAGGGACGTCTCGACGTAGGTGACGCCGGTGTAGTACGGCGTCGCGGGCGACAGGGCCGGGCGGACCCGGGACCAGGCGCCGTCCGCACCGACCACCAGGTCGAACGCCTCCTGCCGCCCGTCCGCGAACCGGACCAGCGCGCCGCCCGCGCCGCCCGGCACCACCTCTGTGACGCCCCGCCCCCACTGGACCTCCAGGGGGCCGAGCAGCAGGTCGCGGAGCTGACCGCGGTCGATCTCGGGGTGGCCCGGGTCGCCCGGACGGGGCTGCCAGTCGCGCAGGACGGACCCGTGCACGTCCAGGATGCGCATCGCCTCCCCCTCGGGACGGGCCAGCGCCTCGAACTCGGTCAGCAGCCCCGCCTTGTCCAGCGCGCGCTGGCCCATCCTCACGTGCAGGTCCAGCGTGCCGCCCAGAGGGCGGGCGTCGGGGGCCGGGTCGCGTTCGAGGACGGTGACGGGGTGGCCGTGGCGGTGCAGGACGCGGGCGAACGTGAGACCGGCGGGACCGGCTCCGACTACGGCAATACGTTGTCTCATGTCGATACACTGTATTGGCGGATTACGGTGTATCGCAACAGTACGATGTAAGCATGACTGTGTGGGACCGGCCCGAACCGCCCGCTCGCCCCGTACCGCTCGACCGGGAGCGCATCGTGGCCGCCGCCGTCGCGCTGGCCGACGAGGGCGGCCTGGAGGCGGTATCGCTGCGCAAGGTCGCCGCCCGGCTCGACGCCGGCCCGATGCGCCTGTACGGGTACATCGCCACCAAGGAAGAGCTGTTCGACCTCATGCTCGACGAGGTCTACGGCGAGATCCTGCCCGAGGAGCCCGCCCGCGACTGGCGGGAGGCGCTGCGCGGCCACGCCCACCGCACCCGGCAGGCCAGCCTGCGCCACCAGTGGCTGGCCGACCTGCTCGGCGGCCGGCCCACCCTGGGCCCCAACGCCCTCGCCGTGACCGAGGCCATGCTGTCCGCCCTCGACGGCGTCGCCGACCTCGACACCGTCATGCGCGCCGTCGAGACCGTCAGCGCCTACCTCACCGGCGCGATCAGGCGCGAGATCGCGAGCCTGCGCGCCGAGCGGGCCACCGGCCTGTCCGAGCGCGACTGGCAGCGCGCGCACGGGCCGCACGTTTCGCGCATGCTGGCCACCGGACGCTTCCCGGCGCTGGCCAAGCTCGTGCGCGACGGCACGGAACTCGACGCGGAGACCACCTTCGCCACCGGCCTGGAATGGGTCCTCGACGCCGTGGCCGCCAAGCTCACCTGACCGTTAATTGGCTGGAGGGGCCCGACACGCCGCTTGTACAGTGATCTCCGGCCGGACGGGGGAGGGATCATGCGCGTGCACTATCCGCGCACCCCGCACCTGCCCTGGTCGCCGGGCGTGACCCCCGACGACGTCCGCGCGGGCGACCTGTCCGGATTGCGCGGGCGCGAGGTCGTCGTCACCGAGAAGCTCGACGGCGAGAACACCACCCTCTACCCGGACGGGCTGCACGCCCGGTCGCTCGACTCCGGCCACCACCCGTCCCGGGCCTGGGTGAAGGGCCTGCAAGGGCGGGTCGGCGGGCGGATCCCCCAAGGGTGGCGGGTGTGCGGCGAGAACGTGTACGCCCGTCACTCCCTCGCCTACCACGAGCTGGACGGCTGGTTCTACGGGTTCTCCGTGTGGGCGGGCGACCGCTGCCTCGACTGGGACCGGACCGTCGCCTTCCTGCGCGGGCTCGGGATCCCCGTGCCGCCGGTGTTGTGGCGGGGCGTCTTCGACGAGCGGGCGCTGCGGGGCCTGCGAATCGACCCGGAACGGCAGGAAGGGTACGTCGTGCGGACCGCTGAAGGGTTCGGGCGGGAGGAGTTCGCGGGGCGGGTGGCCAAGTGGGTGCGGCGGGAGCACGTGCGCACGGACACGCACTGGATGCACGCCGCGGTGGTGCCGAACGGGCTCGGCGCCGGGGCGGCGCTGTGGGCGGTGCGGTCCGGGGCGGCTCCGGATGCCGGTGCGCTGCTGGGGGCACTCGGCCTTCCGGCTGAGATGGCGGCCGACGTGCGGGGTGAAGTGGCGGCTGAGGTGGCGGCGCGGCTGGACGTGATCGGGCGGTGGGGGGACGCGCGGCTGGCCGGGGTGCTGGCGGCCCTGCTGCACGACCGGCCGCGGGCCTGGGTGGCGGCGCGGCTGGCTCGGCCGCTGGGCATGGCTTCGGCGCGGCGGGTGGCGGACCTGGTGGGGCTGCACGGCGGGTTGCGGCGGCCGTTCCCGGACGAGGAGCGGCAGGCGGGGTTACGGCGGATGGCGCCGGCCGCCGACCTGGGGGTGCTGCACGCGGTGGCGGCGTCCGTGCCGGTGGGCGGGCCGGTCGGCGCGGCGTCCGTAGCGGTGGAGGAGGTCGGCGGTGAGGCGCGGGAGCAGGTTGAATGGTCGGCGCTCCATGCCGAGGAGGCCCGGCTGCTCGGGCCGGATCCGGTGGGGCCGCTGCGCGACGGGCTGCGTGCGGCGCTGGCCGGGCTCGACGCGGTGGCGGCCGACCGGTGCTGGGCGGAGGCACGCGACGCCTGGGCCGAGGGCAGGCTGAGCACGGCCGAGGAGGCCGTGGCGGCGACGTGGCGGTGGCGATCGGGGCGGTTCCCCCGGCTGGTGCACCTCGTCGGGCCGTCGGGCAGCGGGAAGAGCACGTTCGCGGCCGGGCTGGAGGGGATCGACGCGTACGTGTCGCTGGACGACCTGCGCGACGCCCGCGGCTCCCGAGCCGACCAGCGGGCCAACCAGGAGGTGCTCGGCGAGGCCCTGCACCGGCTCGACGCCGCCCTCGCGGCCGGCGGCACCGTCGTGTGGGACGCCACCTCGCTCAACCAGCACCAGCGCGGCCTCGTCCACCAGGTGGCGCGCCGCCGCGACGCGCTGACGACGCACGCGGTCGTGCTGGTGGAGGAGGACGAGCTGCACCGCCGCAACGCCCGCCGCGCCCATCCGGTGCCCGCGCACGTGCTGGCCGCGCAGTGGCGCCGGTTCGTCCCGCCGTATCCCGGTCAGGCCCATCGCACGTGGTACGTCGGGGCGCACGGCACCGTCGAGGACACGGACGGCGGCCTGCACGGGCAGGAGGCATGATGCGTACCAGCGAGGAGATCTACCACCGGATCCGGTGGGACCCGAGGTTTGATCCGTCCCGGTTCGTCATGGGGGTGGGTCAGCGGGACGCCGCCCCCAAGCGGGTCGCGCTGCCCGCGTTCACCCCGGGAGGGGACATTCCGTGGCATCGGGTGCTGTTCGTGGAGGCGGACGGGGAGCTGGTGTGGGACCGGGCGACGGGGCTCGACCGGCTCGACGCCTGCGCGGCCGGCCGGGTCCGGGACGCCCTCCTACTGCGCCCACCGTTCTTCACCGCCTCGACCCCGCACACCTGGGACCCGGCCGACGGCTGGCGCCCCGCCACCATCGGGCACGAGCCTGCCGGGCGCGCGGCGGTTGGCCGGCGTCCCGTCGCCACCGGGCACGCGTCCGCCCCGCATGAGCCCATACGGGTCCTGACGTGGAACACGTTGTGGGATCGCTACGACAGTGACCGCATCGACACCGCGCGCCGCCGCCCGATGCTGCTCGCGACCCTGGAGGAGGCCGGCGCGGACGTGATCGCGCTGCAGGAGGTCGAGCCCGCGCTGCTGTCAATGCTGCTGGCCGCCCCCTGGGTACGCGACCGCTACACGGTGGGCACCGACCCGTACGGGACGGACGTGGACGACGCCGGGCTGCTGCTGCTCAGCCGGCTGCCCGTGCGGGAGGCGGCCCGGCACGAGCTGAGCCCGCACAAGGCGGTGGCCGCCGTCGTGGTGGACACCGCCACCGGGCCGCTCGTCGTCGCCGTCACCCACCTGACCAGCGACCATTCCGCCGACGGGCCGGCCAGGCGGCGGGCCGAGCTGGCGGCGATCGCCGAGGGGCTGGCCGGCGTGGACGGCGACGTGGTGCTGGCGGGCGACTTCAACGACGGCACCGACACCCCGGCGGCGGCACTCGGGCTGCGGGACGCGTGGACGGAGGCGTACGGGCCGGACCGGACGCCCACGTTCGACCCGGCCGTGAACCCGCTCGCCGCCCTGGCGTCCCTGTCCGGGATGGCCGCGCGGCTGGACCGCATCCTGCTGCGGGGCCGCCCGCAGGTGGTCTCGGCGGCGCTGCGCGGCGACAAACCGGATCCCGGCGGGCTGTTCATCTCGGACCACTACGCGGTGGAGGCGGTGCTCGACCTCACGGGAGACGTTCGTGACCGTGGGGTGCTCGACGTGCCGCCGACCGCGCGGACGGCGGTGGCGTGGCTGCCGCCCGCCGAGCTGTGGCCGGCCGTCCAGGAGGTGCGCCGGGCCTACGATCCGCAGGTGCGCCGGTGGCCGCCGCACGTCAACCTGCTGTTCGGGTTCGTGCCGGAGTCGGAGTTCGAGGCGGCGGCGCCGTTGCTGAGCGCGGCGGCGGCCGAGGCGGGGCCGTTCGCCGCCCGGCTGGAGGGCGTGCGGACGTTCCGGCATCGCGATCACGTGACCGCCTGGCTCGACCCGGCCGCCGGCGACCCGGCCCCCTGGGGACGCCTGTACGAGGCGTTGCGGCGGCGGTTCCCCCGGTGCAAGGGACGGCCCGAGGGCTACACGCCGCACCTGACCCTCGGCCGCACCGAGGACCCGATCCGGCTGGACGCGATGACGGCGCAGGTGGGGGAGCTGGTGCTGCTGTCGCGCCGGGCCGACGAGCCGATGCGTCCCCGGGCGCGGGTCGTGCTGGGCACGGGCGAGCTGCACTGGCTGCCCGACCCGGAGACCACCGGCGACAACTCCGACGCGGCGGATGAGAACCGTGAGCCGGAAGCTTCCGTCGAGGACACCTCGGGCGCGCCGGACGTGACGCGGCGGCTGGGGGAGGCGCTGGAGCCCGGGGTGGTGCACGTCGTCGGGTCGCGGCGCATGGGCTGCGGGCTGCCCGGCGCGGACCTGGACTTGGTGGCCGTGCTGCCCGGCGAGCCGGACCTGGCCGAGGTCGAGGCGCGGGTGCGCGCGGCACTGCCCGAGGTGTCCCGGTTGCGGCGGGTGGTGGGTGCCCGGGTGCCGGGCCTGCGCCTGCGTACGGGCGGGCTCGACGTGGACCTGACCGTGGTGCCGTCCGGCACGCTGCCACCCGAGCAGGCCGTGGCCCGCCGGTCCGAGCTGGGCGAGGCGGCGGCGACCGCCTTGAGCGCGGTGAGCGACGCGGACGCCGTCCTGCAAGCGGTGGGCGCGGATGCCGTCGTGCAAGCAGCGGGCGCGGATGCCGTTCTGGCTGCGGCCCAGCGAGGCCAGGCTGCGTTCGCTCGCCTGGCCAGGCAGGTGAAGGCGTGGGCGCGGGCCCGGGGGCTGGACAGTGCGCCGTTCGGTGGGCTGCCCGGCCTGGCCTGGACGATCATGGCCGTGCGGACCGCGCGCGGCGACGGCGACCCGCTCAGCCGGTTCTTCGGTACGTGGGCCGCGTGGGACTGGCGGGAGCCGATCAGCCTCGCCCCTGACGTGACCGTCGTGGAGCCCGCGCCCGTCGTGGTGCTGACGCCCAGCGCTCCCGTGCGCAACTGCGCCCGCCAGGTCACCCCCGGCGGCCTGGAGTTGCTGGCCCAGGAGCTGTACCGGGCGTGGGAGCTCGTGGAGGACGGGCGCGCCGCCGAGCTGACGGCCCCGCCGCCCCTGCACCGGAGGCACGCGGCCTGGGCGGTGGTAAGCGTGTGCTCCGGGGAGCTGGACGCGCTGCTCGGCCGGGTGAGGGGGCGGATGCTGGAGCTGATCAGCGCTCTGGAGGAGGCCGGGGTGCCGGACGCGCACGCCTGGCCGCGCCCGTTCGACACCGGCCCCCACCAGGCCCGCTACGCCATCGGCCTGGGCCGCACGCCGCCGCCGGCCGCCCGGCTCGCCGAGATCGCCCGCCGCTGGGCGGGCGACCTGCCCGGCGTCACGGTCGAGCACGCCGACGGCGGCACCGTTCCCACGCTGCGCTGACCCTCACCCGGCAGGCTGGGACGCGGCCTGCCCTGCGGCGGAGGCAGCGCCAGCAGTGGAGGTCGGCTTCGCGGTGGAGGCCGGCTTCGCGGTGGAGGCCGGCTTCGTGGTGAAGGCCGTGCGATGGGCCAGGGCCCACTGGCGGAACGTGCGGGGCGGCGTCCCCGTCACCTCCTGCACCGTGGGATAGATCTGCGACTCGTCCAGCGTCCCGTCGCTGTAGAAGCTGAAGAACGCCCGGATGTACTCCTCCGGCACCCGCCCGGTCATGTCGGCCCTGGCCTCCTCGTCCGTCAGTGCGTGGAAGCGCAGCTCGCGCCCGAGCACGTCGGCCAGGACGGCCACCCGCTGCGCGGGCAGCAGCCGCTCGGGGCCGCTGAGCGGGTAGGCGCGCCCCTCGTGCCCGGCGTCGAGCAGGGCGCGGACGGCGACGGCGGCGATGTCGTACGGGTCGACGGAGGCGATCGGCACGTCACCGAACGCGTCCGCGACGACGTCGCCCGCCCGGAGCTGCGGCAGCCAGCGCAGCGCGTTGGACATGAACGCGTTGGGCCGCAGGAACGTCCAGGCGAGCCCCGATTCCCGCACGGCCGTCTCCGAGGCGATCATGTACTGCGAGACGGCGTTGCGGGTGTCCTTCGAGACCGCGGCCAGGCTCGACAGCAGCACGACCCGCTCCACCCCTGCCCGCCTGAACCGGTCGAGCAGCCCCGGCATGTCGCGGTATCCGGGCAGCAGGAACACGCCGCGCACGCCGTCCAGGGCGGCATCGAGCGAGCCCGGCTCGTCCAGATCGCCGACCGCCTGCTCGACCGCCTGCTCGACCGCGTGCATGGGCGGCTCGGTGTGCGCCCGGACGAGCGCCCGCACCGGCCGCCCCTCCCGGGCGAGTGCCCGCACGACCTCGCCGCCGACGTTCCCGGTGGCTCCGGTGACGAGGATCATCGCAGCGTCCTGCCGAAGTGCGCGGCCACGGCGTCCACGGCGACGCTGACCTGCGGCTCGGTGTCGTAGAAGTCGAACTGGGTCCCTTCGGTCCACAGCAGGTCCCTCGGCCCGGCCAGCCCGGCGTGGAAGCGGCGCGCCCCGTCCGGGATCGCGGCGTTCTCGCTGTGCACGAGGAGGGTGGGCTGGGTGATCTGCGGGGCCGACGCGATGGAGTCGTGGGTGAGCCAGTCGGGCCACGCCATGACGGCGAAGCGGTTGGGCCAGGCGGGGATGCCGCCGCGGTCCGGGTTGAGGTAGAAGTCGATCTCGTACGGCATGGCGGCGCGCGGGTCGGTGGCGCTGACCACGGGCACGTAGTCGACCTCGCCGGTCTCGTCGTACCGGGACCGCGCCTCCCGCCCGATCTTGATCTTCTCGGCCACCGCGGCGGCGCCGCCGTAGGCGTCCTCGCAGATGGCGGCGTCGTGCAGCCACGGCGCGACGAGCGCGAGCGAGCGCACGCGGGGGTCGCCGGCGGCGTTGCCCGCCATGTACATGGCGGCCGCGCAGATGCCGAGCGCGCCCAGCCGGTCGCCGTCGACGGTGGGGTGGGCGGCCAGGAAGGTGAGGGCGTGGTGGATGTCGCGGATCTTGCGGGCGGGGTTCTCCACGTCCCGCGGCTCGCCGCCCGACTCGCCGAACCCGGTGAAGTCGAACGACAGGGCCGCGTACCCGCGCTCGGCCAGCCGCCGCGCGTAGCGGTCGGCCATCAGCTCCTTGACGCTGGTCCAGGTGCCGGCGACCACGACGCCGGGCGCCGGCCCGGCCTGGTCGGGCAGGTACAGGTTGCCGGCGAGGGTGACGCCGTCGCTGTCGAAGCTCACTTTCAGCAGCTCGCTCATGGCCGGCCCTCGCTCCACACGGCGGTCATCACGACGCCGCTGATCCGCCAGCCGGCGTCCGTCCTGGTCAGGTCGAAGCGGTAGGTGCCGCCGAGCGTCCACAGGGTGTCGTCGGGCTTGCGGTGGGTGGCCTGGAAGGAGGCGGTGCACATGGCCGTGTCGCCGTCGAGGGTGACCAGGTGGTTGCCGAGCAGGTGGTGGGTGGCGCGGTAGGCGCCGAGAGCGTGCTGCCAGCCGTCGATGATCTGGGCCGGGGTGAGGGTGGCGGGCTCGCCGCCGTTGAGGCTGGTGTAGTCGAGGGTCACCTTGTCGGCGAACACCTCGGTGAGCCTGCTCCACTCTCGCTGGTCGGTGTGCCAGGCCATGCGGGTGCAGGTGTCGATCACGTCCAGTCGATCCATGCGGCCCAGCATGGCGGCGCGGGGCGGGGGCGCGGGAGACGGAGAGGTTGCAGGCCCGGCTGCAGGAACCTGCACCCAGGGGGTTCACAGCCAGCCGCGTTCCTTGGCCAGCAGGGCCGCCTGGAAGCGGGTGGCGGCGCCGAGCCTGGCCATCAGGTCGGCGACGTGCGCGCGCAGCTTGCGTACCGAGATGTGCAGCGCGCGGGCGGCGGCGTCGTCGGTGTCGTGCCGGGTCAGGGCGTGCAGCACCTGCTGCTCGATGGGCGACAGGGGCAGGTCGTCGAGGTCGCGGGCACGCTCCCACATGCCGTCGAGGACGTCGGCGAGCATGGCGACCACGCCCCGCTGGCGGATCTGCAGCGCCCCTGCGGCCGGGTCGGCGGGATCGGCCTGGACGAACGCGACCGCCCGGTTGACCACGGCCAGGTGCCGGATCGGCTCGGTGGTGACCCGGTGCAGGTCGCCGAGGGCGTGCCGGGCGCGCGCGTGCTGCTCCTGGCCGGGGTCGGCCAGGGCGCGAGCGGAGAAGAGGGTACGGCTGCGCAGCCCGCGCGCCAGCAGGCCACCGGCCGGGACGTCGCCGCCGTCGTGCGCGACGGCCCGCTCCTTCAGGTGCGTGAACTCGCCCGGCTCGTCGTGCAGCAACAGCCGCATGCGGCGGTGCACGGCAGGACCGTCCGGCAGGTGCTCGACCATCTGCACGGGCCGGCCGCTGCGGTGCTCCTCGGTCAGCTCGGTCAGGACGTCCCACGCCAGGCTGAGCTCGGCCAGGCGGCGCTGGGTGTGCTCGATGCGCCGGCGCACCAGCAGGTCGACGGCCACGGCGGGCGCGGCGGCGTTCAGCGCGTCGTCGAGCAGGCCCAGCGCCCGTAACTCGGTGACGGCCGGGCAGCTCGGATCGAGCGGCGCGCCGGGGTCGCGCAGCAGGCGGCGGTAGAGCTGCTCCTGCTCCGCGGTCAGCCCGAGGCTGGCGAGACCCGTCATCGTTCCCCCAAGACACCATAACTCCGTACGGGATACACTGTATAACGTACGGAATTACAGGGAGGGACGATGGGGTCCGACGACGACCTGCCCACGGTGGTGGCGCGGATGTGGGGGCGGGAGCCGGCGACGCGCCGGGGCCCCCGCCCCGGGCTGACGCTGCGGCGCATCACCGACGCCGCGATCGCGATCGCCGACGCCGAAGGGCTGGCCGGCGTGCGGATGAGCAGCGTGGCCGCCCGCCTCGACGTCTCCACCATGTCCCTGTACGGCTACGTCACCAGCAAGGACGACCTGCTCACCGCCATGGTCGACGCGGCGGCCCCCGACCCGCCGGAGCCGGGCACGCTCGCCTGGCGGGACTACCTGGCCCGGTGGACCCGGGCGCACCGGGACTTCCTGGCCGCCCACCCGTGGCTGCTGGAGGTCTCGCCCCTCACCCCGCCCATCGGGCCGCGCACCCTGCGCTGGCTCGACCGGGCGCTGACCGTGCTGGCCGGTGCCGGCCTGGGCGGGGCGGAGGCGGTCAACATCGCCTCCACCCTGTCCGCGTACGCCGTCAGCGCCGCCACCCTCCAGACCGCCATGAGCGGCACGGTCGACGAGGCCGGGCCGGAGGGGCCCGCCGGTTACACGGCGCTGCTCGCCCGGCTCGTCGATCCCGGCGGCTACCCGGGGCTGGCGGCGGCGATCGAGTCGGGGGCGTTCGGCGCCGCGCCCGACTGGGTCGAGGACGCCGACTTCACCTTCGGCCTCACCCTGCTCCTCGACGGCATCGAGGCGCTCATCGCGCGGCGTCGGCGAAGCGCCGGGCCAGATGCGCGAAGGCGGCCTTGAGCTCCGGCGGGCCGACGACCTCGATGTCGGCGTCGAACCTGCCCACGGTGGCGGCCAGCCCGGCCCACGACCACGAGCCCAGGACGAGCCGGCAACGGCCGGGCCCCAGCTCCTCGACGACCCCGTCCCGGACATAAGGGGACACGGCGGCGGCGGGCAGCCCGAGGATCACCTCCCCCCGACAAGGCCAGCCGCCCGATCCGTCCGTGCCGCTTGATCCGCCCGTGCCGCCCGATCCGTCCGTGCCGCTTGATCCGCCCGTGCCGCCTGATCCGCCCGGCTGCGTGGAGCCGAGGAAGCGGCCCGCCACGAAGGCGGCCACCGTGCCTCCGGGCAGCTCGCGCGGCGCGAACCGGGGACCGGTCGGCGCGCGGGGGGTGATGCGGTCGGCGCGGAAGGTGCGCCAGTCCTCGCGATCCAGGTCCCAGGCGACGAGGTACCACCGGCCGCCCCACGTGACGAGGTGGTGCGGCTCCACCCGGCGCGGCGGCGCGTCCTCGTCCCGCGTGGCGTAGTCGAAGCGCAGCACCTCGCGGGCGTGCACGGCGGCGCTGAGCGCCACCAGCACCTCCGCGCCGAGCTGCGGCTCCGGCCGGAGCGTGGGCCGCTCGACGGCGGTGACCTGGAGGGTGTCGATGCGGTGGCGCAGCCGGGCGGGCATGACCTGGCGGACGGTGTTGAGAGCGCGGGCGGCGGCCTCCTTGATGCCGGCGCCGCTGGTGGTGGCCAGCTGCAGCGCGACGGCCAGGGCGACGGCCTGCTCGTCGTCGAACAGCAGCGGCGGCAGCTCCGAGCCGGCGCCCAGCCGGTAGCCGCCCTCGGGCCCCCTGAACGTCATGATCGGGTAGCCGAGCTCGCGCAGCCGCTCGACGTCGCGGCGCACGGTGCGCGGGCTGACGTTCAGCCGCTCCGCCAGCAGCGCCCCCGGCCAGTCGCGGCGGGTCTGGAGCAACGAGAGCAGCGCCAGCAGCCGCGCTGAGGTCTTCGGCATGGTTTCCATCGTGCCCGAAGTAGAGGCCACATCCTGTCCGCTACCCCTGTGACCGTAGGTCCGGCAGCAAGAGAGCCACCGATGACAGGAGCCATAGATGTCCGTCGAATCCGTCCTGCACCTCAACTTCCGTGGCCAGGCCCGCGCGGCGCTGGAGTTCTACCAGTCCGTGTTCGGCGGCGACCTCGCCGTCGTCACCTACCAGGACCTCGGGAACGTGCCGGACCCCGCCGACGCCGACCATGTGACGTGGGGCCAGGTGCGCGCCGGCAACGGCTTCCACGTGATGGCCTACGACGTGCCCTCGGCAACGCCGTTCGAGCGGGGCGAGAAGTCGTTCTTCTTCTCCCTGCGCGGCGACGACGCCGAGGAGGTCACCGCGTACTGGAAGAAGCTCTCCGAGGGCGCGACCGTCGTGCAGCCGCTGGGCCCGGCGCAGTGGGCGCCGCTCTACGGCATGCTGAAGGACCGCTTCGGGGTCATCTGGGTCGTGGACGTGGCCCGCGGCGAGCACGCGTAGCGCTCCGGGCGTGGTGCGGGAGAGGCCCGCGCCACGCGTCCCACCTGCCTTTCCGAAGGGAACCACCAGCATGAGAACGCGCCCCCTGGGGCGGACCGGGATCCAGGTCAGCCCCTACTGCCTGGGCACCATGATGTTCGGCGGGGCCGGCAACCCCGATCACGACGGCTGCGTCCGCATCATCCACCGCGCCCTGGACGCGGGCATCAACGTCATCGACACCGCCGACGTCTACGCCGGCAGCGAGAGCGAGGAGATCGTCGGCAGGGCGCTGCGGGGCCGCCGCGACGACGTGGTGCTCGCCACCAAGGTCAACGGCCGCATGGGCGAGGACCCCAACCGCGCCGGCAGCTCCCGGCGCTGGATCGTCGCCGGGGTCGAGCACTCGCTGCGCCGCCTGCGTACCGATCACATCGACCTCTACCAGATCCACCACCCCGACCCGCGCACCGACGTCGAGGAGACCCTTGCCGCGCTGACGGACCTGATGGCGGGCGCCGGCACCGTGCTCGGCGACGACCTGCTCGACCGGATCGACGAGATCGTGCCGCCGGGCGCCGACGTCGGCCCGCTCGACGTCGCCTACGACCCGCCGGCCGTCACCACGGCCGCGCTGCGCAGGCGTGCGATCTCCGAGCGGGCCGCGGCGTGAGGCCATGACCGTTCTCACCACCCGGGCGCTGAACCGCGCGACGCTCGCCCGGCAACTGCTGCTCGACCGCTCCGGCCTGCCGGTGCTCGACGCCGTCGCGCATGTGTGCGGGCTGCAGGCGCAGGAGCCGCAGGAGCCGTTCGCGGGGCTGTGGTCGCGGCTGCGCGGCTTCGACCCCGCGGCGCTGTCGGGCCTGCTCACCGGGCGGGAGGTGGTGCGCACGCACCTCATGCGCCGCACCGTGCACCTGGTGACCGCCGCCGACGCGCTGGCCTGGCGGGCCCGCCACGACGCCATGCTGCGCCAGCGTGTGCTCGGGACGTACCGGCGCGAGCTCGACGGGGTGGACCTCGACGAGCTCGCGGCGGCGGGCTGGGCGGTGATGGCCGACGGCGAGCCGCGCTCGATGAGCGAGCTGGCGCGGGCGCTCGCCGCCCGCTGGCCACAGGCCGGGGTGCGGGCGCTGGGGGAGATGCTGGTGGCCGCGCTCGTGCCGATGGCGCAGCTCCCGCCGCGCGGGGTGTGGCGGGTGAAGGCGGGCGTGCGCAACCTGCCGCTGTCGGCGTGGCTGGGCCGGGAGATCGACCCCGCCGGCCGCCGACGGCAGCGACCCGGTGGGCCAGGCGCTCGTACGCCGCTACCTGGCCGCGTTCGGCCCCGCCGCCGCGGCCGACCTGCGGGCCTGGTGCGGCCTGGCCGGGCTGCCCGCCGCGGTGGCCGCGCTCCGCGAGGAGCTGGTCACCTTCCGGGACGAGCGCGGCCGGGTGCTGCTCGACCTGCCCGGCGCGCCGCTCCCCGACCCCGGCACGCCGGCCCCGGTACGGTTCCTGCCGGCCTTCGACAACGCGATCCTGGGCTACCACGACCGCGGCCGGATCATCGACGACGCCCACCGCGGCCTGTCGGTCGCCGGCGCCCGCGTGGTCCTGGTGGACGGCCGGGTGTCGGCGACGTGGACCGTCGAGGAGGGCGCCGTGTCAGTCGTGCCGCTGCGCTCCTTCTCCCGGGCGGAGCGCGAGGCGGTGGCCGAGGAGGGGCGGGCGCTGGCGTCGTTCCTGTCGGACGGCGACAGCGAGCGCGTGCGGCTCGTCACCTAGATGATTGATTCCAAGGGGTTGGGATCAGTGGTCGTAGGTGGTGAGTGATCGGGCGGTGGGCTGGCCGGTTTTGTCGTTGTGCCAGATGACGGTGGTCAGGGCGAGGATGCGTACGATCACGCGGATGGTGACGCCGGCGAATGTGCGTCCGCCGTGGCGTTCGAGGTCGAGCTGGCCCTTGAAGGTCTGGTTGATCGACTCGATGGTCTGGCGCAGGGGTTTGAACAGGTGCGCCCCTGCTCGCGGGGGGCTCGCCGGCCGCGGTGGCGCTCGATCAGGTCAGGGTCGGCTTCGAGCATGCCGAGTAGGGTGGTGCGTTCGTCGGCTTTGACGCCGGTCAGGGCGAAGGCGACGGGCAGGCCGCCCAGGGTGCACAGCAGGTGCAGGCGCGGGCCCCAGAAGAAGCGGGAGTGGGAGGGGCAGTAGCCGTATTCGGCCCAGCCGGCCAGGTCCGAGCGCTGGGTGGTCTGCCGGGAGCGGCCGCATTCGACCGGGGTGGAGTCGGCCCCCACACGTCGTCGCTCCACAGGCTGGTGTCGCGGCCGAGGATGCGGATCAGGTGCAGCACCAGGCCGGTGACGGCGCGCAGGCGTTTGTTGTAGCCGGATTGTCCGGGCAGGTAGGGGAACAGGCCGCTCAGGTGGGCGCGGGCGTAGCGCAGCCAGCGCCGCTCGGGGGTGAAGCCGAGCAGCGCCGACAGCACCGCCAGCGTGACCAGTTCGGCGTCACTGAGCCGGGGCCGCAGCCCGATCCGCGGTCGTTCGGGCGCCAGATCCGGGAGCGATCAGCTGATCGTCGATCTCCACGTACAGTGCTGTCGCGAGGGTGTTCAGTTCTGTCGTCACAAACGGATCTTGAACGCCCTCGCTTCATGTCCGCAGCCGAACAGCCGATCTCGACCCCTTGGAATCAACCATCTAGCCGATTAACGCGCCTGATGCGTCAATCGCGTTCAAACAGGTGTTGGACCCGCGGCTGCCGTGGCGGCCACGATGGCCGTACGAGATCAAAACGCCTGTCACTGCACAAAGGGGCATCCATGACCGGTACGATCACCACCGCCACCCTCGACGTCCGCGGCGCGACCCTGTACTACGAGGTGCGCGGGCAGGACCCGTTCGTGGAGCGTCGGCGCCCCGATGGACGCCGACTCGTTCGCCCTGTCTCCTACGCGGTGCGGGAGCGATGCTCGGTATCACCTGTCAGGGCTTCCACGACCTGGTGACCAGGGGCAAGCTCGGCCGGCACGAGAGCGGGGGCGTGACGACCGCCTTGGTACAGCGACGAATCACTTCATCCGACGCGCGCGAGACCCTCCCGCGCGCACTACGAGAAGAGGTCAGCAGTGAGTCAGGAGAGTAGGCCCGCCGCCACCGCGGGGCGGCTCCAGCCGGCCGACGGCCTGAGCGTCAACCGGCTCGGCTACGGCGCCGTGCAGCCGATGATGACGTTCGTGATCGCGGCCCTGGCGCCTACGGTGCACCAGTGAGGAAGGACTATCAGTTGAGCGGGCGCCGCACGTACGTCGTGGTCGGCGCGACGGGCAGGACGGGGCGTGCGGTCGAGCGGCACCTCACCAGCCAGGGCCACGACGTTCGGGCTGTTGCCCGTAGCCGTGGGGTCGGCGTCGATGACGCCGTGGCGCTCGAGGGTGCCTTCGAGCACGCCGACGGGGCGTTCGTGCTCGTTCCTTTCGACCTTGCGGGCGGTGATCTGCACGCTCGCGAAGAGGCGATCGGGCAACGGCTCGAACGTGCCGTCCGCCGCAGCGGCGTGCGCCGCGTGGTGCTGCTCAGCGGGCTGAACGCGCACCTGCGCAGCGGCACGACCCTCGGCGCGGCGCTGATGGAGGAGCGGCTGCGCGCCTGCTCGGTCCCCGAGCTGATCGTTTTGCGTGCGGGCTGGTTCATGGAGAACTACACCGACGGGCTCGGTTTCCTGCCGCAGGCACAGAGCACCGGCGTGTTCCGCACCCCCTTCACCGCCCATCGGGCGATGCCGACCGTGGCCGCGAGCGACGTCGGGCAGCGGGCCGCCGAACTACTGACGCAGCTCCATCCGCGACTCGGCGTCCACGAGCTGCACGGCCACGCCGACCTCACGATGACGCAGGCGACGGCGATCCTGGCGCAGGCCGCCGGACTCCCCGACGTGGGCTACGAGCAACTCAGCTACGACGCGGCCAGAGCGAGCATGCTCGCATCAGGCATGCCGCCGTCCTTCGCCGAAGCTGTCATCGAGACCGCCCGCACCTTCAACGACGGCCAGCCGTGGGCACTGGCACCTCGCGACGACGAAACCACGACGTCCACCTCGCTTCGGGACTGGGCACGCGCCGCACTGGCGGGCGCCACCACATGAGCAGGCTCCTCGTGCAGATGCAGACATCCGCCGACGGCCACGTCGAAGCGGCCGACCCGGCACTGCAATGGCAGCTTTGGGACTGGGGGCCGAACTGGCCGTGGGACGAGGAGCTGAAGCGAGACTTCAACCAGACGTTCCGCAAGGTCGACCGGATCCTCCTCAGCCGCAAAATGGTCGAGGAGGGCTACATCGATCACTGGGCGCGAATCGCAGCGAGTCATCCCGACGAGCCCGATTTCGCCTTCGCCCGTAAGGTCGGCGACGCGGAGAAGATCGTGTTCTCCACTACCCACCAGCGCGGCCGGCTTCGATGGCCGCGCACCCGATGGGCGGCAGGCGGGCTTGCCGAGACCATCGCGCATCTCAAGGCAGGGCCGGGCGCCGACTTGATCGCCTTCGGCGGCACAGGATTCGCCGCCGCTCTCGCCGCCGCGGGCGTGGTCGATGAGTACCAGCTCTACGTCAATCCAACGGCGGTCGGTCGCGGGGAGTCGCTGTTTCGGTCCGTCGCCGGCGGTCTGCGGCTGAGGCTTGTCCGCTCCACGTCGTACGCGTGCGGCATCGTCGTGAACACCTACACGCCGCACGCCGACGGGGATAGGCCAAGCCGACCGGGGACAGGCCGACCCGTGAACGAAGGCCCGTAGCGCAGCCCGGGCTTCCTTCGAGCTTCCTTGAAGCTTCCCTTGGGCTCCGTCGGGCGGCAGTAGCGTACCGAGGATTGGTCGGGTCAGTTCGTGGACCGCCCGCCGATAGCGCGGGCGCGGTCCACCGGCGAAGAAGGGACGACATTGCGAAAGCTCATCGTTTCGACCCTGGTGACGCTGGACGGCGTCGTCGAAGACCCAGGCGGAATGGCCGGGTCCGAGCACGGCGGTTGGGCGAACCGATACTTCAACGAAGAGGCCGGAAAACGATCACTTGAACGCCTGCAGTCCTGTGACTACTTCCTGTGCGGCCGGCGCACCTACGAGATGTTCTCCAAGGCGTGGCCGAACAGCACCGGACCGTACGCCGACCGGCTGAACACGATTCCGAAACTCATCGCCTCGACGACCCTGACCGAGCCGCTCACCTGGAACGCGAGCCTGCTCAAAGGCGACGCGATCGGCGCGCTGAAGAAGATCAAGGAAGAGGACGGCCAGGACATCCTGATGTACGGCAGCATCACGCTGATGCGCTCGCTGCTGCGCAACGGCCTGGTCGACCAGCTGGATCTCATGGTATGCCCGCTCGTCCTCGGCACCGGGCAGCGGCTGTTCGGCGAGGGGGGTCCGGTGGTGGAGCTGGAGCTCACCGGGCACACCCATCTCGACACCGGCATCGCCATCATGAGCTACCACCCCCAGCCGTAACCCGTTCTCCAACAAACCCGGCGCGGTTCAGGGAGCCTTAACAGACAGGATGGTGCAGGCCATGTTCACAGCAGAACCGGAACTGAGGTACTCCGACGGGATCGCCGCCGAGCGGACCATGCTCGCGGTGCGGGTCAACGCCGCCGCACTACAGCGACGGCTCCCGGCGGGGTGGGAATCGGTCCCCTACGAAGGCGACGACCTGCGCGGTAAGTCGCTGCGGGGGGCCAACGTCCTCATTCCGTTCCACGAGGTCTACGCCTCCCGAAGCGATGACGGCACTGGGGGCGGAACGGCGCAGGTGAGCTACATCGCGTTCGTCTCCCAAGCCCGCAACCTGGCGACAGGCGCGATGGCACATGTCCACTGGTTCACCTACACCGAGGAGCCTGCCGGGGTCCCCGGACGCTACCGCGACGGCAAGCTCGCCCGCATCACCCGGTCGCTGTCCTTCACGAAGGAACGGCGTGGAGAGACGCGTGTCCGCCAGATCGTCTCCGCGGTGGGCGACGCCGGACAGGTCGATCTGTCGTTGGCCTACGAGCAGGGCGGCCTGGTCGTGTGGCTCACCGCCGACAAGCCGAACCTGCCGCTGCAGGCGGCCAACGACCCCGACGTCGTGCGGTGGTACCAGGAGGACCAGGTGCTCAACGTGGTCCACAGCGAGCCGTTGAACATCGACCAGGTAACCGAGCTGACCTTCAGCGTGGCCGGCGAACTCGCTGACGTGTTCGACGGCAGCGAACACGTCGTGGCCGTCGTCGTCCAGCGACCGTACATGCGTCAGGTGTATGTTCCCTGAGCTTGTCTTACAACCTCTGATCTTCGCATTCTCGGCAAATGGGATTTTAGAGCCGGTTGTCAGGCCAGCGAGGCCAGCGCCAGGCACACCACGAACGGGACGGGGATGAGCGCGGCAGCGCCAAGCCACGCGGCCAGCCGCCGTCTATGCCAGAGCGGGAGGGCTACGTCAATCACGATCACCTGTGTCAAGGTGAGTGGACCGGTTACCATCAGTGCAACGGTGAAGAAGAACTCGTTCTCGAGGGTGTCGTAGTTGCAGTTGGTGGGCCTGGCAAGGGTGCAGTCCATCGGCATGTACTCGGTCAGCAGCCACCACGCCATATAGAACGGCACCATGGCGGGCACACCAAGTCCGAGGTTCGCCAGAGCGGGACCCCATAGGTCGCTCCTTGCTCGCCCCTTGCGCCCGGCATGCGCATCAGTCATTGTCACGCTCTCACCCCGTGTCCCCGTCTGGCGGATCTGCACCGGCTTGATTGATCCTTAACCATGTCACGGATAGCAGCGGGCGTCTGGGGATCTTGATACACGTGGTCGTCAACCGGGGCCGAGGGCAAGGACCCACTACCAGTGCCGGGTCTTCCAAGAGGGCAGTAACGTCGGCGTCCGCACCGCCTCGGCACGTCCGAACGATTACTTTCCCCAGCCCATGGCGCGGCCCGCATGGCGGTGCCCGGCGTTCATAACGAGATCAGGTGGTGCGTCTGGGCTTGGTCCCCTTCTTGTGATGGGCGGGGCGTTGGTGTGCCTCGCCGGTGGCCAGGATGCGTCCGACGTCGTGACGGGGTGCGCGGTGTTGATTCGGTGAGCCGGGCGGGCGTCCCGGGCCCGGCCGGGTAGGTTTCGGCGCACCGGCCGGACAAGGCATCTTCCAGCGCAGGTTGCGAAACCCCCGCCGGACCCGGGACGGGGTCAGCCGCTCGGGCGGTGCGGGTTTCTCCCAGGGGCGGCGCAGGTCGGTGGCCAGCGGTCGGGCCAGGCGGAGCTGAGTGTGCGCGGCCAGGATGAGCCAGGTCCACCGATCGGCCGCCTCGGGGTTGCGGATCTTGGGGGTGGTCCAGCCGAGGGTCTGCTTGAATCTGCGTAGGAACGTCTGCCAGAGCCGGTCGACGTCGGCGGCGTTGGCGCCGGTGCCCGACCACCAGAGCCAGACGGGATTGGGTTCTCCTCCGCTGGGCAGGCGCTTGACGGTCAGCCGGATGACGGTGCCTTCGGTGAGCGGCAGCTCCATGTCGTGCTCGATCCAGGCTGCCCCGCGGGTCAGCTTGGGGTGCAGCCGATCCCAGGCCATCGTGGTCGCGGTGCCGTAGCGGGTGGTGGCGGTGGTGGTCTGCTGATCGGGTTCGCCCCAGGTGCCGGGCTGGCCGAAGACGAACTCACCGCCATGCCTGGGCGGTCTGCCGCCTTCGGGGTTGTAGACGCGTGGCGGAGTCGGGCGGCGCATCACTCGATCCGAGCGCAGCCCGCCCAGCACCTCGACCGGCAGGTCGGCCAGCAGGAACGTCAGCCGGTGCAGGTCGTAGCCGGCATCGGCCACGAGGAGGATCGGCAGGTCCCCGTCCTGCCACTGCCCGGCCTCGATCAGCCGCTGGACAACCTCGCGGAGTTGGACGGCGGTGATCGCCAAGACATCGGCACCTGGCTCCAGGTCCAGCGGTCGGCCGCCTGGTTGGCGCGCAGCTTGGGGCGGGTCCAGCCGAGGGCCTGCTTCCAGAAGCGGTAGGTGTGCTCCAGGTCGAATCTGCGCAGGAACGCCTGCCAGCAGCGATCCACGTCCGCGCCGGTGGCGCCGGTCTTGGAGGACCAGAGCCAGACCGCTGGGGCGTCACGGTCGCCGGGCAGATGCTCGACCTTCAGCCGGATCAGGGTGCCCTCGATGATGGGCAGCACACCCTCGTGGTCGAGCCAGGCGGCGCGGTGGGTGAGCCGAGGATGCAGCCGGTCCCAGGCCGACGCCTCGGCCTTGCCGTAATGAGTGGTGTCGGTGAGCGTGCTCACCGCGGGTTCGGGCCAGGTGGCCGGGTCGGCCAGGGCGAACTCGCCGCCGTGTTTGGGCGGGCGTCCGCCCCCGGGATGGGCGCGCAGGAACTCCTCCCGCGTGGGTGCCGGACGGCGCAGCACTCGATCGGAGCGGATGCGGCCCAGCAGTTCGACGGGCAGGTCGCGCAGCACGTAGGCCAGACGGGTGATGTCGTAGCCGGCGTCGGTCACGATGAGCAGGTCCGGGTCCCCGTCGCACCATTGACCGGCCGCGATCAGCCGCTCGATGACTTCCCGGAGCTGGGTGGCGGTGACGGCGGTGGCGTCATCGGTCGGCCCCAGCCGGACCACGTCCAGCGGCGCCGTCCAGGAGGTACGGCCCATCTCCAGAGCCGCCACGAACGAGTACGGCCAGCCCGGGATGAACTGCGAGGCGCTCTTGGCCCGGCCATAGACGTGGCAGAACAGCCGCTCGGCCGAGCAGGGCGCATCCGAGCGCAGCCACGGTGATACGTCCACCGCCAGCACGATCCGCCCGTCCGGCCAGCGCGGTAACGGCAGCCCGGCCAGCACCTGCCGCAGCTGCTCGATGCCGATCCGGCCGTGGTTGAGCGCGCCGTACAAGGCGCCATGCCCGCGCCAGCACTCCGGCGACAAGGTCAGATCCACCGGCGAGCGCACCGGCCCCGGCTCGCACAACAGCGCATCAGCCAGCTCGAACAACGCATCGGCCCGCGCCCTGAGGCAGGCGTAGACGTCGTTGCGGAACCGGGACAACACCTTCAAGGACTCGACACCGGCGGCATCGTTCAGCAGACTCATCCTCACGGCCTTGTAGTGATCAGCAGCGACTCGACACCGCACATGATCACTCAAGGCCGTCTTGCTGTCCGCGAAACGATCAAACCCCGCTCAACACAACGATCCGGAGGATAAAGAACAAGCTGAGAGGGTGTTTTCCAACCCTCCAGATCCCGCATGATGATCTTGTGTCCTGGCGACAGAGACGCCTCCAAGTAGGTCGACCCTGGCGATTCCGGGCCCCCGTCCATGCCATAGCGCGGGCGTGCCGAGAAGGGGAGCGTGGTGCCCGATCTGGTGCTGATCCCCGCCCTGGCGGTGATTCCGCTGATCTCAGCGATCAAGATGGCCCGCCATGGGTGGACGTCAGGCAGCTTGCGTCGAGGCCGGTCGTCGGTTCCAGGCCGGGACGGCGGCCTTGCTGGTCAGGCGGCGCGTCATCATGGTGATGGCTGCCCAGGTTAGATGCGCCTCGGAGTGTTGCGGGAGCCGTTCGTAGTCGATCACGTTGCGGCGGGCGTTCAAGAGCCACGACAGCGACCGCTCGACGATCCACCGCCGGGCCAGCACCTTAAACCCGGTCTGGCCCGGACGCTTGGTCACGATCTTCATGTTGAGGCGGAGGAACCGGCGGGACCGGTCCACCAGCGTTCCGGCGTAGGAGCTGTCCCCGCAGACCAGACTGAGCTGTGGGATCAACATCCGCAGCCGGGCCAGCCGTTCACGGGCGGCGTCGAGATCGGGCTGCCCGGCCGGGGCGACCATCACCGACATCATCAGGCCCGAGTTGCATGTCCCGCCCCCCTTCTCCCGGACCTCCAGCGAGGGCCAGGAGAAACATGGGCCGTAACCGTCCGGCTACCGACTGGTATGTCGCACCCGTGATGGCGACGCAACGCGCCAGAGACATGACGCTTTGCTTCTTTGCGGCCAGGCCCACCACGGAGCCCATGGCTACATCACATGACCATAGTTACTCAGCGTTACCTTGCGGCTGGTGACACCGACCCGAGCGGGGGCCGACCTAGGGAGCGCGTGCCTGACTGCTCTCGCCCGGACCGATGCGGCGGGGAGGTCAGGGGTCGTAGGAGTCGGGGCCGTAGGAGTCCAGGTCCTCAACGATGGGCACGGGCGGCTTCTCGGACGGCTCCCCGAAGAAGTCGTCCGGGTCGTCGCCGCACCGATCGCGCGGCGCGGGACGCTTGGCGTCGAGCACGGCAGCCACGGCCTCCGGCCCCGCCGCCCACCCGGCCGGGCCGGGCGGCTTGACCCTCACGCCGCGTCAGGCGACACAGTGGGAGCATGACCGCGCAAGAGCACACCGTCGGCGTCATCGCCGAGCTGACCGGCGTCTCGGTCCGCACCCTGCACCACTACGACGAGATCGGCCTCCTGGAGCCCAGCGAGCGCAGCCCGGCCGGTTACCGCCTCTACTCCGGCGACGACCTGCGCCGGCTGCAGCGCATCCTGTTCTACCGCGAGCTCGGCTTCGACCTCGACACGATCGGCGCGATCCTCGCCGACCCGGCCCGTACCGACGCCGACCGGCTGCGGGAGCAGCGCGCGCTGCTCGCCGCGCGCGCCGAGCGGCAGCGGGCCATGGTCGCCGCCATCGACAAGGAGCTGAACGCGCGCAAGCTCGGCCTCAGCCTCACCCCGCAGGAGCGGCTGGAGATCTTCGGCAGCACCCGCCTGGAGGACAACGCCGCTCGCGCGGAGGAGCAGTGGGGCGGCTCGGAGCTGTGGCGCCAGCGGCAGCGGCGCGCGTCGGCCTACTCGGCGGACGACTGGGCCGAGATCCGCGACGAGCAGGCCGGCATCCACCGGCGGCTGCTGAACGCCATGGCCGCCGGGCTGCCCGCCGACGACCCCGCCGTCATGGACCTGGCCGAGGAGCACCGGCTGCACCTGCATCGGCGCTTCCACGACTGCGACCACGACGTGCACCGCGAGCTGGCCCGGGCCTACCTCGCCAACCAGCGCGTCGGCCGCAACTACGACGACATGGCGCCCGGCCTGTCCCGCTACGTCCATGACGCCATCATGGCCAACGCCGACCGCTCCCGGAGCTGAGCGAGAACCGGTCGGCGGCCGCCCCGCTCAGGTGTCCCGGCGGAAGCTTGCGGCCGTAGGCGACCAGCAGGAGGTCCTGCGCGGCGCCCACCAGCGGCGTCCCCGAGCCGAAGGACCAGGCGAGGTCGTCGGCGCGCAGCTCGACGCCCGCCAGGTCGGCTCCGAAGAACCTCGCCGTACGGGGGGTGAGGTGCTCCAGCAGCAGCCGCAGCCGCTCCCGCGGGACCCGGCGCTCCAGGCCGAGGGCGACCGTGATGTCCAGGCCGTGGATCACGTCGTGGGCGAGCGCGGCGGTGACCCCGCCGACCGGGGGCCGCCACGGGTGGTGCGCGTTGTCGCGGATCGCGGCGGCCAGCTCGGCCGGCGAAAGGGCGGCCGCGTCGAGGCGGGCGCGGCGGTCGGCCATGCGGTTGACGTCGCCGCGGGCCTTCAGGAGCTCGATCGCGAGCCGGGGCAGCCGGTAGCGGAACCCCAGCGACACGTGCGCCGCCACCTCCCGCACCCGCCAGCCGGCGCACAGGGACGGCTCGTCCCACTGGGCCGGCGACAGGCCGTCCAGCAGGGCCGCGAGGTCCGTACGCTCGGCGGCGATCGTGGTGGTGATGTCCATGAATGCGTGCTCCTTCGTCGGCCGGCCGGCATGCCGGGCCGTTCTCGTAACGAGATTACGGTAATAATGAGATTATGAGAAAGACAAGGGCGGAGGCGAAGGAGCACAACCGGCGGGCGCTGCTGGACGCCGCGCGCCGGGTCGTCGCCAGAGACGGTCACCGCGCCAAGCTGGAGGAGATCGCCGAGCAGGCCGGGCTGACCACCGGCGCCGTCTACTCGCTGTTCGGCAGCAAGACCGGCCTGCTGGTCGCGCTGGTCACCGACCATCTCGGCCCGCACTACGAGGACCTGGAGCGGCTCGTCTCGGCCGGGGGCGACGCGCGCGGGGCGGCCGAGGCGTTCGCGCGCCACTACCGCCGCCTGTGCGACGACCCCGACGCCCTGCGGCACCTGTCGTTCGAGATCAGCTTGCAGGACCTCGCGCTGCGCGACCCGGAGCTGCGGCCCAGGCTGGCCGCCTCCGTCCGGGCGCACGAGGAGCGGCTGACCGCGCTGTTCACCGGGCTGCCGCACGACGGGGCGCCGCTCACCGAGCGGCAGGCGCGCCGCCTGGCGACGGGGCTGCGGGCGCTGCTGGTCGGCCTCAGCCAGGGCGTCATGTTCGGCCTCGCGGAGTCGGTCTCCGAGGAGTACTTCGCCGCCGCCGCCACGGCTCTGATCGCCCCGGGCGTGCTCGGTCCCGCGTGACCGCACCCGGATCGGGGCCCGGCGATCATCACCCCTAAGCTCTACAGTTAGTAGTACTACTAGCCGTAGGGGATGCGGATGCGTGTACTCATCGCCGGAGCCGGCCTCGCGGGCGTGGCGGCGGCCCGGGGGTTCCTCGCCGCCGGGCACGAGGTGACCGTGCTGGAGCGGTCACCGGCCTTACGCGAGACCGGATGCGCGATCATGATCTGGCACAACGGCACCACCGTGCTCGACGATCTCGGCGTCCGGATGGACGGGGCCGGGCAGCGCCTGGAGGCCATCGAGGTCCGCAGCTCACGGGGCCGCCGGGTGATGGTCATGGACCTCGAACGGCTGGCCGCCGAGTTCGGCGCCCCCGTGGTGTCGCTGCCCCGCCGCCTGCTGCTCGACCGGCTCGCCGAAGGGCTGCCGGAGCACATCTACCGGTTCGGCGCCCGCGTCACCGGCCTGCACGACGACGGCCGCACCGTACGGGTGCGGACCGAGGACGGCGAGGAGCACACGGGCGACCTGCTCATCGGCGCCGACGGCGTGAACTCCCAGGTCCGCACGGCCCTGTTCGGCGCACAGCCGGCCCGCCCGACCGGCACCGCCACCTGGCAGGGCCTGGTCAGGCCGCCCTTCGACCCCGGCAGGCGGGCCCTGATCTTCCTCGGCCCCCACGGGGACTTCGGCATGAACCCCTCCGGCGACGGCACCCTGCAATGGCTGATCGACTTCCGCCTGCGCCCCGGCGAGGCCCGCCCGAGCCCGGACGTCGCGCTCGCCGCGCTCCGGCGGCGCTACGCCTCGTGGGGCTCGCCCGTCCCCGAGCTGCTGGACGCGCTGTCGGACAAGGACCTGGAACTGTTCCCGCACCGCCGGCACCGGGCGCCGCTGCGCTGGGGGCGCGGCCGCACCGTCCTGATCGGTGACGCCGTGCACGCCATGCCGCCCATGCTCGCGCAGGGCGCCGGGCAGGGCCTTGAGGACGTCGCCGCGCTGCTGCGCGCCCTGGCCGGCACCCGGTCGCCCGACCCGGCCACGGCGCTGGCCGCCTACGAGCGGAGCCGGCGGCGCCCCGCCCTGCTGGCCTCGCTGCTGGCCACCCAGGCCGTCGCGACCGGCGGGCCGCGCGCGGCCCTGACCCAGAGCGAGTGGGCGATGCGCGGCGCCGTCGCCATGCCCGCCGGCCTGGGCACCTGGATGCTGCGCAGGCTCATCCGCGGGGTGAGCAGCAGGCTCTGAGACGGTAACGATCCGATGAAGGCCGCCGGTGGACGCGGGCCGCGACCCGTAGGCGGTTCGTCGGGAGTCGTCCGGTTCGGCACAATGTCGGATGTGCAAGTCGGACTGCTGGGACCGTTCGAGGTCCGCGATCAAGATGGGGCCGTCATCGAGGTTCCAGGGGTTCGGCTGCGTGCGCTGCTCGCCGCCCTCGCCCTCGAACCCGGCCGGATCATCACCCGTTCCAGGCTCGTGGACTGGATCTGGGGGGAGCAGCCGCCCGCGGACGAGGTCAACGCCCTTCAGGCGCTGGTGTCCAGGCTGCGCAGGGTGCTGCCGGACGGCGTGATCGGCGCCGACTCCGGCGGATACCGGCTGGCCGTGCCACCCGAGGCGGTCGACGCCGCCCGGTTCGAGCAGCTGATCGCCCAGGCCCGCGGCGCCGAGCCGGCCGCGCGGGCGGAGCTGCTGCGCTCGGCCCTGGCCCTGTGGCGCGGCACGCCCCTGGCGGACATCGCCCTCCAGGGCAGCGACGTGTTCGACGCCGTCGTCACCCGGCTCGAAGAGCTGCACGTGGCCGCCCTCGGCGACCGCGTGGACGCCGACCTGCGCCTCGGCCGCGGCTCCGAGCTGGTGTCCGAGCTGACCGATCTCGTCGCCACGTACCCGCTGCGGGAGGGGTTCGTGGCCGCGCTGATGCGGGCGCTGGCCGAGGCCGGGCGCGCCAACGAGGCGCTGACCCTCTACCAGCGCACCCGCGAGCGGCTGGCCGAGGAGCTGGGCGCCGACCCGTCCGCCGAGCTGTCCGCCCTGCACACCGCGCTGCTGCGGGGCGAGCTGGGCGAGCGCGCCGACAACCGCAGGACGAACCTGCGCGCCGAGCTGACCAGCTTCGTCGGCAAGGACGACGACATCGCCACCGTCGCCGGCCTGGCCATCAAGCACCGGCTCGTCACGCTGACCGGGCCCGGCGGCTCCGGCAAGACCCGGCTGGCCACCGAGACCGCCCGTACGATGCTCGCCGAGCTGCCCGACGGGGCGTGGCTGGTCGAGCTGGCCTCCGCCCGCGCGGGCGGCGAGCTGGCGCAGGCCGCGCTCACCGCGATCGGCGTGCGCGACCAGGCCCTGCTCGGCAGCGCGCGCGGCGGCGACGCGACCGAACGGCTCGTCACCGCGATCCGCGAGCGCTCGATCCTGCTCATTCTCGACAACTGCGAGCACCTCATCGAGCCGATCGCGACCTTCGCCGACCGGCTGCTGGGGGAGTGCCGCAACCTGCGCATCCTCGCCACCAGCAGGGAGCCGCTCGGCATCACCGGGGAGGTGCTGTGGCAGGTCGAGCCGCTCGCGCTGCCCGCCCCCGCCGCCGGCGCCGCCGAGACCGGCGCCTCACCCGCCGTGCGGCTGCTGCGCGACCGCGCCGAGCTGGTACGCAAGGACATCGGCTCCGACGCCGCCACCCTGGCCACCATGGCCCGCATCTGCCGCGCGCTCGACGGCATCCCGCTGGCCATCGAGCTGGCCGCCGCCCGGCTGCGCACCATGACCGTCGACCAGCTCGCCCGCCGCCTCGACGACCGCTTCCGGCTGCTGACCAGCGGCAGCCGCACCGCCCTGGCCCGGCACAAGACGCTGCGCGCCGTCGTCGACTGGAGCTGGGACCTGCTGTCCGAAGGCGAGCGCGGCGTGCTGCGGCGGCTGTCGGTCTTCTCCGGCGGCGCGAGCCTCGAAGCGGCCGAACGTGTCTGCGGCGAGGAGACCCCCGACGGCGAGCCGGTCCTCGACGTGCTGACCGCGCTGATCGAGAAGTCGCTGCTGGTCGCCGACGGCGAGGACGCCCCCCGCTACCGCATGCTCGACACCATCAGGGAGTACGCGGCGCAGCGGCTCGACGAGGCCGGCGAGAGCGAGCGGACGCGCCGCGCCCACCTCGCCTACTTCGTGGAGCTGGCCGAGACGGCCGAGCCGTACCTGTTCCGGGGCGAGCAGCTCGAGTGGCTGGCCATCCTCAACGCCGACCACGACAACCTCAACGTGGCCGTGCGCGGCGCCATCGCCGAAGGACGGGCCGAGGAGGCGATGCGGCTGGTCGCCGCCGCCGGCTGGTACTGGTACCTCAGCGGCTACCGCGCCGAGGGCGCCGAGCTGGCCGTCGCGGCGGCCTCGCTGCAAGGCGAGGTGCCCGACGAGGTACGCGCCAGGGCCTACTTCCTGGTCACCATGTTCCTGTCCTCCGGCGTCAGCGGCGACCAGTACCAGGCGCGCGACTGGATCCAGGACGCCCACCGGCTCATCCAGCACGGCGGCTACCACCACCCGCTGCTCGGCTTCATCGAGCTGCTGGCGAGCATGCTGCAGGGCCCCAAGGACTTCCTGCCCGCCCTGGAACGGCTCATCGCCGACGACTCCCCCTGGGTCCGCGCGCAGGCCCGGCTCACCCGCGCCCGCTTCCGGCTCACGCTCGGCGGCGACACCACCGACGTCGACAGCGACGCCGAGATCGCCCTGGCCGAGTTCCGCACGCTGGGCGACCGGTGGGGGGGCTCGTTCGCGCTGACGTTCCTCGGTGACCGGCTCGCCATGCGCGGCGAGTTCGCCCGCGCGTGCGAGCACCTTGAGGAGGCCAGCACGGCGCTGGCCGAGATCGGCGCGGCCGAGGACGTCGTCGGCCTGCGCGCCCGGCAGGCCCAGCTCTACTGGCTGCTCGGCGACGAACGCGCCAGCGCCGCCGCCCTGGCCGAGGCGCAGCGCCGCGCCGACGCCGTCGCCTGGCCCGACGCGCGCGCCGAGCTGGCCCTGGCCAAGGCGGAGCTGGCCCGCTGGCGCGGCGAGGCCGCCGAGGTGCGCCGGCAGCTCGACACCGTCCAGGCGACGCTGGGCGACATCAAGCTGCACCCCACCGTCCACGCCAAGGCCATGGACCTGCACGGTTACGTCACTGAGGACCTGGAGCAGGCCCGCGCCTACCGGGCCGAGGCGTTCCGGGCCGTCGCCCAGGGCGAGTTCCCGCCGCAGGTCGCCGACGTGCTGATCGGGCTCGCGGACCTCGCGCTGCGGCAGGGCCGCTACGAGCAGGCGGCGCGGCTGCTCGGGGCCAGTGACAGCGTGCGCGGCACCCCCGACCGCACCAAGCCGGACGTCGCCCGGATCGCCGGCGGGGTGCGCGAGCACCTCGACGAGAACGCGTTCGCCGAGGCGACCCGTGCCGGTGGTCAGGGGGACTGGCGTGAGCTGGCCGAGGCCACGCTCGCCTCTTGAGGCGGCGCGTCGGGGCTCAGCTGGTTCGAGGGTTCCTCAGCGGCTCGCCTGGTTCCGCCTCTTGATTGCAACCCTGGAGGGTCACGGGGCCAGCCACTTGCGGGCGAGGTCGCGTACCGCCTCCAGCCAGCGCTCACGCTGCTCGCCCGCCGCGATCGCGTCGGCGGCCCCGTGCAGCACCCTGAACAGGATCGTGGCCGCGACGTGCGGAACGCGCCGTCCGTCCATGCCCCGCTGCAACGCCTTGGCGATGGCGGCGATGGTGTCGAGCTGCCCTTCGTCCGTGGCGTCGGTGGCGGAGTGGAAGACGGCGGCGAGCATGTCCTCCCAGGAGGAGAAGTAGACGTGGAAGGTGCCCTTGGCGGCGTCGGCCTCGGCCGTGACGGCCTGGACCCAGTTCTTCGCGTCCTGGCCGGAGCGCAGGAGCCGGATGGCGGCGTCGACGAGCTCGCCGCGCCTGGCCTCGGGTGAGCGGTGAGCTGGACGGGCGCGTCGTAGCGCAGGATTTCCTCGACGACCGCCGCCGCCGTGCCGGGATCGGCGCGCAGAGCGGCCAGGTGCACGGCGTCGGCGGTCGGGTTGACCGTCGTCTCGTCCCCCGCCACCAGCAGCAGGACGATCGTGGAGACGGTGGACATCGGCACTGCCGGGAACGGGGGTTATTGACCTGGGGGTCACTTGTTGACCTCAGGTCAGTATGTCAAAGGAGGTGCCGGGACCCTGCTATCGTTACGAACGTCGCTGAGCCTTCCCGGCCGGATCCCCTTCCGCCCCGGGGAGGCTTTTTTCATGCCCGCATCCGGGCTGGAAACCTCCCTTTCGCACGGCCGTGAGGAACGACCATGACCACATCTGCCAACGCAGGCACCTGGAAGCTCGGCGACCTGACCGTCAACAGGATCGGGTTCGGCGCCATGAGGCTGACGGGCCGCGCCGCCTTCACCGACCATGTCTCCGGCGACGTCTCCGGTGACCGCGAACGCTCGATCGCGGTGCTGCGCCGGGCCGTCGAGCTGGGCGTCAACCACATCGACACCGCCGCGTTCTACTTCTCCCCGCGCCTGTCGGCCAACGAGCTGATCAACCGGGCGCTGGCCCCGTACCCGGACGACCTCGTCATCACCACGAAGGTCTGGCCCGCCAGGACCCCGTCGGGGGACTGGTGGTGGGCCACCCCCGAGCAGCTGCGCGGCCAGGTCGAGGAGAACCTGCGCCAGCTCGGCCGCGACCACCTCGACGTCGTGAACCTGCGCGTCCCGCCCAGCGAGCGGACCGGCTCGATCGCCGAGCACTTCGGCGCGCTGGCCGCGTTGCGCGACGCCGGCCTCATCCGGCACCTCGGCGTCTCGAACGTCACGGCCGCCCAGCTCGCCGAGGCCGTGACCGTCGCGCCGGTGGTGTGCGTGCAGAACCCGTTCGGCATCGGCGCCCCGGCCGGGCAGCGGGAGCTGCTGCGGATCTGCGGCGAGCAGGGCATCGCCTTCGTCCCGTTCTTCGCGATCGCCGGCACGGGCCGCGAGGCGGGCGCGGTCGCCGCCGAGGACGAGACCGTCCTGGCCGTCGCCCGCGCCCACGGGGCCACGCCCGCCCAGGTCCGGCTCGCCTGGACGCTGCGGCAGGGCCCGCACGTGCTGGCCATTCCCGGCACCGGCAACCTCGCCCACCTGGAGGAGAACGTGGCGGCGGGCGCGCTGGCGCTGTCGGAGGACGAGATGGAACGCCTGGCGTCCATCGGCTGACGCGCGTTACGGGTGCCCGCCGCGGGTCACTCGTGCGGGGTGTCGCCGAGCGCTTCGAGCAGGCCGCGCAGCAGCCCTGCGAGCTGGTCGCGCTCGCTCACCCCGAGCGCGGCCAGTAGGCGCGCCTCGTTCTCCACGTGCGCGGCGAGCAGCTCGTCGATCCTGGCCAGCCCGTCGGCGGTCAGCCGGACGCGGATCGAGCGCCGGTCCTCCTCGTCCGGCAGCCGCTCGACCAGCCCCTTGGCCGCGAGCCGGTCGATGCGGTTGGTGATGGCGCCGGAGGTCACCATGGCGGCCCGGTTGAGCATTCCGGCCGTCAGCTCGTACGGCGGCCCCGACCGCCGCAGCGTGGCCAGCACGTCGAACTCCCACCGCTCCAGCCCGTGCGCGGCGAAGAACTCCTTCAGCTCGCGATCCAGCACCCGCGCCAGCCTGCTGACCCGCCCGACGATCCCCATGGGCCAGGCGTCCACGTCGGGACGTTCGCGCCGCCACTGCTCCAGGATCAGGTCCACCACATCACCCAACGGGGCCTTCCTTCCTCTCAACACTCACTATCTCAACGTTCATTTATTTGACGTCGAGCTTCCCTCGTGGTGTTATCTCAACGTTGAGATTATCAACGCGGAAGAGAATCAGGGGAAAGAACGTGCCCTCACAACCCGCGCACGCGCACTCGGCCCTGCGGGGCTGGGCGGGCGTCGCCGCCATCACGGCGAGCTTGTTCGTCTTTCTCACCACCGAGCTCATGCCGGTCGGCCTGCTCACCCCGGTCAGCTCCAGCCTGCACATCTCGGTGGGCGTCGCCGGGCTGATGGTCACCCTGTACGGCGTCTCGGCCGGCCTCGGCGTGCCGTTCATCGTGGCCTGGACCAGACGCGTCAACCGGCGCGTGCTGCTGTCCGCGCTGCTGGTCATCCTGACCCTGGGCAACTGCGTCACCGCGCTCGCCCCGACGTTCCCGCTGGTGCTGACGACGCGGCTGGTCATGGGCTTCGCCAGCGGCGTGTTCTGGGCCATCGGCGTCAGCATGGCCATGCGGCTGGTCCCGGAGCGGCAGGCGAGCAGGGCCGCGGCGGTCGTGATGTCGGGCATCTCGATCGCCGCGGTCGTGGGCATCCCGCTGGGGACCGTCCTGGAGAGCCTGACCGACTGGCGGGCCACGTTCCTCATCTGGAGCGGGCTCAGCGCGCTGGTGCTCCTCGCCGTGGCCACCGTCGTCCCGTCGCTGCCCTCGGCGAACGCGGTGCCGGTCAGGGAGGTCTTCGTGCTCCCGCTCAGGAACGTGCCGCTGCGGCTGGTGCTGTGCACGGTCGTGCTGTTCGTGCTCGGCCACTTCGGGGCCTACACCTTCGTCCGGCCCTTCCTCGAGGCGAACACCTCCGCCGCGCCCGCGTTCATCACCGTGGTCCTGATGATCTACGGCGTCGGCGGCGCCATCGGGAACTTCGTCGCCGGCCACACCGTGAACAGGAGCCTGCGCGGCAGCTTCGTCGCCGGCGGCGCCGGCCTCGTGCTGTCGCTGCTGGCGCTGCTCGCCGTCGGCCACACGCAGGCGGGCTCGATCGCCGCCCTCGTGCTGTGGGGCGTCTCCTTCGGCGTCGTCCAGCTGTGCCAGGTCAACATGACGCAGGCGGCCGCCCCCGACACCTTCGAGGCCGCCATGTCGCTCAACACCATGGCCTACAACACCTCCATCGCGATCGGCGCGCTCATCGGCGGGCTGTTCGCCGATCACCTGGGGGTCACCAGCGTCGTCTGGTTCGGGGTGGCGCTGACGGCGGCCTCCCTGCTGCTCACGCTCGGCACCGGCCGGCGCGCCGCCGCGCCCCGCGTCCCCGGCGGGGAGCTCGTCAGCCGGTAGCCGCGACGGAGGTCCGCTCCGGGCCGCCGCTCGCCGCCGAACGCTCGATCGCCGCCAGTAGCCGATGGTGGCGCGCGGCGGCGTGGAAGTCGGGGTCGGCGGGCCGGCCCTCGGCGATCGCCCCGGCGAGGTGCCGGTAGAGCGCCGCCACGTTCGCCGCCGGCCCAGCCGCCGGGTCCAAGGGGACGGTCCGGTACGCGTCCGGCACCGTCAGGCGCTCGCCGTCGCCGGCGCGGATGTCCCAGTCGGTCCAGTGCGGGAAGGCGCCCGGACGCGGGTTGGTGATGGTCAGCGTGCCCTCCGAGCCGGCCAGCTTCACGAAGAACCCGTCGGGGCCCTGGCTGCCGCCGTACACGGCGACCGAGGCGGTGGCGCCGCCGTCGAGGAGCCCGTGCAGCAGCACTTGACCGGGCACCCGGTTGGGGATCGTCCGGCCGGTCCCGGCGACGGTGACCTCGTCGTACAGGCGGGGCAGCCGCGCCGTGACCTCCACCAGCCGGCCCGCCAGCCGCTCCAGCACCGCCAGGAAATGGCCCGCCATGATCGTCAGCACGTTGGTGCCGCCCGCCGGGTCGGTGCTCCAGGCCAGCTCGGCGGGGATGGTCGCGCCGCCCAGCACGGCGCCGGACGCCACCATGATCGCCGACTCCAGCCGGCCGATCCGGCCGCCGGCGACCAGGTCGGCGACGAACCGTACGTCCGGAGAATGGCAGCCCTGCAAGCAGACGGCGTGCACCACCCCCGCCGACGCGGCCAGCTCGGCCAGCTCGGCCGCCTCCGCGTGATCGACGGTCAGCGGCCACTCCGACAGCACGTGCCTGCCCGCCTCCAGGGCGGCCCTGATGAGCTTGGCGTGCTCGGGCGCCCTCACCGACACCACGACCAGGTCCACCTGGTCGTGCGCGATGAGCAGGCCCGGGTCCGCGAACGCCAGCGGCACGCCGTACTCGGCCGCCACCCGGTCCGCGCTCTCCTGGCGGGTCGTCGCGACCGCGGTGATCTCGTACTCGGGCAGGGCCGCCAGGGCGGGCAGGTGCGCGTTCCTGGCCCACCCGCTGGCTCCCACGACTCCGGTCCTGATCGTCATCTCACCTCGCATAGGTCAGCTCCGCCCTGGTGATGGCGGAGCCGTTGACAGTGAAGGCGTAGTACGCCTCGAAGCCGCCCTGGCCGCCCGGGGCGAAGCGCACCAGGAGCCGCTGGTGGCCGGGCCGGCTCTCGGCCACCTTGACAACGGTCAGGCTGCCGCCGATGACCTCGGCCCGCGCCCACTCACGGATCGCCGCGCGCCCCTGGAAGCGCCGCCCGACGTCCACCAGCTCCGCGTCCTGCGCGAACGCGCCGGCCAGCGCGTCGAGGTCCCGGCCGTTGACGGCGGTGACGTAGGCGTTCACCGGCGCGAGCAGACCGCCCTGCTGGGGCTCCTGCCGGGGCTCCTGCTGGGGCTGGTCCGCGCAGGCGGCCGGCGTCTTCGCGGGATCCTCCGCCGACAGCTCGCGCCCGACGGCCTTGATGTTCTCCTGGACGATCGTGGGCAGGTCCGCGACCGGCGGCCGGCCGGGGTAGGCGCGCTCCAGCGCGGCGGCGATCGACTTCTGCTCGCCGGCGCCGACCGCCTTGCCGCCGGGCGAGCCGGGGGCGACGGCCGGCCGCACCAGGGCGCGGAACGCCTTGAGGTACTGGCGCTGCTCGTCGATCAGCGCGCGGGCCGGGCCGGCGGCGCCGTGCCCCGGGTACATCGTCCTGGCCGCCGGGAAGCGCGTACCGAGCTGGTCGAGGACCTGCAGCCAGCCGCAGCTCGTGCCCTCGATCAGCGCGGGCGTGACCTTACCGGTGGCCAGGTCGCCGGAGAACAGCTCGCCGGTGTCGGAGCGGTAGTAGACGTCCGCGACGTCGGACTCGCCGTGCGTGAACGTGGCCGTCTCCAGGCGCAGGCCGCCGACCTGCAACGGCGTGCCGCCCTCGAACGTCCGGTCGGCGTAGGTGAGCCGGGCCGGGAAGGCCGGGTTCGCCGAGCGGGCCAGCGCGTAGAGCCCGCGCTCGTCCTCCCGCATCGTCTTGTCGGTCGCCTTGGACGCGTAGACGGGGGCCTGGGGGAACGCCTCGTGGAAGGCGCCCGCCCCGCCCACGTGGTCGGGGTGGGAGTGGGTGAGCAGGATCGCGGCGACCGGCCGGCCGGTCTTCCTGATCTCCGCCACCGCCTTCCTGGCGTCGTCCGGCGTGCGCAGCGTGTCGACGAGGACCAGGCCGGCCGGCGCCTGGATCCAGTACGTGTTGACCGAGCCCGGGTTGGACGAGGCGTAGCGGCCCGGCGCCGCCTGCGACGCGGCCGGTTTCGCCCGCGGCGCGGGTTCGCCGTCGTTCGAGCAGCCCGCCAACGCTGCGATCAGGCATGCGGCGGCCAGGCTTGCGGCGATCGGACGCCGCGATATGTAGTTCATCGGAGAGCTTTCATGAGGTGTTCGGATGGGCGTTCACCAGGGGAGAGGGCGGCCGTCGCGGAAGAACCCGCCGGTCGGGCCGTTGTCCGGCAGCGTGGCCGCCCAGACGACGCCCGCCGCGCCCTCGGAGACGGGACGGCCGCCCGGGCCGCCCATGTCCGTCGCGACCCAGCCCGGGCAGATCGCGTTCACCAGCACGCCGTCGGCGCGCAACTCCGCCGCCAGCATCCGGGTCAGCGCGTTGAGCGCCACCTTCGTGGTGTTGTACGCCGGGGTGCCGCCGCCCATGTTGGTCAGCGAGGCGGCCTCGCTGGAGACGTTGACGATCCGGGGGTGCGCGCTCTCGCGCAGCAACGGCAGCAGCGCCTGGACCAGCCGCCACGGCCCGTACAGGTTCGTCTCGGCCGCCTCGCGGACCACGTCCAGGTCGGCGGATGCGGCGTTCTGCCAGGTGTCGTAGGTGATGGCGGCGTTGTTGACCAGGATGTCCAGCCGCCCGTACCGCTCGGCGACCGTCGCCGCCGCCTCCGCGACGTCCTCCTCGGAGGTGACGTCCAGCCGCAGCGGGACGACGTCACCTCCGAGCTTTCCCGCCGCGGCCTCGGCCGCCTGCGGCGAGCGGGCGGTGAGCAGGACGGTGTGGCCGAGCTTCGCCAGCTGCCGGCAGACCTCCAGGCCGATGCCGCGGTTGCCGCCGGTCACAAGAGCGATCATGCGTCACCCGTCGCCGGCAGCCCCGGCCCTGCTTTCATGATCGCCGGGCGATCCTGCGTGGTGCTCATGCCCGCCATCCTGGCGTCGCGCTTCCCCGCACGTCCAATATCTGCTGTAATAGCCGACGGCTATGGATGCTCACCTGCGTGACCTGCGCTATTTCGTGACCGTGGCGGAGGAGCTCAGCTTCACCCGGGCGGCCGAGCGGCTGTTCATCGCGCAGCCCACGCTCAGCAAGCAGATCCGCCAGCTCGAAGAGCTGATGCGGGTGCGGCTGTTCGACCGCGACCGGCGCACGGTCCGGCTCACCGCGCCGGGCGAGGCGCTGCTGCCCGCCGCCCGCGAGCTGCTCCAGCAGTGGGACGAAGCCCAGCGGGCCGTCGGCGACGCCGCGGCCGCCGCGTCCTCCCGGCTGACCGTCGGCATGTCCACCAGCGTCGGCCGCGGGCTCCTGGCCACGCTGCGGGAACGGTTCGCCGAGCGCCGGCCCGCCTGCGACCTGCGGCTGCGCCAGGTCAACTGGACCGACCCCACGGCGGGCCTGGCCGAGGGCGAGGTCGACGTGGCGTTCGTGTGGCTGCCGTTCCCCGGCCAGGAGGACTTCCACGTCCGGGTCGTGGCCCGAGAGCCGCGCTGGGTCGCCTTCCGCGACGATCACTGGCTGGCCTCGCGCGACGAGGTCGACTTCGCCGAGCTGCTGGACGAGAAGTTCCTCGCGCTGCCCGAGAGCGCCGGCGAGCTGCGCGACCACTGGCTCGCCACCGACGAGCGCGGCGGGCGGGCCCCGCTGGCCTGCACGACCGTCTCGAACGCGGAGGAGACGTTCGCGGCGCTGGAGAGCGGCGACAACGTCGTCCTGCTCGCGGCCGGGAACGCCGAGATCTACCGGCGGCCGGGGATCATGGCCATTCCGGTGAAGGGGCTGTCCCCGACCGTGCTCGCCGTCGCGTGGCGGCGCGGCGACCACCGCAGCACCATCCGCGACCTGGTCGAGGCGGTGTCCTCGGAGCCGCGGCGTCTTCCGTCCTGACCGTCGCCCGGTTGCCGGTGCTCTGGTGTGCGGCGTGACGATCGGCACGCGGCGGGGGCGTGCCCGGCGTGACGGTCGGTGCGTGAAAGGGGCGTGCGGCCATGCGACGATCGGCGCGCCGCGGCGGCGGGATCGGCGACGCGTGGCGGATGACCGGCCGGGCGGGGGCCGGGAGGATGACCGGCATGCATGACCGCGGCAGGAAGGACGTTCCCGACATGACCGTCACGCCGATCGACCTCTTCGCCCACCCCCTCCACCTGCGCCAAGGCGGCGGGATCCATCCCGAGAAACGGGCCACGGACTGCGGCGAGGACGGCTGGCAGCTCACGGCCCTGCACGCCAGGACCGACGCCGACGTGCGCGCCGACCACTGGGAGGTCCACCCGGAGGCCGACGAGGTCATCTCCTGCCTCATCGGGAAGATCCGCCTCTACCTGCGGGCGGAGCATTCCGGGCAGGAGGAGGAGATCAGGCTGACGGCCGGGACCGCCGCGATCGTCCCGCGCGGGCGCTGGCACCGCATCGAGCTGGACATCCCCAGCAACATCCTGGCCGTCACCCTGCCGCGCGGCAGCCGCCTGGAGAAGCGCGCCGGCGCCTAGATCCGCGCCCTTCCGTCTCCTTTCCGGCTCCCTGCCGCTTCTGCGCGCCGACGTGGCCATGAGCACACGGAGGGTTACGTCGGCCAGGATCAGTAGTCAAACGGGGGGAACGACATGACCCAGACCATGAGCAAGGGTGGAGCCACCGGCGAGGACCCGCAGAGCGTCGTCCGCGCGCGCCCAGGCGGCGGGCGGCCAGGACCGCCAGCAGGCCCACGGCGCCGTCACCGACCACGGTGACGCGGGTGCGCTCGTTGACGCCGCCCGCCACGGCCGCGTGGTGGCCGGTGCCGAACACGTCGGAGAGCGCCCGCGATGCAGGCCGCGACCACGCGGACCAGCGCGTCGGCGGGCAGCTTGATGACGGGGTCGGGCACCTGCTCGACGCGGACGTCGCCGGCGCCGTACATCGGGGTCGCACGCATCAGGAGGTTCTCCCCGTCGGCGGTCTGGGATGGTGGCACGGTGCAGCGGGCCGACGTCACGCTCACCGCCCGATACCAGGAAAGCCGCCCTGCCGCGTGCGAGGCAGAGCGCGTTTGTCGGGGGTACAAGCTCAGCCCCTTACCACCCGTCTCGGGCCCGGCGCAGGGGGACGGTCAGCCGCAGGCGCCGCAGATCTGCCCGATGGGGCCGCAGATCTCCGCGCACCAGCAGCAGAAGCAGCGGTGATCCCACTCCTCCTGCTTCCACTTGCTCCACCGTGGCCGCCACAGGCCGCACGTGAGCAAGGTGCCGGTGCAGCCCGCCGTCTTACGGGCCCAGCCCGGCTTCTCGTACGAGGCGCGGAAGGTGCGTTCGACGGCGCGGCGCGCTTCCGTGCCGAGCAGCACGTCCACCACATGGCGCTCCTCGAACTCCACCTCGGCCAGCGCGAGCGTGATCCCGTGGGCGGCGTCCTCGCACAGCCGCCGCGCCTCGCCGGGGGAGGTGCCGGTGGCGGTCAGCGGGTTGAACGCGCCGCGCCGCTCGTCCTCGGCCCGGTCCTCGCAGGCGTCCAGCAGGTACGCCAGCCGCCCGAAGAACCGGCCCGCCTCCCCGAGCGCTGCGGCGTTGCCGGGCCGTCCGGCCAGCACCGCCGTGTGGGCGAAGGCCGCGGCGACGGCGTCCTCGGTCGGCGCGGACAACTCCAGTACCCTCCCGGCCCCCGCCAGCCCCTCCTCCGGCGCCATCCCGGGACCCGCCTGGTCCTCTTCCAGCACCGTCCCAGGATCCGCCTGGCGCTCCAGCGCTCTTTCGGCCTCCGCTCGGCGCTCCACGACTCCTCCCGCCCCTACCTGGCGCTCCAGCACGAGTTGCCGTCCCACGGCCGCCGTGAGCGGCGCGGGGTCGAACCCGACCGCCTCCGCCATGCGCACCCCCGCCGCCTCCCAGCGCCTGGCCAACGCGCCTTTCGCCCGCTCGCCGCCCAGCCGGGCGCCTCCCCACGGGGCGTCGCCGTCGGCCAGGTCGTCGCGCAGCCGTCCGGCGGCCAGCACCAGCGAGACGGCGGCCGCCAGCCGCGCCCCACGCCCGCGCGCGTCCAGCACCTCGGCCGTCCGGAACCCCCGCAACGCGCACGGCCCCGCCTTCCTGCGCGGCGCCGACGAGGGCAGTTGCGCCTCGGTCAGTACGGAGACGAGCAACGTGTCGTAGTTGGTCGCCAGCCGCGCCCCATGCCCTTGACCGTCGCGCAGCGTCAGGCAGAGCCCGCACAGATGCGCCACCCAGGCCTCCCGCACCGCCGCGCAACCATGGTGAGCACAGGGGCGGATGATTCCGAACATATGACCTCTTCTTCGCGCGTTTCGTCCGCCGATCATACGGACTTCCGCCCCGCCGGCGGCCAGTGCCGTCATGGCTGAGTGGCCGCTCAGCCACCTTCGGGGCCCGGCCGGGACCAGGGGAATCGATGACGACGACCGCGATGCGCGGCCCTACGCGCTACCCTGGGCACGATGATCACCGATGGATGGCTGGCGGACACCCGCACCTCGTACGACACCGTCGCCGCGAGCTACGCCGACCACACCCGCGACCTGCTCACCCGCACCCCCTACGAACGCGCCTTCCTCACGCTGTTCGCCGGCAAGGCGCACGCCGCCGGCGGCGGCCCCGTCGCCGACGTCGGCTGCGGGACCGGCCGGATCACCGCCCACCTGAGCGGCCTGGGCGCCGACGCGTTCGGCATCGACCTGTCACCCGCCATGATCAAGGTGGCCCGCCGCGAGCACCCCGGCCTGCGCTTCGAGACCGGCACCATGACCGACCTCCGCCTCGCCGACGCCTCCCTCGCCGGCCTGGTCGCGTGGTACTCGCTGATCCACGTCCCCGACAGCGACCTTCCCGCCGTCCTCACCCACTTCCACCGCACCCTGCGGCCGGGCGGCCCGCTGCTGCTCGCCTTCCACGCCGGCGACGGCACCCGGCTGATCACCCAGGGGTACGGCGGCCACCCCATGAAGATCCATGTCCACTTCCGCCGCCCCGAACACCTGGCCGCCCGCCTCGACGAGGCCGGCTTCACCGTCGAGGCCCAGCTCACCCTCACCTCGGCCGAGAGCAGGCTCGGCGCGGTCCTCATGGCCCACCGCCGCCCCTGAGCCTACTTCGGTGCCGCGGGCGCGGAACGTGCGCATGGCCGAGGAAGGTGCTGGCCCGCCGTTCTCAGTCGTAAGGGACGGGCCGGTTCTCGCGGGCCCAGAGCCGCTCCGCCTCGCTGCCCGTGGGCGGCGGCGCCAGCCCGTCGATCATCCACAGGTCCCGAGGCGTCTCGTCCACGTGGAACTCGCAGTGCAGCCCGCGCTCCTGCGTGTGCCGGGCCAGCAGGCGGCCGAGCGCCTGGTTCATGCGCTCGCGCAGGCCGGGGTCGTCGGCGTGGCGGGCGATGTGCTCGATCACGACCCGCACCGTGTCACTGGACGGCCGGCCGCCGACCAGGAACGACGCCGGCGCGACCTCGTGGAAGAGCACGACGACGTAGAAGCCCGGCAGCCCGAACCGGGTGTAGAACTCGGTGACGTCCTGCGCGAACGACTGCTTCTGCTCCTCGGTGAAGACTCCGGCGGGATGGTGGACGTGCCACAGCGGCATGTGCTCGCTCCTTCGGTGAAGTGCCGGGCGGACGGTCAGATGGACACGGTGAGACGCTCGACCGGGCCCGACAGCGCCGCCTTCATCCGCCTGCTGACCTCGTCGACCAGAACCTCGGCGGCCCCGTTCTCGACGCCGTCCAGCACCGCCGCGGCGACCTCGGCGGGCGAGATCTTCTGGGCCGGGATGTCGGCCGTCATGTCGGTGTCGGCGAGGCCGAGGTGCACGCCGACGACCTGGGTGCCCTGCGCCGCGAGCTCGACGCGCAGGGAGTTGGTGATCGACCACAGGGCGGCCTTCGAGGCGCCGTAGGCTCCGGTGCCCGCGGCCCAGGACAGCACGGAGTGCATGTCGATCAGCGCGCCGCCGCCGTTCGCCGCCAGGATCGGGGCGAAGGCGCGGGCCACGCGCAGGGGGCCGAACACGTTGGTGTCGAACGTCGCGAGCACGTCGGCCGGGTCCGCCTTCAGCAGCGGCGACGGGAACAGGACGCCCGCGTTGTTCACCACGATGTTGACGTCCCGGGCCTGGCCGGCGAGGGCCTCGATCGCCTCCGGGTCGGTGACGTCGAGGCCGACGGGCAGGACGCGCGGGTCGTCGGCGGGCACGGGCTTGCGGGCCGTCACGTACACCTTCGCCGCTCCGCGCTCCAGGAGCGCTCCGGCGATCGCCTTGCCGAGGCCGCGCTGGCCGCCCGTCACGAGCGCCACGGCATGCTTGATCGTGACCATGATGGTCTCCTTCGGCTAAAATAAATGACGAGCATCATCTATACCCCACGAAGGAAGTGCCGACAACATGCCGAGAGCATCCCGGGCCGACGCCGAGCGGCATCGCGAGCAGGTCATCGAGGCCGCGGCGAAGCTGGTGCGCGCACACGGCGCCGGCAACGTGAGCGTCCCGCAGGCGATGGCCGCGGCAGGGCTGACCCACGGCGGCTTCTACCGCCACTTCGCCTCCAAGGACGACCTGATCGCACAAGCGTGCTCGGCCGCGTTCGCCGAACGGGTCAAGGCCCTGGACGACCTCACCGAGACCGACACCCCCGAAGCCTCACCCCGGGCCACCTTCCTCAACGGCTACCTGTCCACGCTGCACCGCGACAACGCCGCCCTCGGCTGCCCCGGCGCGGCCCTGGCCGTGGACGCCGCCCGCACCGAGCCCGGCACCCCGCTCCGCCAGGCGTTCACCGACGGCCTGCGGGAGCTGATCGCGTCGATGCGCGGGCTCGACTCGGACGGCGCGGACGAGGAAACGGTGATCGTCGAGCTGTCCACCATGGTGGGGGCGCTGATGTTGTCACGCGCCTGCGCCGGCGACCCCCTGTCGGACGAGATCCTCACCACGGTCCGCCGCCACCTCCTGGCCGAGGAGGCCGATCCCGCCTGACACCCCGCCCAGCTCACCCTCCCTCGACCAGTCCGACCAGCGCATCCGACCCTGCCAGGCCGACCAGTGCGCCCTGGCCTGCCGGGCCGACCAGCGCGCCCGGTGCGGCCAGGCCGGCTGGTGAGATTCCCTCCAGGCGAGAGACGGCGGGACGGTGCGGCGAGCACGATCGGAGCGTCCGTCAGCCTGGCCGGTCGACCTTGATCGGAACGCCGTGCGAGCCGGCCGGTTCGCTCCGCAGGAGCCGTTGCAGGGCGGCGACGGGCTGGACTCCGGAGACCGGCGGGCGGCCGTCGATCACGAGACTGGGCACGCCGGTGATGCCGTGCTCTGCCGCGCGGCGCCGGTCGGTGCGTACCTCGTCGGCGTAGTCGTCGCCGTCCAGGACGGAGCGCACCTCCCCGATGTCCAGCCCGGCCTCGCCGCCCAGGCGCCGCAGGACCTGCGGGTCGGCCACATTGTGCCCCTCGGTGTGGTACGCGTGCAGCAGCTCCATCATCTGATCGGCCCGGCCGCGATCGGCGGCCAGCTTGACCAGCCGGTGCGCGTCGAAGGTGTTCACCGGCCGAGCCAGGTGCAGGTTCAGCTCCAGGCCCTCCGCCGCGCCCAGTGACCGGATGCGGGCGATGCGGGCGGGCGCCTGCTCGCCCCACCAGCCGGCCATGGCCTGCGCGGCGGTCGGCCCGGGCGTCCGGCCTTCGTCCGGCGCGAGCTCGTAGGCGCGCCAGACGATCTGGACGCCGTCGCGGGCGGGCTGCTGGGCCAAGGCGGCCGCCAGGCGTCTCTTGCCGATGTAGCACCAGGGGCACAGCACATCGGCGTATATCTCAAGCTTCATGAATGTCCCGCACAGTGGTCGTGGTTGATGGAGCGAGGCCGGCTCACCCGGTGGCATGCTGCCGGCGGGCACAGCCGCTCGCCGGCAGGCCCCGGAGAGGCCATCGTGCAATCTCAACCACACTTGAGGTCAACGCCCGGGTGAAGGCGTAGCCGATCCTGCTCTGCTTCCGGAATCGCGCCGCATTCCGGGGACAGAATCCGGAATCGGCTTCCGGAGGACCACCCCGGATATCCCGCTCCGCCACGTGCAGCTCACCGCCTGACCGCGCGACAAGGAACAGACGCCGCTGCGCCGCTTCGCCGGGCTTCGGCTTTCCGGGGGAGAATTCGTCCGGTGGGGTGGCGGAGGGGACGGTCTCGTGCGGCGACCTGGCCCAGCAGGCGTAGAAACGGCGGGCTTCTGCGCCCGCTGGATCGTGGGGCTGGAGATCAGAGACGCTCGCTGGGCTCCGTTAAGAGACGGCGGACTCGTACGGTGTTGCGTGTGGTGCGGCCGTCTTCGGTGTTCTGGTATTCGCCTGTCTTCGTGAAACCGTGCTTGTCGTAGATGCGGTCGAGCTCCGTGCTTCCCGCCCAGTGGTCCAGGCCGAGGGCGGGGGCGCCCCGCGCTCTGGCCTGGCGGTCGGCCTCGTGCAGGAGGGCCTGGCCCACGCCTCGCCCCGAGGCGCCCCTAGCGGACATGACGGTGTGGATGAACAGGGCGTCGGCGGGGATCAGCTCCGGAGGGATGTGGGGCGGGGGTGCCTGAGCCAGGGCCAGGAGACCCACGCAGGAGTCGTCTCGCTGGGCCGTTGTGATGGCGCCTTGCGAGACCCAGCTGGCGAAAAGGTGGGGAAAGCCTGGAATGCGGGAGAACGGGACCGTGCCCCATTGCTGAGGGCGGCCCTGCGCTACGAGCCAGGTCAGGATCGAGTCCATGAGGGCGAGCAGAGCGGGGACGTCTTGCGTGGTGGCAGGACGCAAGGTGATGTGCTGGCCGCGCGACATGATCACCTTCAGAGGAGTAGGATCCTGGCGGGAGAAACTTTAGTTTTCTAAGGATTAGATTGTCAAAGCAAAGCTTGATCGATGCCGTCACCAAGGCCGTGCACGATCTGCAGGACGCCACCGACGTCCTCGACGAGCGGGCCGCGCGCCGCCTGGCCATCAACCGCACCGACCTGCGCTGCCTGAGCCGGTTGAGCACGCGCGGCCCGCTGACCGCCAGCGAGCTCGCGACCGCCGCCGGGCTCACCGGAGGTGCCATGACGACCGTGATCGACCGGCTCGAGCGGGCCGGACTGGCCGAGCGGCGCCGCGACACCGCCGACCGCCGCCGCGTCCTGGTCCACCTGACCGAACGGGCGGAGCGGATGAGCGCCGAGATCTGGGGCCCTGTGCTGGCGGATGCACAGGTCGAGCTGGGGAAGTTCAGCTCGGAGGAGCTGGCCGTGATCGAGAGGTTCCTGGCCACGGCGCTGCGCAACCAGCAGGATCACGCCGAGCGCCTAAGGGCCGAGGCCGCCGGCGCGCCGCCGCCCTTGCGTGAATCGTCTGGGCGGCGGCATCAGGGGCCGACAGGGGATGAAGACGAGGGATGACGGCGGCGGCACGCACGATACCGATCCCGTGCGTCGGGCAGGCCAGTCCGAGCCGGGCCGCCGGGTCGAGTGCAGGGTTGGGTGCAGGGTTGGGTGCAGGGTTGGGTGCAGGGTTGGGTGCAGGGTCGGGCCGGGCGCAGGCCGGGCCGTGCCGGTCTGGGTTGGGCCGCCGCGCGAATCATGCGAATTGGGACGGGTGCGTTGTCCAGCCCGCGGAGGGCGAGGGTATGGCGTGGGCCGGCACTTCGCCGCCGTGGACATCCCGCCGAGGGCGGTCAGGCCGGGGACATCACCTCGTACAGGTTGCGGGCGGCGTCGACGAAGAACAGCCCGCGCGGGCACAGCGGGTGGTCGATGCGGCCGTTGTCGGGGTGGGCCGGGTGGTTGCCGAAGGCGACGCCGTGCTCGCGCAGCCGGGCCAGGATCGCGTCGAAGGTGGCCGGGTCGACGTCGAAGGCCAGGTGCATCCCGGTGGGGTCGGCGACCGTCATGAAGTCGAGGGTGAGCTGTTCGTTGACCCGTACGGGGGCGAAGTGCCCGTCGCGGCCGGCCGGGGGCAGCTCCGGCAGGCCCATGATCGTGGCGAAGAAGTGCGCGGCCTGGCGGTTGTCGACGGCGGGCACGATGGTGTGGTTGAGCGTGATGGTCATCCGGTGACCTCCAGGTCAGGGGTGGCGGGTGCCGTGCAGCAGGATGTCGACGAGGTCGGCAGGGGTCAGCTCCGCGCCGGCGGGCAGCGGCCGGGCGAACAGCAGGCCGAGGAAGGCGGCGGCGACCTGCCGGGGCTCCAGGCGTAGTGCCGCGCGGTCGGGTTCGATCAGCTCGGTCACCGCCTCCAGGGTGGCTCGTGCCGAGGCTTCCCGGCCGCCCGGTGCGGGGCGGCGGGCGGCGGCGCGGTCGTAGTGGCCTGAGGCGTAGAGGGCGGCGGCCACGGTGCCCATGCGTTCCAGATGGGCGCGCAGCGCCTCGGCGGCCTGCACCAGGCGGGCGGCCAGCGGTTCGTCGAGGGGGATCGAGGCCAGTTCGCGCAGCGCGTGGTCGGGGTTCATGGCTTCGGTCATGCACGCCCGCAGCACCTCGTCCTTGTCGGCGAAGGCCCGGAAGATGGTGCCCTCGCCGACGCCGGCGGCGCGCGCGATCTGGCTGGTGGTGACGTTGGCGCCGTGCTCGGCGACCAGGGGGAGCGCGGCGGCCACGATCATCGCCCTGCGCTGGTCGACGCTCATCGCCGGCGCTCGCCGGCGGGGAGTGGTGTCGGTCATGCGACCCATGGTACGGAGTGAGCGCTCACTCCGCCATGGAGCCGCTGATCCTCCGCCATGGAGCCGCTGATCCTCCGCCATGGAGCCGCTGTCGAGAGCCCCTGATCGAACGGGCAAAGAGCCCCAGGCCCGGCCTTGACCTTAATCGGGCGGTGAACTGCGGTAATTCCTGCGATGGCCCGTACGCCGTCCCGACCGTCCCGGTCCGGCACGGCGGGCGTCCGTCACGATCACCGACCACCCGGGGAGAGCTCACCATGCCTTACGTCACCACCCGCGACGACGAGCAGATCTTCTTCTACGACTGGGGCAGCGGCCCGCCGGTCATCTTCATCCACGGCTGGCCGCTGAACGCCGACGCCTGGCACGACCAGATGAAGGCGGTCGTCGACAACGGCTTCCGGGCGATCGCGCACGACCGGCGCGGCCACGGCCGCTCCAGCCAGCCATGGGGCGAGTACGACTTCGACACCTTCGCCGACGACCTGGCCGACCTCATCAACGCCCTGGACCTGCGCGAGGTCACGCTGGTGGCGCACTCGATGGGCGGCGGGGAGCTGGCCCGCTACATCGGCCGGCACGGCACCTCCCGCCTGAGCAAGGCCGTGCTGCTGTCGGCGGTGCCGCCGCTCATGCTCAAGACGCCCGACAACCCCGAGGGCACCCCGCAGGAGGTGTTCGACAAGATCAAGGCGGGGATCCTCGCCGAGCGCTCGCAGTTCTGGCGCGACAGCGCCGACGGCTTCTTCGGCGCCAACCGGCCGGGCAACAAGGTGACGCAGGGCAACAAGGACGCGTTCTGGCTGATGGCCATGGCCGAGAACATCCAGGCCGGGGTGGCCTGCGTGGACGCCTTCTCCGCCACGGACTTCACCGAGGACCTGAAGAAGTTCGACATTCCCACCCTGATCGTCCACGGCGACGACGACCAGGTGGTGCCGATCGCGGCGTCCGCCGAGAAGTCCGCCAAGATCATCCCGGACTGCGTGTACAAGGTGTACGAGGGCGGCTCGCACGGCATCGCGCTGGTGCCGGGAGACAAGGAGAAGTTCAACAACGACCTGCTGGAGTTCCTGCGCGGCTGACCGGCCGTCCTGGTCAGCCACTCGGGCCGCTGCCGGGGCCGATCGGCGGCCCCGGCAGGTCGCACGCGCCGCTCGTCCGCGCCGCCGTGCCGGGCAGCGAGAGTTACGAGAGGCTGCGGGTGCTGTCCGTCATCGGGACGCGGACGCTGCGGTGACGGACGCGGGGCGCACCGGCTGCCGGAGCAGCGTCCTCGGCTCGGGATCGGTGAACTCGGTCAGGTAGATCTCGTGGTGCAGGCCGTTGCGGACCAGGCCGTGCTGGGCCATGAAGGCGTCCATCACGTCGAGCGACCTCTTCTCCTCGCTGTACGGACCCTCGTGCAGCAGTTCCACGCACTCGCCCTCGGTGAAGGTGACGACCTGCACGCGGTCGGCGGCCGCGCAGGACGCGCGCACCTGCTCGCACGCCGCCTCGACCGCCCCCGGCGCGGGTACGCCGGCCAGCGGCAGCAGCAGATGCCACCGCCACTGCTCGCGCGGCACCTCCAGCGGCGGCCGGGAGTGGTCCTCCACCCACCAGCGCCCCTCCAGCGGGCCGGCGGGGCCGCCCATGGCGGAGGCCACGGCGTACAGGGCGCCGATGGCCGACAGGTGCTCGGCGCCGCCGGGCTCGCCCATGCCGGTGACGTTCAGGCAGGTGACAGGGCCGCGGTGGACCACGTGCGGGGTCATGGTTCGTCCTCCAGAGGGGTCGTCAGGCGGGCTTCTCGCCCGCGTCCCTCAGCATGAGGTCTCCCTGTGGGGGAGAGTCCAGCCGCGCGATCACCCCACCGCGTCCTGGCTGTAGTCGGTGGCGGCGTACACGCGCAGGAGCCGGTCGACGCCGTGCAGGAACGTCTCGCAGATCAGTTCCGGGTCGAACAGGCAGCCGGCCGCCATGGCCCCGTCGCGCATCATCACGAAGTGGCGGGCGGCCGGCTCGGCGCCGGTCTCCTGGATCTTGGCCAGCAGCTCCGTGACGGTGTCGAGGAACCATTGACGGTGGGCGAGCACCGCCTGGTGCACGGGGGAGGCGGGGTCGGGGTACTCGGCGGCGGCGTTGAGGAAGGCGCATCCCCGGAAGCCGGGCGACCGGATGCCCTCGGCGATGGACTCGCCGAGGGCCCGAAGGCTGTCGGCCGGTGCGGGCCGGGCGGCGACGGCCTGGTCCGCCTGGCCGCGCATCGCCCGGTCGACCTCGCCCAGGTAGGCGAGGACGAGGTCTTCCTTGCCGGGGAAGTGCCGGTAGAGGGTGGCCCGGGTCACCTTGGCCTCGGCGACGATGCGGTCGATGCCGACGGCGTGGATGCCCTCCGTGTAGAAGAGCCGGGTGGCCGTGGCGAGCAGCCGGGACCGCGCTTCGGACGGACGGCCTTCTGGGGGAGTGGGCATGACGCCATCCTATCGAGGAGAACGTTCGGTCCCGGGTGGCGATCTCAGTTCAGCAGCGGGACGAGCTGCTGCTCCTCGTAGTCCAGGTGGGCCTCCAGCTCGCGGGTGAGCCGCTCCACCTCCGCCAGCAGGTCCGGCGGTGCGACGTCGTCGGCGCGCAGCAGCGTCTGCAGCTCGTCGAGGAGCCGGGCGATGACCTCGTGCTCGTCGCGCAGCCGCGCCAGCACCGGCGCCGCCTCCGGGTAGCGGTCGGCGATCGCGGGGAACATGTGCCCGTCCTCGCGCGAGTGGTGCACGTGCAGGCCCTGGCACATGGTCAGGCAGTTGACGCGCAGCTGCGCGGCCAGGCGCGGGCCCGAGGCGCGCACCTCCCGGCGGATGAGGTCCAGCTCGCGGCGGAAGTTGTCGTGCATCGCGATCAGCGCGTCGCCGAGGCCGCCGGCGGGCGGCGCGAAGTCGGTCGCGGTCAGGGCCACGACGGGCAGGGTGCGTCCCGACTTCTTCTCGTACGCGGCCCAGCCGGCGTCCAGCTCGACGGCCCTGGCGAAGACGCGCTCACGCTCCTCACCTTCGAGCGCGACCGCCTTGGCCTGGTAGGTGAAGATGCCGGTCTCCACGGTGGCCCGCGGGTCGGCCCGCAGGTTGTGGTACCAGGCGGGGTGCCGGGGCGAGCCGCCGGCGGAGGCGATGACGAGGATGCGGTCACCGTCGGGCAGGTAGCCGAGCGGGACGGTGTGCGGGGCGCCGGACCGGGCGCCGGTGGTGGTCAGCAGGATCAGCCTGGCTCCTTCGAAGGGGCCGCCGACCTGACCCTTGTTGGCGCGGAACTCGTCGATGATCTGCTGGTTGAAATCCATGGGCATGCTGGTTTCTGCTCCTGGCGGTACGCGGGAAGTAAGGCTTGTCGAAAAGACCGGAAACCCGCGCGGGCATGCCAAGGCGCAGCGGGTTTACGACACCGCCGAGGGCATGGGGAGACGCGCGGGCGCAGTGCGCTCAGGCACGACCGACAGTGTGAGTGGTCACGGCGTCATCCCCCTTGATTCGGCGCCTCCATGCCGCGACCGTCCTCCCGGCCGGCGACACGCGACGCGACGGTTATTACGCACACATCCCCGCGAAGCTGTCAAGCTGACGGCCGGCCGCGCCCTGATGACGCTCGGTGGGTACGTCCGGCGGGATTCGAACCCGCACCGTACGGCTCCTTAGGCCGTTGCCTCTCCCATTGGGCTACGGACGCGTTGAGGAAAGGGCCCCGGAAGCAGTCCCGAGTCCTTTCCTCGCTTCGTTGCTGACATTAATGGCGTGGTCGGCGGCCCGGCCACTCGATAAAAAAGGGAAGCGTCATCCCGGTGCCAGGCGGCTGAGCCGTTCCCAGGCGCGGTATTGCTCGGTGCGGGCCTGCTCCATCTGCAGCACCATGTCATAAGAGGCGCTGCCGACGATCAGCCGCACCGGCGGCTCCGGCAGGTTCACCAGCTCCATGATGACGGGCGCGGCCGTGCTCGGGGCGGGGCCGGCGTCGTCGCCCCACATCTCGGCCAGCTTGGCGCGCAGCGGCTCGTAGACGGGGTTCGGCTCGGTCGCGGTGGTGCCCACGGTGAACAGGCCGGTGTCGTAGCCGCCCATCTGCAGGATGGTGACCTTGACGCCGAACGGCTCCAGCTCCATGGCCAGGGCCTGGCTGACGGAGTCGAGCGCCGACTTGCCGGCCGCGTACATGCCGGTCGAGGCGAAGCCGCCGCCGGCGCCCATCGAGGTGACCTGGAGGAGGTGTCCGGAGCCCTGGGCGCGCAGGTGCGGGACGACGGCCTGCGCGACCCACACGGCGCCGAAGAAGTTGACGTCGAAGTGGGCCCGCAACTGCTCCTCCGTGGCCTCCTCGACCATGCCGTACAGCAGGGTGCCGGCGTTGTTGACCACGATGTCGAGCCGGCCGAACGCGGCCACGGCCCGCTCCACGCCGTCGAAGACGGCCGCGCGGTCGGAGACGTCGAGCGACAGCCGTACGAGCCGGTCGGGATGCTCCTCGGCCAGCCCGGCCAGCGGCTCCACGTTGCGTGCCGCCGCCACGACCCGGTCCCCGGCGGCCAGCGCCGCCTGGGTGAACGCCCGTCCGAGGCCCCGCGACGCGCCGGTGATGAACCATACTCGGGTCAAGATCTTCTCCTTGCCAGACGAACCGAGACGAGACGGCCCGTCTCGTCGAACGTCCCCCACTATGGGGCAGGCGCGAAGGCGTGTCAAGACGGACCGTCTCGTCTCGTTAAGCGGTATGCTGCCGGCATGCCGAAGGATCCCGATCCCGCCCGCCGCAGCGAGCGCTCCCGCCAGGCCATCCTGGAGGCCGCCCGCGAGCTGGTCTCCGAGGTGGGTTACGCCAAGGTCTCCATCGAGGCCATCGCCGCCCGCGCCGGCGTGGGCAAGCAGACCATCTACCGCTGGTGGCGCGGCAAGGGGGCGGTGGTCTTCGACGCGTTCCTCGCCCTGAGCGAGGCGGGAGAGGGCGGGGCGGGGGAGGGCGGCGGCGTGACGCTGCCCGACACCGGCGACATCGAGGCCGACCTGAAGACGGTGATGCGGGCGACGGTGGCGGAGTTCGCCGATCCGGCGTTCGAGGCGCCGATCCGGGCGCTCAACATGGAGATCGTCAGCGACCCCGAGCTCGCCGCCCAGTACCGCGAGCGGCTGGCCGGGCCGGTGGACGAGGCCAAGAAGGCCCGGCTGCGCAGCGCGCAGCGGGCCGGCCAGCTCGCCGCCGACGTGGACCTCGACCTGGCGCTGGAGCTGCTGTACGCGCCCCTCTACCAGCGGTGGCTGCAACGATCGGGCCCGCTGACCCCCGCCTACGCCGACGCCCTGGTGGATCTCTTCCTGAAGGCGCTGCGCCCGAGTTGACGTTCCCGCCACGTCACCCTCTTAACTGGGAGGCATGCGGATCGGAGAGCTGGCGGCGCTGCTCGGGGTGTCCACCCGGACGGTGCGGCACTACCACCATCAGGGCGTGCTGCCGGAGCCGCCGCGCCGGGCCAACGGCTACCGCGAGTACGGCATGCGCGACGCGGTCGCGCTGGCCCGCGTCCGCCGCCTGGTCGAGCTGGGGTTGAGCCTGGAGGAGGCCCGCGACGTGATCGCGGAGGACCGCTCCAGGGAGCTGCCCGAGATCCTGGCCGAGATCGACGCCGACCTCGCCGCGCAGGAGGCCGACATCCGGCGCCGCCGCGCCCGCCTGGCCGAGATGCTGGCCCGCGCCGAGGACGGCACGCTCGGCCCCGACGACACCGCCTCGCCCGACCTGGTCGACTTCCTGCGGGTGGTGGACGTGCCCGCGTCCAAGAGCGCGGCCTGGGACCGCGACCTGCTCGTGCTGGTGGACAGCGTGTCCACGGCGGACGACCGGCAGCGCACGCTTGCGATGCTCGACACGCTGGCCGCCGACCCGCAGGCGGCGGCGCTTGGTCAGGAGTTCTACCGCAGGCTGGACGAGCTGGCCGACGCCGAGCCCGACGACCCCCGGGTGCCGGAGCTGGCCGCGGCCATGGCCGACTACAGCGTCCGGCACGTGCTGCACGACCTGCGGCCCGGCCCCGGCTGGAACCCGGAGCAGATGGAGCCCTTCCTCGAAGGGCTGTCACCGGCGCAGGCGGAGGTCGTCCGGCAGGCGACCCGCCTCATCATGCAGGCCGGGCACGAACAATAAACTGGAATCGACTCCAAGTTTGCAGTACGCTTCACCTTCATGACCGAAGGACTGCGCGAGCGCAAGAAACGCCAGACCAGGCAGCGCATCTCCGAGGTGGCCATCGGCCTGTTCGTGGAGCGCGGCTTCGACAACGTCACGATCGCCGAGGTCGCCGCCGCCGCCGAGGTGTCGGTGAACACCGTCTACAACTACTTCCCGGCCAAGGAGGACCTGGTGCTGCCGCCCGAGGAGGCGTCCCCGCACCGGCTGGCCGACATCGTGCGCGAGCGCGCCCCCGGCGAGTCGGCGGCGGGCGCGGTGCTGGCCCGCCTGCGCCGGGAGGTGCGCGGACGCGAGCGCCAGGTGGGGCTGACGGCCGGGTTCGGGCGGGTGCTGGAGATGATGCGGGCCGCGCCCACGCTCACCGCCCGGCTGGAGGCGCTGGGCGCGCAGATGACCGACGCGCTGGCCGAGCTGCTGGCCGAGGAGACCGGCGCGGCGAAGGACGATCCGCTGCCGCGCGTCATCGCCTGGCACCTCGGCTGCCTGCACGCGCTGGTGCTGTCGGAGATCGGCCGGCGCACGGCGGCGGGCGAGCGGCCCGGCACGATCGCGGCCGCCGTGCTGGAGCTGCTGGACGCGGCCGAGAGCGTGCTGGGCGAGCGGGTCCTGGCCTATGCCGTACGAGGGGAGTGACCGTGTTCAGGGTGACGATCAGGGGCAAGTTCAAGGGGCTCGACGAGGCGGGCAAGGCCGCCGTCCGGGCGGCGGCGGGCGCCGGTTACACCGAGGCCGGCACGTTCACACACGACGCGACCGTGTCGGTGTTCACGTTCCGCTGCCAGGTGCCCGCCGGGAAGCCGGAGGACGACGAGGACGACGCGGCGCTGATGGCGATGGCGGCCCTGGAGGCGTACGGGCTGCCGCACGAGATCCTGAAGGTCGCGGTGACCGACATGCGAGACATCAAAATTCGCCGCAGATCAGGGTGAAACAATCCGCCGGGTCCGGACACGTACGAGGTGTCGGACCGATCGGATGAGAGCAGGCAGCGTGACACACCATGACCGCAAGCAGCGCTTCGAGGTGATCTACGTTGCCAACTACGCCGACATCCTCGCCTACATCCGGCGGCGGACCGACTCCCACGACGACGCCGCCGACGCCCTCGCCGAGACGTTCGCCACCGCCTGGCGCCGCCTCGACGACCTCCCACGGGGGCAGGACGCGCGCCTGTGGCTGTTCGGCGTGGCCCGCCGCGTGCTGGCCAACGGCCGCCGCGCCGAGTCACGCCGCAGCGAGCTGGTGGAACGCCTCGGCCGCCAGCTCGCCGTCTGGGCCGAGCACATCGAGGCGGGCGAGAGCATGGCCGGCGTCCAGGAGGCGTTCGGCCGGCTGAGCGGCGACGACCGGGAGATCCTCGCGCTGGCCGGCTGGGAGGGGCTGGGCTCCGACGAGATCGCCACCGTCCTGGGCTGCTCGCGCGCCAACGCCCGGTTACGGCTGCACCGGGCACGCAAACGGCTGGCCCGGCAGCTCGACGCGGCCGGCGTGGACCTGGCGCGCATCGGCCTGCGCGCCGTCGCCATGACGAAGGGGGCCATGTGATGCACGAGATCGACCGCCTGGTGGCCGGCATCGCGCCCGACCCCGGCCCCGGCACGACGCCGCTCGCCAGGGAGCTGTTCGAGGAGGTCACCGCCGTCCCCGTACCCGCCGTCGCCACCCCCGCCGCGCCCCGCCGCCGGCGCAGGTGGGCGGCCGTGCCGGTGCTGGGCACGCTGGCGGCCCTGCTGTCCTTCGGCGTCGCCCAGGCGCCCGCCTCCGCCGCGCTGGACATCGAGGTGGTGGACGGCCACTACGTGATCACGGTCAAGGACCTGATGGCCGAGCCCGAGGTGTACCAGCGCGAGCTGCGGGCCAGAGGGCTGGACATCACGCTCGACCTGGTGCCGACGTCCGCGAGCATGGTGGGCCGGCTGATCGTGATCAACGACATGGACCGGCTCAGAGCGGGACAGATGGTGCCCGCCGAAGGCCCCATCACCACCATCGACTCCCCGGGGCCCTGCGAGCAGTTCGCCGGCTGCCCCATCGGGGTGAAGGTGCCGGTCGGCTTCGACAAGAAGGCGGAGATCACGCTCGGCCGGCGGGCCCAGCCCGGCGAACGGTACAAGATGCCGCCCGGCATCGCGCTGCCCGGCGAGCCCCTGCACTGCGTGGCCTTCGTCAACAAGAGCGTCACCGAGGTCTCGGCCCTGCTGCGGGAGCGCGGCGTCACGCCGTCGTACATCTCCTACGGCAAGCCCTCCAGTCCCTCCGCGCCCGGCGACTGGTACGTGCAGGACGGCGTCATGAGCGCCGACGGCCAGGCGCTCCTGCTGGTCGGCGCCGAGCCCGCCGCCCGGCGCGGCCCTGAGGCCCAGCCCGGCTGCTGAGCCCGGCCGCTTCCAAGCCTGGTGGCCGGGCCTGGCCGCTTTCAAGCCTGGCTGCTTTCAAGCCGGGTCACTGAGCCCGGCTCCGTCCTGAGCCTTCTCCGGGGCGCGCGCGACTGACGGCGCGCGCCCCCGTCACCCCGCCATGCCCTCCGCCGGCATGCGCGCTTCACCCCTGCACCGCCTGCGACAGGTGCCGGGCTCCACAGCCGTGAGCTCTTCCCGGCATGCCCGGAGCCCGGCCCTGCCCTTTCCTGCCCTGTCCTGTCCTGCCCCGACGATCGGATCTCGCGTGCTCACCGCCACCCGCGTGCCCCTGCCCGCCCCGCTGCGCCGCCGCGCCGCCGGCCACCGCGTCTTCGCCGTGCTGCTGGTCCTGGCCGCCGCGCTGCGGGTGCTGACGATGCTCGGCTACCGCCCGGCCACGCTCTACTGGTACGACTCCTTCACCTACCTCGACACCGCCGTGCATCCGGCCCCGTCGGCGACCTTCCACCCCATCGGCTACCCGCTGCTGCTGCGGGCGCTGCTGCCGTTCCACAGCGTGGAGCTGATCGCGGCCGTGCAGCACACCATCGGCCTGGCCACGGGGACGCTGCTGTACGCGGTGCTGCGCCGCCGGTCGGCGCCCGGCTGGGTGGCCGCGTTGGCGCCGGTGCCGCTGCTGTTCGACGCCTCGTTCCTGCGCCTGGAGCACGGCGTGCTGTCGGACACGCAGTTCATCTTCCTCGTCGTGGCCGGCCTGGCGGTGCTGATGTGGTCGCCGAAGCCCTCCACGCGCGCCGCCGCCGGGGCGGGCCTGCTGTTCGCGGCGGCCGCGCTGACCCGGACGATCGCGCTGCCGCTGCTGCTGCTCGTGGTGCTCGTGCTGGCCGTGCAGCGGGTCGGCTGGCGGCGCCTGGCGGCGCTGGCCCTGGCCGGTACGCTGCCCCTGCTCGGCTACGCCGGCTGGTACGCCGCCCACCACGGCCGCTTCGCGATCAGCGGCGCCGACGGGGTCGCGCTGTGGGCGCGCACGATGACGTTCGCCGACTGCGCCCGCATCCAGCCGCCGCCCGGCCTGGCGCCGCTGTGCCCCAACGGGACGACGGTGGACGCGGCCTCGGAGTACGTGTGGGCCCCCGGCGCCTCGCTCAACCGGCTGCCCGGCGACCGCTTCACCCACAACGACGAGGCCCGCGCGTTCGCGATCGCGGCCATCCTCGCCCAGCCGCTGGACTACCTGGCCGACGTCGTCCGCGACACCGCGATCGCCTTCTCCTGGACCCCGATCCCGCACCCGCAACGCGTCACCCCGGCCTTCGGCTTCCGCGGCGGGCACTGGGAGCTGCCCGCCCAGCCGCTCATCGACAAGGTCAAACGGGAGTACGACCCGGACATCCGCGGCCTGTCGTCGGTGTCGCCGTACGCGGACGTCCTCATCGCCTACCAGTACGCCGCCTACCTGCGCGGCCCCGTGCTGGGCCTGATCCTCCTGCTCGGCGCCTTCGCGGCCATCCGGCGGCCCCGGGTGGCGCTGCTGCCGTGGGCGGTGGCGATGGGCCTGCTGGTCGGCCCGGTCGCGGTTCTCGACTTCGACCACCGGTACGTGCTGCCCGTGATCCCGGTCGCCTGCCTGGCCGCCGCGCTCGCTCATCCCAGATGTGGGATACGCTCCCAGATGTGAGAAATCTGGACGATGTGGACGCCCGGCTCGCCGACCGCCTGGCCGAGCTGCGCATCGAGCGGGGCTGGCCGCTGGAGGAGCTGGCCCGCCGCTCCGGCATCAGCCGCTCCACGCTGTCGCGGCTGGAGCGCGCCGAGATCAGCCCGACGGCCGCCCTGCTCGGCAAGCTGTGCGAGGTGTACGGGCGGACGATGTCCCGGCTGCTGGCCGAGGTCGAGGAGGAGCCGCCGCAGGTCGTCACGGCCGGGGCGCAGCCGGTGTGGCGGGACGAGGCGTCGGGGTTCGTGCGCCGCTCGCTCTCCCCGCCGCATCCCGGGCTGCGCGGCGAGGTGGTCGAGGCGACGCTGCGGCCCGGGGCCGACATCGCCTACGACGCGCCGCCCGTACCGGGGATGGAGCAGCACATCTGGGCGCTGGAGGGCGTGGTGGAGATCACCACCGGCGGCCGCACGCACCTGCTGGAGGCCGGCGACTGCCTGCGCTTCCGCCTGTGGGGGCCCTCCCGCTTCCGCTGCCCCGGCCCCGCCTCCGCCCGCTACGCGATCTTCATAGTCCTGCCGTGAATCGTCCTGACGTGAATCGTCCTGCCGTGAGAAGGGATCACATGCGCACCATCGCCCGCCTGTCGGCCGAGGAGTTCGAGCAGTGCGTCGAGGAGCTGGCCGCCCTGCTGGCCGACGCCGTGGACGACGGGGCCTCGCTGGGGTTCGTGACGCCGTTCGGCCAGGAGAGCGCCGCCGCGTGGTGGCGCGCCCAGGCCCCGGCGGTGGCCGCCGGCAGCCAGCTCGTGTGGGTGGGCCGGCTCGACGGCGTCCTGGCCGGCACCGTCAGCCTGATCCCGGCCGCCAAGGCCAACGCCCGCCACCGCGCCGAGATCGTCAAGCTGATGGTCCACCGCGACGCCCGCGGCCAGGGCCTGGCCCGCGCCCTGCTGGCCACGGCCGAGCAGGCCGCCTTCGACGCCGGAGCCCGTCTGCTGCTCCTGGACACCGAGACCGGCAGCACCGCCGAGCACGTCTACCTGTCCGGCGGCTGGACCCGCTACGGCGTCGTCCCCGGCTATGCCGCCTCCCCCGACGGCACCCTGCGCGACTGCAGCTTCTTCTACAAACGGCTGGCACCACCCGCCTGACCCGCCCCGGGAGGCACCCTAGGCGAGCGCCGTACCCGCGTGTACGGTCAGGGCGCCCACACGTGTACGGTCAGGGCGCTCCGCCGGAAGGAGATCTCCGTGCGACTCATTCCCGCAGCAGCGATTGTGCTCCTCACCACCCTGCTCGCCACCCCGGCCGCCGCCGACCCGGGCCCGCCGGGCCAGGTGCGCACCGACCAGGGCGTCGTCCAGGGCGTGGTGCTGAAGGACCGCAGGGAGTTCAAGGGCATCCCGTACGCCGAGCCGCCGGTCGGCGCATTGCGCTGGAAGGCGCCGCGCCCGGCCAGGTCGTGGCGGGGCGTGCGGGACGCGACCGCGTTCGCGAGCCAGTGCGCGCAACCCGCGTCCCCCTTCGGCAACCCGCAGGCCACCTACGCCGAGGACTGCCTCTACCTCAACGTCACCACCCCGCGCCGCGCCGGCAGGCTGCCCGTCATGGTCTGGCTGCACGGCGGCGGCAACCTCAACGGCAACTCCGCCCCGTACGACGGCGCCAAACTGGCGGTGGACGGCGGCGTCGTGGTCGTCACCGTCAACTACCGGCTGGGCGTGCTCGGCTGGCTGGCCCACCCTGCCCTGGAGGCGGGAGAGCATTACCAGAGCGGCAACTACGGCCTGCTCGACCAGCAGGCCGCCCTGCGCTGGGTGCGCCGCAACATCGCGGCCTTCGGCGGCGACCCGGGCAACGTGACCCTGTTCGGCGAGTCGGCCGGCGCCGCCGACACCTGCGCCCACCTGGCCTCGCCCGCCGCGGCCGGGCTGTTCCACCGCGCGATCGCGCAGAGCTACAGCTGCGCCTGGCCCACCAGGACCGAGACGGAGGCCGAGACGGCCGGGGCCGCCTTCGCCGCGGCCGTGGGCTGCTCCGACGCCGCCTGCCTGCGCGCGCTGCCGGTCAAGACGCTGCTGGAGTCCTACCAGGAGCCGAACCCGTACGCGGTGGCCGGCGCCGATGCGGTGCTGCCGGCCCAGCCGCGCGACGCCATCGCCTCGGGGCGCTACAACCGCATGCCGGTCGTCCACGGCAACACGCTCGACGAGATGCGGCTGTTCATCTCGCTGCAGTACCCGCAGCCGATCACCGAGCAGCAGTACGAGGGCTTCGTGCGCGAGACGTACGGGGCCGACGCGGCGGCCGTCCTGGCCCGCTACCCGGCGGCGGACTTCCCCGACCTGCGGATCGCCATCGCGACCCTGCTGACCGACTTCGGCACCCCGCTGGCCACGTGCGGGCACCTGGACGCGCTCGGCCTGTTCGCCCGCTCCGGCGTGCCGGTCTACGGCTACCAGTTCGCCGACAGGGGCGCGCCGCCGCTGGTCGACGTGCCCGGCTTCGAGGAGGGCGCCTACCACGCCTCGGAGTTGGAGTACCTGTTCCCCGGCCTGCTGCCGGGCGGCGGGCTGAACGCCGAGCAGCGGCGGCTGTCGGACGCCATGGTCGGCTTCTGGACGTCGTTCGCCGCCACCGGCCGCCCTCAAGCGGCCTGGCCGCGCTTCCGCTCCCCGGGCGACGTGCTGAGCCTGGCGCCGGGCGCCATCCGCACGGTGAACACGGCCAAGGCGAGCAACTGCGCGTTCTGGGCCGCACTGGGCACCACCCCCGAGCCGGGCCGGGCGGCGGTCAGCTCAGGGCGCGGGTGAGCCGGTCGAGGTCGGCCAGGCGCCGGGCCGGCGCGAGCCGGGCGGCCGTGGCGACGAGCAGCAGCTCGGTGACCGCGATCTCGTGGGCGAGCGGCGCGATCGGCCCGCTCGCCTCGCGCGGCAGGCTGACCAGCACCTCGGCCTCGGCGGCCAGCGGTGAGCCCCACGCGTCGGTGACGAGCACCAGCCGGGCGCCCCGCTCGCGGGCGGCGTGCACGAACCGGGCGGTGGCGGGGGAGTAGCGGCGGAAGTCGTAGGCCACGACCACGTCGGTGGGCCCCAGGTCCAGCACCGTCCTGGCTCGGGCGGGCGCCCCGTCGGGGACGCGGTGCGCGCCGGGGCGCAGGCTGGCGAGCTGGCGGATCAGGTAGTCGGCCGCCAGCTCGCTCAGCGGGCCGCCGAGCGCCCACACGGTGCCCGCCCCGGCCAGCAGCACGGCGACCTTGTGGCACAGCGGCTCGGGCACGGCGGCCAGGGTGCCGTCGAGCCCGGCGCGCAGCTCCTCGGCGGCCTGGCCGAGCCCGGAGGGGCCGGAGACGTGCTCCAGGAGCTGCGAACGATCGCGCGCCCCGTCCCGTACGGCGGCCTGGAAGGCGGCGAATCCGTCGTAGCCGAGCCGGTCGAACAGCCGCGAGGCCGTCGGCGGGCTCACCCCCGCCCGCTCGGCCAGGGCGCGCAGCGAGCCGAGCGCCGCGAAGGGGTAGTCGTCGAGCAGCACCCGGACGACGGCGCGCTCCCCAGGGGGCAGCTCGGGGTAGACGGCGCCGAGGCGGGCCGCGATCGCATCGTTCTCCACGATGACAAATGTTACATCACCCCCGGTTTGACGAAATATACGAAACGGATGTTACGGTGCCGCCATGACTACCTGGCATGGCCTGATCGACAGCCCCTACCGGCGCTGGCTGCCGGTCACCGACGACACCCCCTCCGTCTCGCTGAACGAGGGCAACACCCCGCTGCTGCGCTCGCGGCACCTGTCGGAGCTGACCGGCTGCGAGGTCTGGCTCAAGGTCGAGGGCGCGAACCCGACGGGCTCGTTCAAGGACCGCGGCATGACGGTGGCGATCAGCCGGGCCGCCGAGGCCGGCGCGCGGGCCGTCATCTGCGCCTCCACCGGCAACACCAGCGCCTCGGCCGCCGCCTACGCCGCCCGCGCCGGGCTGAGCGCCGCCGTCCTGGTGCCCAGGAGCGGCGTCGCGCTGGGCAAGCTGAGCCAGGCCGTCCGGTACGGGGCCGAGATCGTCGAGATCGACGGCACGTTCGACGACTGCCTGCGGGTGGCCCGCGAGCTGGCCGCGCACCACCCGATCGCGCTGGTCAACTCGGTCGGCAACGAGCTGCGCCTGGCCGGGCAGCGCACCGTGGCCTACGAGGTGGTCGACGCCCTCGGCGACGCGCCCGACGTGCACTGCCTGCCGGTGGGCAACGGCGGCAACATCACCGCCACCTGGGGCGGCTACCGCAACTACCGCGAAGCGGGGCTGTCCTCCCGGCTGCCGCGCCTGTGGGGCTTCCAGGCGGCCGGCGCGGCCCCGTTCGTGCGCGGCGAGCCCGTCGCGCGGCCGCGCACGGCGGCCACCGCGATCAACATCGGCAGCCCCGCCACCTGGGACGCCGCCCTGGCCGCCCGCGACGAGTCCGGCGGGTTCATCGCCGCGGTGACCGACGAGCAGATCTTCGCGGCGTACCGGCTGGTGGCCCGCCGCGACGGCGTCTTCGCCGAGCCCGCCTCGGCGGCCGGGGTGGCGGGCCTGCTCGACCTGCACGCCCGGGGCGGGCTGGAGGCGGGCCTGCGCATCGTGATCACGCTGAGCGGCAACGGGCTGAAGGACCTCGACGCGTCCCTGCGCGACGGTTACACCGCCGTCGAGACCTCGGCCGCGACCGCGGACGTGGCCCGCGCGCTCCGCCTGGCCGCCTGAAACAACGAGAAGTAACCGTTCGGTAACGTTACGTGACTTCGGTCACGGGCACGAATGTCGCGACAAAGCCGACGAGGCGGCCGATAAGGCCATACGCCCCTCCATCGGCCTATCGCGCCTGCGCCGGCGATCTCCCCTTTCGAGAGGAACGCCACCGTGCCCGCACCTCCCCCTGCCCTGCTGCCCGCCCTGCTGCCCACACTGCGGCGGGCGAGCGCCGCCGCCCTGCTGCTCACCGCCGCGGCGGCGGCGCCCGTCACCGCGCCCGTCACTGCGACCGACACCGCTCCCTGCGAACGCCACCTGCGGCCCGCCCACACCTACCAGGCCCACCAGCAGACCTTCACCACCGACCAGCAAGGACGCCCCGTCGAGGCCCTGGCCAGGAAGCTCGTGGACAAGGCCGCCGAGCGTACCGACTGCCAGAGCACCGTGGGCAACTGGGGCGGCAAGGGCGACTGGAACGGCGGCCACCTCATCGCCGCCTCCTTCGACGGCGTCGGGATGCGCTACAACCTCGTCCCCATGCAGGGCAGGCAGATCAACCAGGGCCTGATGAAGGCCGTCGAGGACGGCGCCCGCTCCTGCCTGCGCGGCGACGTCCCCGTCACCGACTACCGCGTCCGCCTGCGCTACCCCGACCGCACCACCCTCGCCCCCGACCAGATCCGCATCACCCTGTCGGCCTCCCGGAAGCTGGACTTCACCCTGCCCAACCACGCCCTGCCCGCCAAGGACTTCGACTCCGAGCAGGACAGGATCGACAAGGCGTTCCGGGACGCCCGCTGCTCCGATCCCACCTGAAGGGCCGGTATCGTGCGCTCGCAGATGATTCGGCGCAATGTTGTGGGATACCTCCATGCCCGCTCGTGACCATCGTGGTGTGGGATCTACCCCATGAGGAAACAGCGCGGGTTCGCGATGCGGACCCTGGCGAGAGTGGCCGTGTTCGCGGCGCTGATCGCCGTACTCGGCCTGCCCGGATCGCTGAACGTCTTCGGCAACGCCGTCCCGATCACGTTGCAGACCATGGGGGTGATGCTCGCCGGCGCCGTCCTCGGCTCCTGGCGGGCGGCGCTGGCCGTCGTGGTGCTGCTCGTGCTGGTGGCCGCCGGCCTGCCGCTGCTGGCCGGCGGGCGGGGCGGCCTCGGCGTGTTCACCGGGCCGTCGGCCGGCTACCTGGTCGGCTGGGTGGCGGGCGCGGCGGTGACGGGGTGGCTCGTGGAGCGCGGCGGGCGCGACCCCGGCCTCGTCCGCCTCATCGTGGCGTGCCTGGTGGGCGGCGTGGGCGTGATCTACCTGTTCGGCATTCCGGTGCAGGCGCTCGTCACCGGGATCTCCCTCCGCCGGGCGGCCTGGCTCAGCCTCGTCTTCCTGCCCGGCGACGTGATCAAGGCCGTGCTCGCCTCCCTCGTGGCCAGGGGCACCCAGCGCGCCTACCCCGACGCGGTGCCCGCCGTGCACCAGGAGCGCCTGCGCTCGGGCGGGGGGCGTTGACCCGTCCATGCCCGTAGCCCGACACGTCCTGTCGCACGCCGCCGAGCGCCCGTCCCGGCTCGCGGTGCGCGGCCCTTCGTCCGAGCTCACCTACGACGCGCTCGCCCGCCGGATCGAGGGCGCCGGCCGGCACCTGCGCCGCCTCGGCCTCGGCCCGGGCGCGCTGGTCGCCGTCGCGCCCGCCGATCCCGTGGAGCTGCTGGTCGCCGTGCTGGCGGCCGACCTGGCCGGCGCCACGCCGCTGGTCGGCGATCCCGCGTGGGATCGCGAGCGGTGGGGGCAGGTCACCGGCGAGCACCTGGCGGCCCACATCGACGCACCGCTCCCGCACGTACCAGGGCACGACACCCACCCTGAGGCCCGTCCCGGCGACCTAGCCTGGGCGTGCTTCAGCTCCGGCAGCACCGGACGCCCCCGCGCCATCGTGCGCACCCGCGCCTCCTGGACCGGCTCCTACACGCACCTCGACCGCCTGGCCGGGATCGGCCCCGACGACGTCGTGCTGGTGCCGGGCCCGCTGGTCTCCTCCCTGTACGCCTTCGCCGCCCTGCACGCCCTGGCCACCGGCGCGACCGCGATCCTGCCCGGCCGCTGGCCCGCCGGCCGCTCCCTGGCCGGTCACCTTGCCGGGGCGAGCGTCGTGCACGTGGTGCCGCACCGCCTGCCCGACGTGCTGCAGGAGCCGGGCTCGGTCCGCGTGGCCCTGGTCGGCGGCGCGGCGCTCGAGCCGGGCGCGCGGGCGGCGGCCGACGCGGCCGGGGTGCGCGTCGTGTCCTACTACGGGGCCACCGAGATGTCGTTCGTCGCCGTGGACGCCGACGGCGGCGGGCTGCGGCCGTTCCCCGAGGTGGAGATCGAGGTCCGCCCCCGCACCGACGGGGCCCGCACGGGCTCCGGCGAGGCCCGCACCGGCGCGCAGGCGCCGCTCGGCGAGGTGTGGGCCCGCTCGCCCTGGCTCGCCGAAGGCTACCTGGCGGGTGCCGCCGGGCCGCTGCGCCGTGACGGCGACGGCTGGGTGACCGTCGGCGACCTCGCCGAGCCGTACCGGCCGGGGCAGGTGCTGCGGCTGCGCGGGCGCGGCGACGGCGCGATCCAGACCGGCGGCGCCACCGTCGTGCCCGAGGACGTCGAGGAGGTGCTGAGGAAGGTGCCGGGCGTGGCCGACATCGTGGTGGTCGGGCTGCCGCACCCGTCCCTGGGCGCCGTGGTGACGGCCGTCGTCGAGGCGCAGGAGACCTCGGCGCCCCGCAGGGCGCTGCTGGAGGCCACCGCCAGGGGCGGGCTGGACGCGGCGCAGCGGCCCCGCCGCTGGTTCGTGGTGCCGAGCCTGCCGCGCAACCCGACGGGCAAACCGGCCCGCGCCCTGGTGGCGGCCCGGCTGGCGGGCGGCGACCCCGAGATCAGGCGGCTGGCCTGACATGGGCGGCGACATCCCGGTGGTGGTGGCGGCCCGGCGCACGCCGATCGGCACGGCCGGGCACGCGTACAAGGAGCTGACCGTTGACCGGCTGGCCGCGCCCGTGATCGCCGCCCTCGCCGCCGACGTGCCGGGCAGGCGGATCGACGACGTGATGCTGGGCAACTGCATGGGGCCGGGCGGGAACGTGGCCCGCGTGTCGGCGCTGGCCGCCGGGCTGGGGCACGAGGTGCCGGGGCTGACGGTGGACCGGCAGTGCGGCAGCGGGCTGGCCGCGATCCTGCTGGCCGGGCAGGCCGTGCGGGCGGGCGCGTCGGACCTGGTGATCGCGGGCGGGGCCGAGAGCGCCTCGACCGCCCCGCTGCGCACGTTCAGAGGGGACGCGGAGCCGTACGCGCGGGCGCCGTTCACCCCGTCCGGCCATCCCGACCCCGACATGGGGCCGGCCGCCGAAGCGCTCGCGGCGGCGTACGGGATCGGCCGCGACCGCCAGGACGCCTACGCCTGCCACAGCCACGCCCGCGCCCTGGCCGCCAGGCAGGCCGGGCTGTTCGAGCAGGAGATCGTCCCGATCGGGGAGCGGCGCGACGACCAGCGCCCGCGCCCGCTGCGCGCCGCCTCGCTGGCCCGCCTGCCTGCGGCGTTCGTCCGGGAAGGTACAGTGACGGCCGGTAATTCCTCCCCGGTCAGCGACGGCGCCGCGGCCGTGGCCCTCGTGCCGGAGCGGCTGCGCGCGGGCCTGCCGGGGATGCGGCTGGTGGCCGGGGCCGTGGCCGGGTGCGATCCGGAGCTGCCCGGGTGGGGGCCGGTGCCGGCGATCCGCCGGGTGCTGGCGCGGACGGGGGTGGACATGGGGCGGGTCGCGGCGGTGGAGATCGTCGAGGCGTTCGCGGCGCAGGTGCTGGCCGTCACCGACGCGCTCGGGCTCGACCCGCTGGGCGCCGACGACGAGCGCGTGTGCGCCGGCGGCGGCGCGCTGGCGCTGGGCCATCCGTGGGGCGCGAGCGGGGCCGTCGTGGTGACCCGGCTGTTCAGCCGGCTGGTCCGGGCCGGCGCCCCGCCGGGCACCCTGGGGTTGGCGGCGGCGGCCGTCGGGGGCGGGATGGGCGTGGCGGCGCTGTTCGAGGTGGTGTGATGGCGATCGAGTTCGACGAGGTGCACGTCCGCCTCGGGCAGCGCGACGTGCTGCGCGGCGTCACCGCCTCCCTGACCGAGCGGCGCGTCGGCGTGGTCGGCGCCAACGGCTCGGGCAAGAGCACCCTGGCCCGCCTGGTCAACGGCCTGGCGCTGCCCACCTCCGGCAGCGTCACCGTGCTCGGCCTGGACACCCGACGCCACGCCGCGAAGATCAGGCGCGGCGTCGGCTTCCTGTTCACCGACCCCGACGCGCAGATCGTCATGCCCACCGTGGCCGAGGACGTCGCCTTCTCCCTGCGCCGCAAGGGCCTGGCACGCGAGGAGGTCGAGCGGCGCGTGGCCGACGTCCTGGCCCGCTACGGGCTGGCCGATCACGCCGACCATCCCGCCCATCACCTGTCGGGCGGGCAGAAGCAGCTCCTGGCATTGTGCTCGGTCATGGTGCTGGAGCCCGAGATCCTGGTCATGGACGAGCCCACCACACTGCTGGACCTGCGCCACTCGCGCCAGGTCGCCGGCCTGCTCGGCGAGATGCCGCAGCAGGTGCTGGTGGTCACCCACGACCTGCCGCTGCTGGCCGGCTTCGATCGGGTGCTGGTGCTCGACGAGGGCCGCGTCGTCGCCGACGGCTCCCCGGAGGAGGCCATCGGCCACTACAGGAAGCTCATGGCGTGAACGCCCTGACCGGCGCGTACGTGCCCGGCTCCTCCCCGCTGCACCGCCTGCCCGCCGGCGCCAAGCTGGCCGGCCTGGCCGTGGCGTGCACCGTGCTGGTGCTGCTGGGCTCCCCCCTGGCCCTGGCCGGGGCGGGAGTGGTGGTCGTGGTCCTGTACGCGCTGTCGCGGGTGGGCGTGGCGGCGGCGTGGGCGCAGGTGCGGCCGGTGCGCTGGTTCGCGGCGGCGCTGTTCGTGATGCAACTCGTCTTCGCCGGCCTGGACGGAGCGGTCTCCACGACGCTGCGGGTGGTGCTGGCCGTGGCGCTGGCGGGGCTGGTGACGCTCACCACCCGCACCGCGGCGATGATGCGGGCGCTGGAGCGGTGCCTGTCGCCGGCCAGGTTCGTGGGGCTGGACCCGTTCCGGCTGTCGTTGCTGCTGTCGCTGACCGTACGCAGTGTGCCGGTGGTGGCCGCGCTGGCGGCCCGCGTCAGGGAGGCGCAGCGGGCCAGGGGAGTGGAGCGCAGCGTGCGGGCGTTCGCGGTGCCGCTGGTGGTCGGCGCGCTGCGGCACGCGGACGCGCTCGGCGAGGCGTTGAGCGCGCGCGGCTTCGACGACTTATAGTTATCCCAGGCTTGACTTATATAAGCAGTGGTTGAAACACTGCTGGTCGTGCACGCATTCGACGTCCTCGGTGATCCGGTCCGCCGCCGGATCCTGGAGCTGCTCGCCGGCGGCGAGCGCAGCTCCGGCGAGGTCACCGCCGTCATCCAGCAGGAGTTCGGCATCTCCCAGCCGGCCGTCTCCCAGCACCTGCGGGTGCTGCGCGACAACGGGTTCGCCAGCGTGCGGGCCGAGGGCACCCGGCGGCTGTACGCCGTCGAGCCGGGGCCGCTGCGGGAGGTCGACCTCTGGCTGGACCGCTTCCGGGGTTTCTGGGAGCAGCGCCTGGACGCCCTGGCCACGGAGCTGGCCCGGGGCAAGCGCGAACGCCGCATCACCAACGAGACGAAGGACGAACCATGAACATGATCGACCATCTCACGCGGGCACATCGTGAGCTGATCGACGGCAAGCGCAAGAGCGTCGTGCTGCGCCGCCACTACGACGCCGAGGTCTCCGACGTCTGGCAGGCCATCACCGACCCCGACCGGCTCAGCCGCTGGTTCATGCCCATCAGTGGAGACCTGCGGCTGGGCGGCACGTACCAGCTCGAAGGCAACGCCGGCGGCGAGATCCTGCGCTGCGAGCCGCCGAGCCTGCTCAAGGTCTCCTGGCTGTTCGGCCCCGACCCCGGCTTCTCCGAGGTCGAGGTGCGCCTGGCCGCCGAGGACGGCGGCACGCGCTTCGAGCTCGTCCACACCGCCGAGCCGCCCGAGGAGTTCTGGTCGCAGTACGGCCCCGGCGCGACCGGTGTCGGCTGGGACCTGGCCCTGCTCGGCCTGGCCCTGCACCTGGAGGGCGGCGAGAAGGTCGACGAGGCCACCTTCCACCTCACCGAGGACGGCCGCGCCTACATCCTGGGCAGCGCCCGCTCCTGGGGCGAGGCCCACCGCGCCGCCGGCGCCCCCGACGACGTGGTGGACGAGACCGTCGCCAGGATCAACGCGTTCTACGCCCCGGAGAAGGAGGAGTCCTGATGAGGATCACCACGTTCCTGATGTTCCAGAACCGCGACGCCGAGGAGGCGATGAACTTCTACGTGTCGCTGTTCGACGACGGCAAGGTGGTCTCCGTCAAGCGCTACGGCCCCGGCGAGGACGGGCCCGAGGGCACGATCCAGCACGCCACGTTCTCGCTGGCGGGCCGGGAGTACATGTGCATCGACAGCCCCCCGGTCCACGGCTTCACCTTCACGCCGTCGATGTCGCTGTTCGTCGACTGCGACAGCGAGGAGCAGCTCCAGCGCCTCTACGACGCGCTGCTGGAGGACCGGCAGGCGCTGATGCCGCTCGGCTCGTACGGGTTCAGCAGGAAGTTCGGCTGGGTCAACGACCGTTTCGGCGTCTCCTGGCAGCTCAACCTGCCCTGACCGGGCCGTTTCCGGTCAGATGAGGCTCTGGCCGCCGTCCACCGTGACCACCGTGCCGGTCACGAAGTTGTTCGCCATGAGGAACAACGCCGCCGAGGCGGCCTCCTCCGCCGTCGCGAACCGTCCCAGGGGCGCGCTCTGCCCGGCCGCCGCCACAGCCGCGTCGTCGGCCAGGCCCAGCGCGCCGCGCGACAGCGGCGTGTCCACGACCCCGTACCTGATCGCGTTGACGCGCAGCCGCCGCGGCGCCAGCTCCACCGCCAGGGCGCGGGTCAGGCCCTCGACGGCGCCGATGCTCGCGATGGCCGCCGACGCGCCGGGGATCGGGCGGGTCAGGTAGAGGCCGGAGCTGAAGGTGAGGGAGCCACCGGCGGGCAGGCGGCGGGCGGCGGCCCTGGCGACGTCGTACGCGCCCCAGATGCGCCCCTCCACCGTCTCGCGCACCTGCTCGCGCGGCGTGTCCAGCAGCGCCCCGCCCGCGAAGCCGCCCGCCGTCACCAGGACGTGGTCCACGCTGCCCGCCTGGTCGAGCGCCTGCTCCAGGACGCTCTCATCCGTCCCGTCGCCCGCGACGCCGGTCACGGAGGCGCCGTCCGCCGTGCGCAGCCGGTCCACGGCGGACGCCAGGCGGCCGGCGTCGCGGGCCATGAGCACGACGCGGGCGCCCACGGAGGTCAGCAGGGCGCCGGCGGCCAGCCCGATACCGGAGCTGCCCCCGACCACGACCACCGTGCGGCCCTCCAGGGCGGCGGGCATGGGGGTGGTGACGGGAATGGGAGCAAGGGTCGTGGACATGGCGGTTCTCCTTCTGAAGCGAAATAAACCATCTAGTTGGTTTAGCCGATGGGCACCACCATGGCGCAGAGGCGGTCAATAAGTCAACTGGATGGTTTAATTGGCGGCATGACCTACGACGCGGAGGCCACCCGGCAGCGGATCTTCGAGGCCGCCACGGCCGAGTTCGCCGAGCACGGCCTGGCCGGCGGCAGGGTCGACCGCATCGCCGCCGCCGCCTGCGCCAACAAGCAGGCCATCTACCTGTACTACGGCGGCAAGGAGAAGCTGTTCGGCGCCGTCGTCCGCGCCAAGCTGGACGAGATCTGCCACGCGGTCAGCCTCGACCCCCGCACCCTGCCCGAGGCGGTCGGGCAGCTCTACGACTGGTACCACGAGCACCCCGAGCTGATCCGCCTGCTGCTGTGGGAGGCGCTGGAGGCCGGCGGCGGCCCGGTCGAGGGCGAGCAGGAGCGCAAGGACTCCTACCGCGGTCACGTCGACGGCCTCCTGACCGCCGGCCTGCCCGACCGGGCCACGGCCCAGGACTGGCTGTTCACCATCCTCGGCCTGGTGGCGTGGAACTTCGCGGTGCCGCAGCTGCGCCGCCTCATCCTCGACGAGCCCGACCCCGAGCGGGCCGTGGCCCGGCGGCGCGAGATCGTGGTGGGGCTGGCCCGTGCGCTGGCCGAGCAGGCGCCCGCCTGACCTCGCGAGAACCTCAGGAAAGAAGGACGTGCACGACCTCCTCGCCCCCGCCATCGAGGTCGCCGACCTCACCCAGCGATCCGGACCCGTGCCCGCTGTCGACCGGCTGAGCCTCAGCGTCCCGCCGGGCACGTCCTGCGGCATCGCCGGCCCGAACGACGCCGCCAAGACCACGACCCTGACGGCCATCCGGGGGCTGCTGGAGCTGGAGCTCGGAGTCGTGGCGCCCGGCAGGAGCCGGCGAGGGCCTTGAGGCGGCCGGCATCCAAGGCCCGGGCGATGCCACACAGATCTCCGTAACTACGCGAACGCGACACCTGCCATTGTTCGACGCTCTCATGCCAGGTGTATCCGTGGGCCAGCCGACAGAGGAGGGCGTTAAGGTGGTGAGTGAGCACTTACCAACCTGTCTGAGAGGCGACGCGCATGAAGATCACCGTCTTCGGAGCCACCGGCGGCACCGGGCTGGAGCTGCTGCGCCAGGGGCTGGAGCGGGCCCACGACGTCACCGCCGTCGTCCGCGACGCCGGCCGCCTGCCCGCCGGTCTGCGTGACCGCCTCGACGTGCTCGAGGCCGACATCATGAACCCCGACGCCATCGCCCCCGCCGTCGCGGGCCGGGACGCCGTGCTGAGCGCGATGGGCTCGCGTGAACGCGGCCCCACCACCGTCCAGACCGGCAGCATCACCTCCATCCTCGCCGCGATGCGGCGGGAGGGCGCGCGGCGGCTGCTGATGGTCAGCGCCGCCGGGCTGGAGGCCGACGCCGGCGACGGGCCGTTCACGCGGTACGTGCTCAAGCCGCTGATCGTCCAGCGGTTGTTCCGTCACTCCTACGCCGACCTGGCCAGGGCCGAACAGCTGCTGCGCGGCAGCACCGGGGTGGACTGGACGATCGTGCGGCCCGCCCGCCTGACCGACGCCGGCCGTACCGGCGCCTACCGCACGGCCAGAGACCTGAGCGTCCGGGGCGGGCTGTCCACCACCCGCGCCGACGTGGCCGACTGCATGCTGGAGCTGATCGGCGATCGTACGTCGGTCGGCCACGTCGTCTCGGTCGCCTCCTGAAGCGGCGCGGGCGTTCAGGGGGCGATGTCGACCAGGACCTTGCCGACAGCGCCGGCCTCCACCGCGCGGTGGGCGTCGGCGGTGCGGTCGAGGGGGAAGCGGGTCAGCGGCAGGCCGTGCTCCTCGCCGACCGGGAGCGCGCCGTCGGCCAGGGCGGCGGAGACGTCCTCGACGGCCGCGGCGATCACCTGCGGGCCGGCCGTGTAGAGCACCAGGAACTGCAGGCGCGTGTTCAGCACCATGTTGCGCAGCACGTCCAGCTCGACCGGCCGGCCGCCGTCGTTGGCGTAGGTCGCGATCGTGCCGCGCGCACGCAGGACGGCGAGGTCCAGCGCGAGGTTCGCGCCCAGCGCCACCTCGGCGACCAGGTCCACGCCGTGCGGGGCGATCGCGCGGATCTCGGCGGCCGGGTCGCCCTCACGGTAGTTGACCACGTGGTGCGCCCCGGCGGCGGTGGCCAGCCGCGCCTTCTCCGGGCCGCTGACCGTGCTGATCACGGTGGCGCCCGCCCAGCGGGCGAGCTGGATCACCGCGTGCCCGACCGCGCCGGCCCCGCCCGCGGCGAGCACCACGGCGCCGTCGAGCGCCCCCGGCCGCAGCCGCCGCGGCCCGTCCTCGGCGACGGTGAGCGCGCGGTGCGCGGTGAGCGCGGGGACGCCGAGCGCGGCGCCGACATCGAAGCCGGCCTGCTCGGGCAGGGGCACGGCCCGGTCGGCGGGCACGACGGCGAACTCGGCGGCGGTGCCGGTGGGCCGCCCCGCGGCGGCCATGAACACCCAGACCCGCTGGCCGGCCCGGCTCCCGTCGACCCCCTCGCCGACCGCGTCGATCGTGCCGGCGCCGTCGAGGTGCGGCGTGATCTCGGCGAACTGCTTGGCGTGGCCGGAGCCCGAACGCGCCTGCCAGTCGGTCGGGTTGACCCCGGACACGGCGACGCGGACGCGTACCTCGCCGGGGCCCGGCTCGGGCAGGTCACGCTCGACGAACCGCAGCACCTCGGGGCCGCCGGTGTCCTCATAGACGACGGCCTTCATGCGCGCCTGCCTCGTGGCGACGGTCATGCCTCTTCCTCCTGGTCCGGTGTTCTCATAGCGACGTACAGCAGCTCGGCCTGGTAGAGGGCCATGAGCCGGTGGGCGATGGGGGCGGCGCGCTCCCGGGCCGCGTCCGGGTCGTGGTGCTCGACCTTGACGAGCCAGGCCGTGACGCAGTCGTGCAGCATCGCGCGCATCCGTCCGGTCATGTCGACGACGATGTCGCGGATGTCAGGGTTCGTGGTGGCCTCGCCCCAGGTCTGCACGCCGACCCGGGCCTCGGCCGGGTCGATCGCGGCGACCAGGAGCGCGAGCAGGTCGTCGGGGCCGGGCGGGGTGTCGGCGGCCGCGTACTCGCCCAGGACGCCGGCGCGCTTGGCGAGCACCTCGCGGGCGGCGGCCCGGACCAGCTCGGCCTTGTTGCGGTAGTGCGCGTAGATCGAGCCGGCCGACAGGCCGGACTCGGCGGTGATGTCGGCGATCGAGGTCTGCGCCAGGCCGTTGCGGCCGAAGCAGCGCACGGCGGCGTCGGCGATCTGGGCCCGCCGGAGCTCCTTGCGCGCGTCGGTGAGTCGCGGCACCACACCTCCCACAAAAAGAATGGCCCTTCTGTTTGTGGGCAATCTAGCAGAACGCGATCGGCACGCTGATGGGGCCCAGGAGCCACGCCCGGGTGCGAAGGGGGCGAACCCGAAACCCTCACGTGACGGACGACATCAGGACATTGCGCGAAGAAGGGCCAAAGGTGCCGCCATCATGGGACTGGATCTGCATTCAGCGCGATTGACTGGGGTGCCAGAGTGGTGCGAGCAGGGACCACCTCCCGCTCCCGCCTGTCCCAGGGCGGTGCCGTCCCGTTGATCACGCTGGAGCGGCTGGAGCATGCCGCGCGCCGGTGCGGCGGGTCCAGATGGAGCAGGGGCCGGAGGTCGAAGACCTGGACCCGCGCCGGACGATGACGACTCGGGGGTGAACGGTGAACGACGAAGCCGATGCCGTGGTGATCGGAGCGGGCATCAACGGCCTGGTGGCCGCGGCCGAGCTCGCGGGCGCGGGATGGACGGTGGTGCTGCTCGACACGCGCGACCGGCTCGGCGGGTTCATGGACTCTGCGGAGCTGACCATCCCCGGGCACGTCCACGACACGTTCTCCTCGTGGCATCCGCTGTTCGTCGGGGGCGGCGCGTACGCCGAGCTCGGCGCGGCGCTGCACGAGCGCGGCCTGGAGTACGCCAACACCGATGGCGCCGTGACCGCGTCGATCTCCGAGCGCGGCGTCGTCATCGCCGACCGGGACCCGGCGGCGACCGCCGCCCGGCTGGCCCACGCCGACGACCGGGCGGCGTACCGCACCATGCTCGGCGAGTTCGAGCGGCGTGCGGGCGTCGTGTTCGGCGTGCTCGGCTCGGAGCTGCGCGCCCCGGACCTCGCGCGGATCGGCGCGACCGCGCTGCGGGGCGTGGGCGTCAGCGGCGCGTTGGAGCTGGCCCGGGTCGCCGCGCAGAGCGGCCGCGGCTTCGTCCGCGAGCGTTTCACCGGATGGGAGGCCGACCAGCTCTGGACACCGTGGCTGCTGCATGCCGGGCTGGGCCCTGACCACGCCGGCGGCGGCCTGATGCTGCCGGTGATGGCGGCCACCCTGCACGGCATCGGCCTTCCGGTGGTGAAGGGCGGCGCGCGGCGGTTCGTCGCGGCCTTCGAGCGCCTGCTCGCCGACCGTGGCGTCGAGGTGCGTCTGGGTGTCCGCGCCGAGCGGATCGAGGTCGCCGGCGGGCGCGCGGTCGCCGTCCATGCCGGCGGCCGGCGGGTCGCGGCCCGCAGGGCGGTGCTGGCCTCGACCTCGACCGGCGATCTGTACGAGCGGCTGCTGGACCGTGACGCCGTGACCGACAAGGGGCGGCGTGCGGCGCGGTTGCACCGGCCGGGCCGGGCCGCCATGCAGATCCACCTCGCCCTCGGCGACCGGCTGCGCTGGAGCGATGCCGGCCTGGACCCGGTGCCGCTGGTGCACATCTCGAACGGCGCCGACAGCACCGGCATCGCCTGCGCCCAGGCCGAGGCCGGGCTGCTGCCCGCCGCGCCCACGGTCGTCGTCGGGCAGCAGACGGTGCTCGACCCCAGCCGCGCGCCGGAGGGCGCCGGCACGTTGTGGATCCAGCTCCAGGAGCTGCCGTTCGCTCCCCGTGGCGACGCCGCGGGCGAGATCGACGTGGCCGGCGGGTGGAGCGAGGAGGTCGTGGCGGCATACACGGACCGGGTGATCGATCGCATCGCGGCCTTCGCCCGCGGTCTTCGCGACAGCATCCGCGGCACCGTCGCCCTGCCGCCGCCCGCCCTGCTCGCCGCGAACCCGAACGCGGTCGCCGGTGACCCGTACGGCGGCGCCGCCGAGCTCGACCAGAGCTTCGTGTGGCGGCCCGGCACCGGGACCGGCCACCGGACGGGCATCGCCGGGCTCTGGCACATCGGCGCGTTCACCCATCCCGGCGCCGGCCTCGGAGGCGGCTCGGGCCACATCGTGGCCCGGCAGCTCCTTGCGGGCGGCGGTGTCCGGGCCA